>JBIOJX010000022.1:0-18952 GCA_044451265.1 Desulfobaccales bacterium
CCACCCGGGCGGTGAGGCGCTCCAGGTCGCCCAGGCCCTTCAGGGTCTGGCGCCAGCGGGGCCGCAACAGGTCTTCGGTCAGAAAGAATTCGACTCCGTCCAGTCTGGCCTCGATGGCCGCCAGCTCCTTCAAGGGATAGCGCAGCCAGCGGCCCAGGCGCCGGGCCCCCATGGGGGTGACGGTGCAGTCCAGGGCGTCCAAAAGCGAGCCCTGGCGGGAGCGGCTGCGCCAGGTCTCGAAGATCTCCAGGTGCCTCAGGGTGGCTTCATCCAGGCCCAGGTAGTCGTCCCGGGTGTAGGGGATCAGCCGGTCCAGATGGGGGAGTTCCGGGGTGTGGGAGTCGTGCAGATAGCGGAGGATGGCCCCGGCCGCGGCTACCCCCAGGGCGTGGTCTTCCACGCCGAAGCCGTCCAGGAACAGGGTGCCCAGGGCCCGGCCCAGTTCCCGCCGGGCCGCCTCCGGGTCAAAGGCGTAACGGCCCAGGAGCCGCCGGGTGGGCGGGGTGTCGAAGGGCGCCAAAGCCGCGGTCAACAGGCCCAGGTCCGCCTCTTCGGGGACGATGAGTTCCGCCGGCTTCAGGCGCCAGAGCTCGTCGCCCAGGCTGTCGGCCCCTTCCCCCTGGGTGAGGCGGAACTCGCCGGTGGAGACCGAAAGATACGCCAGGCCCCATTTTTCACCCTTAAGATTCAGCGCGGCCAGGTAATTGTCGCGCCGGGCGTCCAGGGCCGCCGGGTCCACCAGGGTGCCCCGGGTGAGGACCCGGGTCACCTCCCGGCGCACCAGGCCCTTGGCCTGGGCCGGGTCCTCCGTCTGGTCGCAGACCACCACCTTGAGGCCCGCGTCCAGCAGTTTGGCGATGTAACTTTGGGCGGCATGGATGGGAAAGCCGGCCATGGGGATGCGCTCGGCGTCGGCGCGGCTCCGGGAGGTCAGGGCGATGTTCAGGGTCGCCGCGGCGACTTCGGCGTCCCCGAAGAAGGTCTCGTAAAAATCGCCCATCTGGAAAAGGAGCAGGGCGTCGGCGTACCTGGCCTTGAGGTCCAGATACTGCCGCAGCATAGGGGTGATTTTATCCGGCGGGGACTCGGCCATGGCGGCACAAAAACTTGCGGGAATTTTGTCAGGGGCTCAGGTCCTCCCGTGAGGATTGAACCCCCAGGCAATCACTCGGTTCGGGGGGCGGTCCTGGATTCCGCGGAAGCGGCCGCGCCTTCGGCTGCGACGCCGGCCTGCTTCAGTTCCGAGGCCAGGATCTCCAGATTATGCTTGAGCTGGCGGATGGTCTGGCGCTGGACGATAACCTCGTAGATGCCGTAGAGGGAAGCGGTAAAGGCCCCCAGGAAGAAACAGAACAGGACCAGCACCCAAAGCGGCACCTCGGGACTGGCCCAATGGCCTACGTAGAGATCCAGCTTCAGGGTCACCGCGTGCCGCAGCGTCTCCAGGTTTTCGATGAGGAAGACGATGGCCAGGACGATGATGATGGTGGAGATGATTACTTTAAGGAAACGCATGTCTGAACCTCGTCGCAGAGGGCCTGGAAGTGAGGGGCCAGGCGCTCATAGGTTTGGCGGAAATGTTCCGGAATCACCCGGACGTCGGCAAAGACCGGGATGAAATTGGTGTCGCCGTTCCAACGGGGCACCACGTGAAAATGGAGGTGGCTCTCCACCCCGGCCCCGGCCACGATTCCCAGGTTGAGGCCGACGTTGAAGCCGTCGGGGTGCATCAGCCGCTTTAAAATGGCCATGGATTCCCTAAGCTTGGCCATGAGGTCCAGATTCTCCGCCGGGGTGAGGTGGTCCAGGCCGGGGGTATGCCGCAGGGGTGAGATGAGCAGATGCCCGTTGATATACGGGTATTTATTCATCATCACCCGGGTGAGGCGGCCGCTGAAGAGGACCAGCCGCTCGGCCAGGTCTTCCCCCGCTTCCGGGCAGAAGATACAGCCCGCCGGCTTGTCCTCGCCCAGGATATAATCCATGCGCCACGGGGCCCATAGGACTTTCATGGTTATTCGCTGATTCCCCTTTTCCCGGCCTCGGCCCAGCCGAACATAATTTTCAAACTATAGCATGATCGGGGGGAGATTCAAGGGGTTTTCTCAGGGCGGCGGAGTTGGGATGCTCGTAGGGGCGGCGCGCTCGCCGCCCCTGCAACATTTCAGCTCACAGTTTGAAGACCGGCCGGATGCGCCCCACTTCCTCCTGGCGGTGATTGAGGATGGCGGGCTGGCGGAAGGCGGCCAGGGCTTTTTCGGCGGCCAGGGTCAGGGCGCCCAGTTGCGCCAGCAGGGCGACGACGCTGGGGTTCACGGCCCGGATGCCGCCGTCTTCGATCTTCAGGGCCACCCCCAGGGCGCCGTCAATCAGGGCGAAGGCGTAGCCGCCCTCCGAGCCGGCTTTGGCGAAGATCTTTCCCGGCAGCGCCTGCATCACTTCGGTATCCAGGCGGCCGTCGCCGGCGCTGTGCCGGGGGTGAGTCAGAATGGCCTCCATCAACTCTCCCGCGGGGGAGCCCGGCTGGGACGCGGCCAGGCGGGCGTAGCCCAGGGCGATGTTCTTCAAGGGCACGTAGAAGACCGGGGCGCCGCAGCCGTCGATGGCCACCGGAATCTGCGCCTTGGGCACCCCCACCATCCGGGCCACGTGGCCCAGGATGAGCTGCTGCACCGGATGGGCCGGATTCAGGTAATCCTCGCTAGGCCAGCCGTGGTGGACGCAGAGGGCCAGCATGGCGGTATGCTTGCCGGCGCAGGTATGCTGCAGGGGAGAAGGTTTCTGGCCGGCCTTGGCCAGGGCCTGGGCCGTGGGTTTATGCAAGGGCGGATGCGTGCCGCACTGCAAGGCGTCGGCTTTAAGGCCCAGGCGCTCCAGGATGGAGGTGATCAGAAAGGTCTGGAAGTTCTGGCCGGAGAGGGACCCGGAAAACAGGGCCAGTTCCGCGCCCCCGAATCCGAAGGCCTTCGCCGCCCCGCTGGTCAGGACGGCCAGGGCCTGGAAGGGCTTGGCCAGGGAGCGCAGACAGACCAACACTTCCGGGTCGCCCAACTGCTGGTGCAGCTTGCCGGTGGCATCCGCCACCACCATCTGGCCGCGATGGCGGGACTCCACTTCGGGCCCGCGGGTTACTTCCACTAAGACCGGTGAGGTCGATTGGTTTGGCATGATTTTCCTTTGCTTGATTTAAGATAGCTTTCAGTTTAGGGGCTGGATAATGCCAATTATTTGTACATCTTTTCTACTTCTTTTTCCAAATAACAGACCCATTGCCAATGTTGCAAATTCGTCAAATTTTTATGAGAGATTACGCCAAAATACCGATATAAATAGCCTTTCACCTCTTCACTTGATATTTCTACTCCAATTTGTGCGAGTAATTCCTTCTCTCGTTTATATAAATATGGTCGTTTATGTACATATCCAGGTTTTGTTGCAGCTTTCTCAACCCGTCCTGCCATCGTATTGTAATTTTTCTCGACTAGGTATTTGAGAATTTCATCTGCGCATGCTTCTGGCCATTCCCAAATTACGGTCCATTTGCCTTCAATTCCAAAGTCCCTTTTGAAATTATTATACATCACACGATAGGCGTTTTTCCCGAACCGTTTCTCTCGTTCCTCGCCCAATTTATCGAATTTCGATTTAATGGCTTGCTTCAATAAGGGATTAGCTCCGATACTTCCGATAGGGGGAAGTATCTTTATATCAGGAGGTTTTATGGTTGTATAATGATAATTTTTATGTTCCGCGATTTGCCGAACGTTTCCATAGATATTACTATGATTGATGTGCTGGGATATATTAAAAAATTGTGGAGATGGTATTTTATGCGAAAAAAGATGAGGATAGTATTTTTCGCGAATATTTATATACCTATGGATCAATTTCTCAATATCTTTCCAACTTAAAAATTGAATATCAAATGGCTTCTGTTGGGATATTTTTGCTGCATGATCTTGAACCTCTCCATATTTTTTCGTCGTTGAGGCTAATATAAACACATCAAAGTCAAATGGCAGTAGTTCAATAAGTTGTAAACTTATACTTAGATCATCCATAAGCTCAGCCCTCAGCGTTTTATCCGGGCGAGATGTGTCCTTCTTTTTGCACTGAATGACGATTCGCTTCTCGGTTGAGAATACATCGATACCATGTTGTACTCCACCCTTAGACTTGTATAGCTGAAATGATTGTGTGTTATGGTCTACATTAAATAAGTCCCGAATAAATTCCTCAAATATAATTTCGTCACTTATTACTTCATAATGATACATTGGATATATCCCTCATTTTACTAGTCACCGCCCCCAGGCGGCGTACAGCAGGGCCAGGGTTTGGGTCAGGCCCAGCCAGAAGTGGGTCTGGATGGTGAGGGCCTGGGCCGTGACGAAGTCGGGGTCGGTGGGCGCGGTGCGCCAAACCAGGCGGATGGCCCGCAGGGCCAGGGGCAGCGCCACCAGGGCGGCGATGATCAGGTCGGGCAGCAGGAAGTATTCCAGCAGGACCAAGAGGCTGGCAAACGGCGCCAACATCAGGGCGGCGTAAACCCAGCGGGACAGTCTCAGACCCAGGCGGGCGACCAGGTGGCGCTTGGCCGCGGCCACGTCGGCCTCCAGGTCGGGAAACTCGTTGATCCAGATGATGGCGGTGATCAGAAAGGCCAGGGGCAGGCCCACCGCAGCCCCCACCGGGGCCAGCTTATCGGTCTGGACGTAATATGACCCCAGGGTGAGGAGCGGCCCGAAGGCCAGAAAGATGAAGATTTCCCCCAGGCCCAGGCTCATCAGTGGCACCGGCGAGGCGGAATAGCAGAAGCCGGTCAGCAGGCCCAGGAAACCGAAGACCGCCACCCAGTGGCGGCCGGCGTAAATCAGGGCCAGGCCGCAGACCACCCCCACGGCCAGGAAGAAATAGGCCAGGGTCTTCACGGTCTCGGCCTCGAGTTCCCGGTTCTGGATCACCCGGCTGCCGCCGCTGAAGGGGGTGACGTTGACGTTCAAGGGGTCGCTGCCGAAGGAATCGTAATAGTCGTTGATCAGGTTGGCCCCCAGGTGCAGGCCGGCCACGCCCAGGAGGTTGAGGCAGAAGAAACCCAGGTTAAAGGCGTGGTGGAGCCAGTAAGCCAGGGCGGTGGCCGCGGCCACCGGCAGCAGTGAGCCGGTGAGAAAGGGCAACCTCAGGGCCTTGAGGTAGGATTTGAAAGGAGCCATAAAACCTCGCGATTTAGGCGGATTATAGGGGGCCGGCCGGTGGCTGTCAACTTGAGAAGGGTTTCGGGTTTCAAGTTATTAATTTCGAATTATTTTCTCTCCGGCTTTCCTACCCTTGACTTAAGTCATGGTACACTCGGCTGCCGTGGTTAAAATATAGTTAACATCCCAACGATACCGACAGGATCGAGTGGGCCAGCGCAATCATCGGAGAAAAGACGACCATGGCAAAACGGCAAGTCATTAAAATCGATCAGGAAAAATGTGACGGCTGCGGCCTGTGCGTGCCGTCGTGCGCCGAAGGGGCCATCCAGATCGTGGCGGGCAAGGCGCAATTGCTGGCGGATAAGTTCTGCGACGGCCTGGGGGCCTGTCTGGGGGAATGTCCCCAGGGGGCGCTGACCGTCGAAGCGCGAGAGGCCGACGAGTTTGTGGGGCCGGCCCCGGGATATGAGGCGCAGCCAGGCGCGGCCCACGGCGCCCCCCAGGCGGCCCCTGCTCCGGCAGCAACGCCGGCGCCGGCATCCGAGGTCTTCGTCTGTCCCGGCAGCCGCATGCAGCAGTTTCAGCGTCCCGCCGCGGCCCCGGCCGGCGGGGAATCGGCCCTGGCCCATTGGCCGGTGAAGCTGCGTTTGGTGGCCCCCAAGGCTCCCTTCCTGAAAGGGGCTAAATTGCTGGTGGCGGCGGACTGCGCCCCCTTTGCCGCCGGAGACTTCCACGCCCGCTTCCTGCAAGGCCAGGCGTTGGTTTGCGGCTGTCCCAAGTTCGAGGACCCCGCGGCCCAGGTGGAAAAGCTGACGGCCATCCTGAAGGAAAACGACGTCCAGGAGATCACCGTGGTCAATATGGAAGTGCCCTGCTGCTTCGGGCTGGTGCAGGTGGTGCGCCAGGCCATGGAGGCCGCCGGCAAGACCCTGCCGGTGACTATCTGCACCTTGGGCACCGCCGGTCAGGTCCTGCAGCAACAAAAAGTTGGGGGAAAGTGAGGCTCGCCATGGAACAGATGAAATGCCCCGGCCAGGATACCCGTTATTGGAAGCCCGGCGACATCTTTGCGGCCGAATGCCCCAAGTGCGGCGCCGAGATCGAGTTCTTCAAGGACGACACCCGGCGGCGTTGCGCCTGGTGCGGCCATATGTTCTATAACCCCAAGATCGAGCTGGGCTGCGCCGAATGGTGCCAGTACGCCGAAAAGTGCGTTCCGGACCTGGTGAAGGCCAAGAAGGCGGCCCAGACCTTCAAGGCGCTCCTGGCGGAGCAGGTGCAGAATTTTCTGCAGGATGACCCGGCGGTCTGGGAGGCGACGGAAGCGGCGGCCCATTACGCCCAGGAGCTCCTCAAGGCCGAGGGCGGCGACCCCAAGGTGGTCCTGGCCGCGGTGCTGCTGCACCGGGTGGACCCGGATAAGGCCCGGGAGTTTCTGGCCGAACTGGAGACGGAGCCGGAGCTGACCGAGGCCATCCTGGAACTCAGCGCCGGCGGCGGCGGGGAGAAAGACCTGAACCGGCAAATCTATCAGGACGCCTTGAATCTCCTGACCAATGATCCCAGCCCCGAATTTCACACGCGCACCGCCCGGCGCCTGGCGGCGGAGAGGCGGGAGTAGGGAGAGGATTTGGGCGCCCCCGTGCCCCATTGGGATGATTCCGGGGCTACCGGCTTGACTGCCGGCGTCGGGAAGGAATGAGGTGTTGGCCTTTCACATATCAGGGTCCGTCTCTTCTTTCTCTCACAGATTCTCTTAGCTTTTTTCTGATTAAAAACGTATATTTCCATATGGCGCAATACCAATATACCCAGTATTTTGAGAATGAAGTGCTGCGTAAAAGGCCCTATCTTCAAAAAGAATGGTGCATACAGGTTTTGGAGAATCCCATCAGAATCGAGCCACAAGAAGACAATCGGTGGCGATTCTGGGGTCGGGTTCAAGAGCTTGAAGGCAGAGTTCTGAGGGTTGTCACTCTTGAAGACAAAGTCACCATCCACAATGCTTTTCTTGATAGAGGATTCAAAGAATGAAGATCAGCTATTACCCTGATACGGACTCCCTGTACATTGATCTATCTGAGCAGCAGAGCGCAGAGAGTCGTGAGATTTCCGAGGGAGTGGTGCTGGATTACGACGCCGAAGGGCGTTTGGTCGGCATCGATATCGACAATGCCAGCAAGAAGGTTGAGCTTAAAAAGCTTACTCTGAGCAAACTCCCCGCCAGCGAACAGATATTCGCAGCTTAATTTTCCTTCCAGCGCCCCAACCCCAAAACCCATGAGCCCGGAAGCGGGCCGGGGAACCCAGCGACGAGGAAATCCGGGCGCTCTTCATTGAGGAAAAGCCGAAAGACCTGTTAAAATCCGTAAAATTGGGGCACGGGAGCCCCCGTGCCCCGGTAGAACTCAAATTTTCGCCAACAGTAAATAAGCCAAGTATGAATTCTTGGTTTGCCCCTGTGCTTGAATTGGGACACTACCAAAATCTGGGTAGTGACATTGATCGGACCACGGAAATATGCTATCATTGGTACAAATAAACCGTCAATTCCAAAGCATATGGCCGATGCCTTAGTTTCCCGTAGTCTTGAAATCATACGGAAGAGAGCTCTGAAGGAAGGTGGCGTCAGCAATCACGACCAGGGCCATTATCGGGCTGATGCCACGGCCTGGGCCATCCTCGCTCTTACCGTCTGCGGTGCTGATCAAGAGTTCGTCAACCTCTCGCGCTCCCGCCTGGCCTCCAGCCAGCTCCCGGACGGGCGAGTCTGCATCTCCTCTGAACATCCGGAAGTCTATTGGCCGACGCCGTTGGCTATCCTGGCCTGGCATAAGTCCCCGGCCCATCAAGACGGGTTGGCTCGCGCCAGCGAATTCTTACTTAATCATTCCGGGGTGGTTTTTGAACCGACCGCCAAAGCGCCGGATGAGCATAATCCCAGTCTCAAGGGCTGGCCTTGGGTGACGGGCACCTATTCCTGGATTGACCCCACTGCCCTGGGGGTTATTGCCCTGAAGGCGATCGGCCAGGGAAGCCACCCCCGGGTCTTGGAGGCCAGACGGATGATCCTGGACCGCCAATGCCTTCACGGTGGCTGGAATTACGGCAATAGACTGGTGTATGGCGCCGAGTTGCGGCCGATGCCGGAGAATACCGGTTTGGCGCTCGACGCCCTGAAGGGTTTGACCCCCAGGTCCAGCCTGGAGTCGAGTCTGGATTATCTCAAATCCAGGGTGCAGAGTTTGAGGACCCCCATTGCCCTGACCTTTAGTCTCTTGGGTCTGGGCGCCTGGGGCGAACGGCCGGCGGCGGCCTCTACCTGGCTGGCGGAGTGCTGGCAACTCCATGAACAGCTGGGGGGCTATGATACGACTGCGCTTTCTTTGCTGATCCTGGCTTCCTGCCTCTCTGGAGGGCTTGAGACTATTTTCGGCCAAGATCAGGACACAGGGCTGACTGCCCCAGAGGCAAACTGATGGGTTTTACGCGCCGCGAATTTTTGGGAGCCTGTCTCGGGGGCGCCGCTTTAGCCGCGGGCGGCTTCTATTTGAGAAGATATTTTCGGCGGCGCTGGCTGGAAAAGACCTTTATCGCCAAAGTAACCAGCTATCAGGCTGACATCGCCGCGGTTATTGTCGCCGGTCTGCGGGAACTTGGCCTGGCGCCCGCAGAAATCCAAGGCAAAAGGATTTTATTAAAGCCGAACCTGGTGGAGAGCAAAACTAAAAATTTCCATATCAATACTCATCCACTGGTGGTGCGGGGGGCGGCCGAAGCCTTCCTTAAAATGGGCGCTTCCCGGGTCCTGGTGGCTGAAGGCCCGGGGCATTGCCAGGATACCCTGCGCGTCTTCCAGGAGTCAGGTCTATTCGAGGTCCTGCGGGAAGACAAGATTCCGTTCATCGATCTGAATTACCAGGATGGTTACGTCCTGCCCAATGCCGGACAGTATAGCCGCCTAACCAGTCTGACTTTCCCGTCAATCTTTCAGCAGGTGGATTTGATTGTCTCGGTTGCCAAGCTCAAGACCCATCATCTGGCCGGGGTTACCCTGTCCCTGAAGAACATGTTCGGCGTCATGCCCGGGATCTATTACGGCTGGCCGAAGAATGTCTTGCATTGCGCCGGGATAGAGTCCGCCATTCTGGATATCAATGCGACCTTGCGGCCTCACCTGGCCATCGTGGATGGGATCGTGGGTATGGAGGGGGACGGGCCCATCATGGGAGATCCCAAGACCGCCGGGGTCTTGGTAATGGGCCGCAACCTGACCGCGGTGGATTCTACCTGCGCCCGCCTTATGAGAATCGATCCGTACCGCGTTAGTTACCTCAATCGAGCCCAAGATCTTTTGGGTCCGGTTAATGAGGCCAGCATTATCCAGGTGGGCGAGCCCCTGGCCTCGGTGGCTACCGAGTTTAAATTATTGGATTATATTCCTGCCCAAAAAGGCCTGCGCACCTGAATCTTCCCTTGGCTAGACAAGACATCCTCATCTGGCATCAGGGGGCGTTGGGGGATCTGCTGCTGGCCGGTCCGGCCCTGCTGGCCGTGCGACGACGTTATCCCCGGGCCCGAATCATCGGTGTGGGTCAGCCGCCGCTCTGGCGGTTGTTGTCCCGAACCTTGTCGCTGGCAGGGGTGTGGGACAGCAGCGAGTCCCGCTGGGCGCAACTTTTTGCCGCCGGTCCTCCAGCGCCGGAGTTGCGGGCAGACCTGGCTCCGTTTCAACTGGCCGTAGTCTTCAGTCCGAACCGGCAATCCCCGATGCCGGAGCGGTTGCGTCAGGCCGGCATTCCCGCGGTTCATTGGGTGCCGTCGTTTCCGGCCGGGGGCCGCGAGGCGGTGGGGGCGCTTCAGGCCCTGCATCTGGCCGGTCTCGGGCTCAAAGTTACGCCGGGATCATTTCGTCTGACCTTGCCGGAAGATCTTGACCAGGCAGAGTTAGCGGCATTTTCCGGCGCCACCGCCTGGCTGGCCGTGGCCCCGGGCAGCGGCCACACCGGCAAAAACTGGCCCCTGTCCCATTACTATGAGACGAGCCGGGCCCTGGCCTGGGAGTTCAAGTTAGGCGTGATCTGGCTGGCGGGGCCCGCCGAAGCCGACGCAGTCCCGTACTTAAAGGCCCTGTCGGCGGCCCAGGGGCACCTCCTCCTGGCCGGGGCGTCTCTGGCGCGGGTGGCGGCGGCGCTCAGCCGTTGCCGGCTGTTTCTGGGGAATGACAGCGGGCTCACCCACCTGGCCGCGGCCCTGGGCGGGCCCCGGGTTTTGGCCCTGTTCGGCCCCACCAACCCGGCAGTCTGGGCGCCGCCGGGAGAGCAGGTGCGGATTTTGACCGGCCCCTGCCCCCAGGCCCCCTGCGCCCGAGGCCGGGAGATTCCGTGCCCGGAGCCGCGATGTCTTCAAGACCTTTCTCCGGAGCGGGTTGTGGCTGAGGCCAGGGCGATATTATTGGCCGGCCTGGTGGAGAGTTAAAAAATTTGGCCGGCCCTCCTCCGCGGCGGGTTTTCTATGTCTTCCTGTTACTGACGGTGAAAATCCCGGTCGGCTGCCCCCATCCCGTACAAATTATTGAACGCAAAATAGTCACTTTTTATTAGAGAACATTTTCATTATGTTAAAATATAAGCAATATTAGTAATATAGATTTTTTGGCATCGTTTGTGCATAAAGTGTAGGCAGGTTACCCCCGAAAAATACCCTAAACCATTTTCTCCTTTCTCCAGATGGCCGGGCTCCCCCTCCCGGCCATTTTATTTTTGCCCAAGCCCGGCCAGACCTTCCTCAGCCTCTTTTCCAAGTTGTGCTCATAGAAGTTAAGGAAGCTTCTTCCTGTAGGGGCGCACCTGCGTGTGCGCCCTCAATCAGGGCGGACACCTAGGTCCGCCCCTACGAAAAATTGCTTGATCGCGAACTGATTTTCATTCCGCGCGGAAATACTGCCGCACCTCAGCCAGACTGGCGGTAGACGTAGGCAAGCTCCGGCGCAGCCCTTCCAGTCTGGCGGCGCTTTCCCGCGCCCGGGCCCCCAGGGTCGCATCTGCCGCCAGCAACCGGACCGTGTCCGGGGCCGCCTGCCAGTTGTTGCAGATGAGCAGGAGATCCGCCCCGGCGGCCAGGGCCTCCCGGGCAGCCTGGGCCACCGACAGCCGGCCGGCGATGGCCCCCATCTCCAGATCATCGGTGATGACCACCCCCTGGAACCCCAACTTTTGGCGCACCCAGCCTTGCAAGGCTACGGCCGACAGGGTGGCCGGGCGGGAATCCCAGAGGGGCACCAGCAGGTGGGCGGTCATGACGGCCGGCACACCGGCGGCTACCGCTTCCCGGAAGGGCAGCAGGTCCGTCTCTCGGGTGGAATCGGTAGATTGAGCCGACGGCAGGACCTGGTGGGAATCGACCACCGTGTCCCCCAGGCCGGGGAAATGTTTGGCCACCGGGATGACGCCTCCGGCCAAATAGCCCCGGATGGCGGCGCCGGCGAAGCGGGCCACCTGTCGGGGGTCCTGGCCGTAGGCTCGCTGCCATTGGGGGCAGTCCGACGAACGAGCCACGTCCAGGACCGGGGCCAGATTCATATTGACGCCCACCAGGGCGAGTTCCCGGGCCACCTGTCGGGACAAATCCTCCACCACTGCCGGGGTGGCAGTCGCGCCCAGTTCCCGAGCCGCCGGGATCAGGGTGAAGGGGGACTTGAGACGTTGCACCGGGCCGCCTTCCTGGTCCAGGGCGATGAGCAGGGGCGGGCTGCCGGCCTCCCGGGCCTCTCGTTGCAGGTCGTGGGTCAATTGCCAGACCTGCTCGGGGCTCTCCAGGTTCCGGGCGAAGAGGATGATGCCGCCCACCTTCAGCTCCCGCACCAGCTCCCGGGCCACGGCATCCAACCCGGGGCCGGGGATGCCCAGCATGAGGAGTTGGCCGAAAAAAACGGCCTCCGGTCTAACGCCGGCCTGAGTCATAATGGTTTCCTCTTGTGGTGTCAATCATCAGACGGCCTAAGGCCGCCAGACCTCGCCAGAAAGCCAGGGATAAACAGCTTCAGCCAAGCACAGCACACCTTCTTTGCAGCATCTTCTACCATAGATCGCCCCAAGAAGGGAGAGAAAGGGACTATCAGGGGAAGTCCAGTTTGATAGTGGCCAATTTTTAATGGGGTAACAATAACATGTCGATAAAGTTAAGGAAGCGTGCCTCAGGGCGCGCCAATAGGCACCGGGTACGGTCAACTCTTTTTCTCCTAAGGCGGGGTAGCCGGAGAGCCTGAGGGGCGGCAGGCCGGTGGCCTGGCGGCTCGCGGCCGGCCAACCAGAGGGAAGGTTTCGTTTCTCATTTAACTTATTGGGGTTTTCCTGCTTGGGGTGAGCTGAAATGATTCCAGAGGATTTAAAGGTCTTGTTGATTGAGGACAACCCGAATGACGTTATCCTACTCAAGAAATATTTGGCCAGCCATGGTTCCTCCCTTCTGGACATCGAGGTTTGCCAAAGGCTAAACGAGGCTAAAAAGCGCCTGGGTCAAGGCAGGCCCGAATTCGACGTCATTCTGTTGGACCTCGGTCTGCCCGACAGCGAAGGTTTTGAGACCTTTACCGCCATCCACCAACAGGCGCCCAAGATTCCCATCGTGGTTTTATCCGGCCTGGACGATGAAGAAATGGCCATGCGGACGGTTCGGGAAGGGGCCCAGGACTATCTGGTCAAAGGGAAGCTTATTGGCGACCTGTTATCGCGCTCTCTGCGCTATGCGGTGGAGCGAATGAGAGCCAGCGAGGCCTTGCGCCAGGCTCGGGATGATCTGCTGCAGCGGACTACCGAACTGGCCTCGGTTAACGAGGCCTTAAAGGACATGGTCTCGAAGGTCAGCGCCGCCGGTGAGGCGGTGCATAAGTCCCTCCAGGGGATCATCCAGATCATCTCGCTGATCATCGAAACCAGAGACCCTTATACCGCCGGGCACCAGCGGAGCGTAGCCAACCTGGCCCGGGCCATCGCCCTGGTAATGGGCTTGCCGCCGGAACGCATTGAAGGCATCCGCCTGGCCGCCACTGTCCATGATCTCGGCAAGATTTCGATACCGGCCGAAATCCTGTCCAAGCCCTCCAGGCTTACCGAGGCGGAAATGAGCATGATCCGGATTCACCCCCGATCCGGGTATGAAATCTTGAGAAAAGTGGAATTTCCCTGGCCCATCGCCCAGATTATCCTGCAGCATCACGAGAGAATCGATGGTTCCGGGTATCCCCAGGGTCTGCGCGGTCCGGACATCCTCCTGGAAGCGAAAATCCTCGGGGTGGCCGATGTGATGGACGCCATGTGCTCCCATAGGCCCTATCGGCCCGGCATCGGCCTTGATAAGGCCCTGGTCGAAATCAGCCGGAATAGAGGCATTCTCTATGACCCCGAGGTGGTGGACGCCTGCCTGAAATATTTTCAGGAAAAGCTGGCAACCTTGCCGATAACCAAAAAGTCCTATAGGCATTTAATCTCCTCCCAACCAGCACTCCCAATCGCGCCCTAACGCGTCCTCAGCACCGCAGCTAAGTCTCGAAACCTCCGCCTGAGTGGTCCCATCTCTGCCTGGATATTTCCGGGCAGGGTGGGTAGCGTCGGCGCCGGTCCGTGGCTGCCGCCCCTTGACAGTCTCCGGGCGGTTTAATAGAATGGACTGGCAACCTGGAAAAAAATCAAAAAATACAATTAGTTGAATAAAAAGGGGAATTTCGCCCCATGAGTGACGCCCCGGTCCAGATCCTGGTAATCGATGATGACAAGGCCATGCGGGACGCCTGTTTTCAGATTCTTACCCGGCAAGGTTACCAGGTGGAGCTGGCCGGCGGCGCCCGCCAGGGCCTGACCCTGCTGGAGCGCAGCTCCTTCGACGCCATCCTCCTGGACCTGGTGATGCCCGATATGGACGGCCTGGAGGCCTTGAAAAAGATCAAGTCCCTGGACCCGGAGGTGGAGGTGATCATCATCACCGGCTACGGCACCATCCAGTCGGCGGTGGAGACCGTCAAGGCCGGGGCCTTCCATTTCCTCTCCAAGCCTTTCGTGCCCGACGATTTGCGCAATCTGGTCAACCGGGCCCTGGAAAAGCGGCGGCTCGACCTGGAGAACCTCTACCTGCGCCAGGAGTTGAAGGCCAAGGAGGAAAAGAGCGTCCTGGTCTATGAGAGCGAGGCCATGGTCCGCATCATGGACATGGTCGCCCGGGTGGCCCCCACGGACTCCACCGTGCTCATCACCGGGGAGTCCGGCACCGGCAAGGGGCTGGTGGCCCGCAAGATCTTCCAGTCGAGCCCGCGCTCCCGGCGCCCCTTCGTCACCGTGGACTGCGGTACCCTGGTGGAGACCCTGTTCGAAAGCGAACTCTTCGGACACGTCAAGGGCTCCTTCACCGGGGCCGACGCCAACAAGATCGGCAAGTTCGAGCTGGCCCAGCACGGCACCCTGTTCTTCGACGAAATCAGCAACATCAGCCTGGAGGTCCAGGCCAAGCTGCTCCGGGCCGTGGAGGAACGGAAGATCTCCAAGGTGGGCAGCCACCGGGTGATTACCGTGGACGTGCGCATCCTCGCGGCCACCAACAAGGACCTGGCCAAGGCCATCAAGGACGGCACCTTCCGGGAGGACCTGTTTTATCGGCTCAACGTCGTGTTGATCCAGATGCCGCCCTTACGGGAGCGCAAGAGCGACATTCCCCTGCTGGTGCGGCATTTTCTGGAAAAGTACAACGCCCGCTTGCGCAAAAATATCCTGGAGGTCACCCCCGAGGCCCTGGACCTGCTGATGCGCCACGACTGGCCCGGCAACGTCCGGGAACTGGAAAATACCCTGGAACGGCTGGTGGTGCTGAGCACCGGACCCTATATCGAGCTGCCGGACCTGGCCTTTGCCGGGACCATCCTGTCCAGCGCCACGGCCTCGGACGGCAACTCCCTCAAGGACCTGGAGCGGGACCACATCCTCCTCACCTTGCAGCGCTGTGACGGCCACAAGAGCGAAACCGCCCGGGCCCTGGGCATCGACCGCAAGACTTTGCGAGAGAAACTCAAGAGGTATAATATTGAGTGAGAAGTGGGATTTCCTCGTCCCCAAGCTTCTATTTGCCGCGCATGATTTAATCGGCGTGTATCGGCGTTCATCTGCGGTTAATCTGTAACCTACGAGGAACGCAGATGAATAGGAAAAAAAGGTGATTTAGCCGAAGAGGTCGGCGTGACTCCCGGTGCGCTCAAAGATGATGAGGTTCTGCCCCTGATCGATTTTGTAGATGAGGAGCCAGTCGGGGTGGAGGTGGCATTCCCGGCGGCCCTGCCAGGCGCCGATGAGCTTGTGATCCTTGAACTTCGGCGCCAGGGGCTCTCCGGCCAGGAGGCTTCCCATCACCGCTTTCAGTTCTGAGAGGTCGTGGCCTCCCCGGCGGAAGCGCTTCAGATCACGCTCGAACTGCCGGGTGTAAGCAGGAGCGAACATCAGAGCTTCAAGCGCTCAAACAGGTCTTCGGCGTCCCGGCAATAGACCAGGTTCTGGCCGGCGTCGGTGTCGTCCAGGGTCTGTCGGGTGGTTTCGTTGGGCACCCGGAGCACCAAGGGCAGCCCCCGGGTGAGCCTGATCTGTTGATAAAACAGCGTGATGGCCTGGGTAGCATTGAGGCCTAATTCCTTCAAGATGGCCTCCGCCTCTTCCTTCAACTCCGGCTCAACGCGGGCATGGATGCTGGCCGACTTGGGCATGCTGCACCTCCTCAAATACTGTAATATTGTATCACAATTGCAGCACAAATTACCGTTTTTTTTGCCCTCCTTCCCAAGGACCCGTAGGGCGGGAAAGCGCAGCGCATCCCGCCTTTAGCATTAAAAAACCGCGTCTATCGGCGTTTATCTGCGGTTAATACCTTTGCGCCTTTGCGTAAGATATTCATCATTTCGCAGCCAAATGCAGGTCAATCGTCTCTTTTTCTCTGGAAATTTCTTTCCCCTGTCATATGTTTATGTCATCAGAAAATTAACCGCGCCACCACCGTTCGTCGCGGTAGCCAAGCGGCACAACAGCGGTACAAACGCGGTCCCCTGACGGGTGGAAGCGGTGAGACAACGACCCAACAGCGATATAAAGGTAGTAAAATAAGCTAGTTATGCGAACCAAATTGCGGCATTTTTTTATATGCCGGCACAAGATTGCTCGCACAAGGGTCACAAGGTGCATAAAAGGGGGCAAAATCTAGCTGCCGGACCGCCTATGATGTTGATTTTCTAGGTATTATTGGCGTGTCCACTTTAACAATGTGTAACTTTATGAAATTAATGAATAATTTGTCCGACAACCTAACCTGCCACAATTTTTGGAGGAAATTATGCGGAACCGCAGCCTGAGGTTGCTGGCCCTAAGCCTGCTTATCTGGCTGGGACTATTCTATGTAAACACCGAGGCGGGAGCCCAAATTAAGACTCCCTTGGGTGAATATACCTGGGGTTATTTTGGCGGCAGCCGGGAGAGTCAGGGAGTGAGCCGGGAGGATCTCATCGTCCGCGAGGGTTCCTGCCCCACCGGCGGCTGCATCCTCAAGCTGAACGAAGTTGAGGTCCGTCCCCCCCGGGCCCACAAAGGCGACACCCTGACCCTGACCACGACCTATACCATCCTCACTCCGGAGCAGGTGGCCCTCCCGGTGTCCGTCACCCGGGAGATTTTCTTTCAGGGAAAGGCCCTGGGGCAGACCAGGAGTATTGATAGCAGCCGACTCAACGGCTCCTGGACTCAAACGGTCGATTTTACCTTGCCGGCCGACGCCCGGCCCGGGGTCTATACCTTGCGGACCAAGGTGACCACCGGCTATGCCTCGGCCCAGAAAGATGTGACCTTCGAGGTCGATTAATCGAGCCGGCGCCCGGCATTCATAGGTCATCGGTCCCGGTTCCTCCGTGGGCGCGCAAAAAGGGAGGGGCTGCCTGGCCCAGGCAGCCCCTCCCTTTTCCTTGGCGGCGGCGTTTGCCGGGATTACTGGTACTGGATGTAAACCGGCTTCGGGTTCAGCTTCAGCAGGTCCTGCGGCGTCATCAGCGGGTCGCCTTTCTTAGTGTCGTTGTGATAAAAGAGCTTGAAGCCGGTATACTCCACCGGCTCTTTGACGATGTAATCCCGATAGGAATCCCGCTTCAGCCAGGGGGCGCCCCAGCCGTCCATGTTCATGACGATCTGCACCTCGGGATAGGGCTTGATCTGCCTGGCATTGGTGATCATGTTGCGGGTGAAACGGTGCACGATGAACACCTTCGGCGGCAGATTGTACTTTTTTACCAGGTCCCGCAGGTAGCCGGCGGCATAGTTGACGTCCGCGGCATCATAGGTGCCGATCTTGGTGCACGGTATTTTGCCGCTCTTGATCAAGTTGAACTCCGCGTCAATCCCCAGGTGTACGTCCGGATTCTTCAGGATCCATTCAAAGCGCGGCAGAATGGTGCGGATGTCGGAATGGCCGGTCTGGATGTCAACGAAGAGGATGCCGTTTACCTCCTTGGCCCAGCCGTAAACCTCGTTGACCAACGCGTCCGGATGGATCATGCGGTACTTGCCGCTCTTACCCGGCTCCCCCTGGGCCACCACCGCCACCAGGTGCAGGGCGGGCTGCACCGGCAACGACGGATCAGCCTTCTCCCATTTGGCCACCTCCGCTTTCAGGCGCCGCAGCATCTCGTCCTTTGGGTACTCTCCCAGCACCCCCATCTTGTTGGAGCGCGGGTTGCCGTAGTAGGCCACGATCCGCTTCCCCGGCAGGATCGAACCCGATAGCGTCGGTGGGGTTTCCACCGGCCAACCGTGCTGTTTGGCATACTCGGGGTCCTCGCCGGCATTGTATTTGCCCGGGGGTGCGATTTTTCCGGGAGGGGCGGCCTGTTGCCATTTGGGCGTCTTGCCACCCTTCTTACCCTTAGCCGCTTTCTTGCCTTTGGCCGGCGGCGTCGCTGGTGCGGTGGCCTTGTCGGTCTCGGTGGTCTCAGTTGCGGCGGGAGCCGACGTAGCCGGAGCCGCCGGAGTTGCAGGTTCGTTCTTCTCGGCTGGTGGTGCGGCAGTCGCAGGGGCAACGGCAGCCGGCGCCGGGGTTGCCGGGGCGGCCGGGGCGTTCGGCGGGGTTTCGGCCGCCTGCAGGTTGTTGGGACAGTAGTTTATGCAGACTGCCAGGGCGAGGGCGGCCGGCAGCAGGCGGGCAAATCTCCGGATGGACCAAGGCAAACGCGGGTAAGTCACGAAGCACTCCTTGCAAGAAAATATGCGGACAACGCTGGACGGTCGCTATAAGGCGGTCAACGCTTCCTTATAATATCAGTTAATGGAGAATCTCAGCCTGAGTTTACCATAAAATCTCTCAAGAAAACGAGAAGCGAATGACAAAATCCGTCTCTTTTTTTCGAATTCCCGGGGAGGCCGAAAAAACCGTCTTGCCCTCGCCGCGGTCTCAGAGGTTGAAGGCGCCTGCTCAATTCGGGCAAAAATTATTTCGCTGGTTTAAATTATCAGGTATCATCCTCTCATAGTCTCTACCTAGGAAGGTCATTTCCTCATCAAAGACTCTCCTGTCGCCCGGACAACTTATCGGAATTTCCTCCAGCCCACTAAAATCCAAGGGGCTATCCTGGTTTATGGCGCCGGGACGCTGATTTCCCAGGTGCTGATCCTGCGAGAGTTGTTGGTCCTGGCCCAGGGCCAGGAACTGAAACTGGCCATGGGGCTGTGGGGTTGGCTGCTGTGGAC
>JBIOJX010000023.1:0-18906 GCA_044451265.1 Desulfobaccales bacterium
AATTTACCTGTTGGAACTGGAGCTGACCTAAAATGATACAGGATCAGCAAGAGGAGAATTAATAAACCTAACAGCAAAATCCCCAGTCCTAATCCTTTAAAAACCCTCTTGTTCAAAACGCTCCCAACCTTTTAATCAGAGATTATGCGACAACTTTGGCCACCGCAACCATTAAAGGTGTTTATGGCCTCTACCGGCCAAAAAATATCAGGTTTTTAAAGATTTGGGCCTTCCCCAGGTTCTGACGCCGGCGTAATCTCCCGAAAGACCGCCACGGCCGCGACAATTACGCCCTCGCGGTTCCAGATGGGGGCAGAGTTAACCAGGATCGTTTTTTTGATATCGGGATGAGGAGAAAAGACCATTTCCGCATCGCTCACCGACTCTCCTGCCGTCAGCGAACGCCACAGTGGCCATTCTTCAGGCAGATAGGGACTTCCGTCCCTACGAAAGAATTTATATTGAGAATCGAAAATGTTGACGGCAGTGCCGAAGCCGAGACCAAAGATGCTTTCCATCTGGTCATTTCCCAAAACCAGCTTTCCCGAAGGAGCTTCGGCAATGACCACCCCGGCGGGCATCTGCCGTAAAACCGCTTCCAGGAAGTTTTGCTTCATCTCCAGGGCTTGAGTCAGGCGGAGCAGTTCCTCTTTTTGGAGTTCGAGCCTTTCGGTCTGCAGTTGCAGCTCTTCATTGGCCAGGCGCAATTCCTCCAGCAACTCCCGGATTGCATCCTCGGCGTGAATGCGCGCCGTGATGTCAGTTACCATGCCCAGCATCCCCTCATAGCGCCCCTCGTCATCCAAGATGGGACTGGTGGACAAAATCGCCCATAAATCGCCGCCATCTTTGCGGCGAAATTTGAAATCGTACTTCCGACTCATTCCCTTCCGTATTCGCCCCAGGTTGACCTCCGCATTGATTCGAGCTTCCGCGCCCATGAAATGAAAAAAAGACATTCCCACCATCTCTTCCGGGGTATAGCCCAACATCTCGGCCAGCTTCGGGTTGGCATAGGTGGTGTTGTTCTCCGCATTCAGAATCCAGATCCCTTCATTGGCCGTCTTGCTGAGGCGGCGGTAGTTCTCTTGGCTCCGGCGTAGGGATTCTTCAGCCCGTTGGCGTTCGCTGATATCGGTAAGCGTCACCATAAATCCTATGATACCCGCTTCTTTGCTGATCAAGGGGCCGGCATTGAGGAGTAGATTACAGGTCTCCCCTTGTTTGGGATAGGTCAATTCCACGGAGCGGAAGACTTCTCCGGCCAGCACCCTGGCAAGACTGAAACCGCCGGCTATCTTCCCGCCGGCGAGGCACAATGGAAAGGTGTCCTCGAAGGATTTCAAGATCAGGTTTCCCCCGCAGATGGTCTTGGCCACCTCGGAAGCCCTGATAATCACCCCCTTTACGTCGCAAACAATGATGGCTTCTTCGGCCTGGGCGAAGAACGCCCGGGAAAGCTCTTCCTCGGCCAGGATTCCCTGGTATTTTTCTTCGGTATCCTCTATGGCTTTCTCCACCCGGCCCCGTTCTTGCCGCGACTTGGCTTCTTGCAGTTCCCGCCGCACCGCCGGGACCAATCGGGCCAGCTTCTCCTTCAGGATATAGTCGCTGGCCCCGGCCTTCATGGCCTCCACCGCAGTTTCTTCGCCCCCCTTACCGGAGACCAGGATGAAAGGCAGATCGAACCCTTGCCATTTGAGGACCTTGAAGGCGTCTAAACCACTGAAACCCGGCAGCACGTATGCGGAAATCACCAAATCCCAGGTCTCGGACTTCAGGGCGTTGATCATTCCCATTTCGGTATCCACCCGGCGGAAATCCACCTCGAAGCCACCGCGTTTAAGTTCCAGGCTCAGCAACTCGGCATAGTCTTCCGAATCCTCGACGATCAAGACCTTTAAAGGCGTGGACATATCTTCCTCTGGAGAAATCCTGGCAACCTCATCTTACTCATGGGCTTTCGCCGGCGGGGCTGGTTCAGCACCAGCCAGTAAAGACGCGGTTGATAGACTGCCGCGGAAAATTGGGGAAAATCCAAGGGCTTGCGGGAGTGGGCCCTAGCATCGATGAACTGCCCGTGTGCTCGTTTGCAAAATTATTAGCCATGCACGCCCCACGAAACGCCCGGATTACAGCCGGAACCTCTTGGTTAAAAAATAAGTAGTTTTAATCAATTTGCAATATTAGTTTGCTCTAGCGGAGATCGGACCATTAGGCGGATTTGCAGTCTAGAAAAAATTGCGCCAAACCTTAGACCGTCAGGGGAATATCTGGATAATTGGTGGGGGGGGAGGTTTTAGAATGTAAGGTCGATATATGAAGCAGATAGCTTGAATTTTCAGCAACTTGATAAATAACCACCTTCCGGTTAATTCTAGTGTCCATGAGCTTTTCCTCCAGTCAGCTAGTGCAGCAGACCATAGCCATTTGTCTGGAAGACCGGCGCTCCTGCGACGTGCAACCTTTTCCTTACCAGGGATGGAAGATCAGGTCATTTTCCTGTTCGGGTAATGGCTTATTGTGGATAAGCTGTCCTGAGGTGATCTCTTGGGGAATCCCTTCGGGGAAGGCCGCGCACTTGAGGTCACCCACCAAATTATGCAGATGCACGCAAAACCGGCAGAGTTGCCACCGGCTCATGACATCGAACAAGAAGGGATCAGAATCATTGGCCATAGCTGTCTTCCTCCTTGAGGTCCAGGTTATTTGCTCTGGCCTTTTTTGGAATCCAATAGTTGGCGAATGGTTGCGGCCAGCGGCACCGGCAAAATGGGCTTTAAAATAACCTGGCTGATGCCCAGGTCCTTGGCCCGGTCCAGGGCAATGGCATCTCCGTATCCGGTGCACAGGATAATGGGAATATCCGGCCGAATACCATAAATTGCCTTGGCCAGGTCGAGGCCGGTTAAGTGCGGCATAGTCAGGTCGGTGATGATCAAATCGAATTTTTCCGGGCCGGACCGGAAGGCTGCCAGGGCCTCTTGGCCATTGGTCACGGCGACCACCTCGTATCCCAGTTGTCCCAAGATAATTTGGGCGGCTGCCACAATATCCGGCTCATCATCGACAAATAAGATCCTTTCCTGTCCTCCCGCCATCGGCGCCACCGGTTCATGTTCAATTACCTCCTCCGACTCCAGCGCGGGGAGAAGAATTTGAAAGGTAGTTCCTTGGCCCGGTTGACTAAATACATTAATGCCACCGCCGCAATTCTTGACAATCCCGTGGACCAGGGCCAGACCCAAGCCAGTTCCCTGTCCGATCGCCTTGGTAGTGAAGTAAGGCTCGAAGATCCGCTCCATTAACTCGGGGGCGATCCCCTCGCCGTTATCCTGGACGGTCAACTTGAGATAATTACCCGGCTTGAGGCTCATCCCGTGTACCGCCTGCTCCTGGATCAATTTGCTATTATCGAGGCCCACGGTTAAGATGCCGCCCTTATCCCCCATGGCTTGAGCGGCATTCGTGCTGAGATTCATCACGATCTGATAAATTTCGGTGGGATCGCCAAGAATCCAATCCCACTCCGAGACGATTTCCTGGCGAATTTCGATGGTCGCCGGTAACGAAGCTCGCAGCAATTTCAGAGACTCCTTGACCATCGGACCCACCTGCATCATGACTCGTTGCCGATCAGTCTGGCGGCTGATGGTCAGGATTTGTTTGACCAGATCCGACGCCCGCCGGCTGGACTTGAGCACCTGCTCCAAATAGGGTCGTAGCGGATTTTCCGCCTCCATTTCCCGCAGGGCGATCTCGCTGTACATGATTATGGGCGACAGGATGTTATTAAAATCATGGGCAATGCCCCCGGCCAGGGTGCCGATAGCTTCCATTTTTTGGGCCTGACGAAGCTGGGCCTCCAGCTCGACTTTTTCCGCCTGGGCCTTCTTATATTGGGTGATATCGCGGTTACTGACCCGCCGACCGAGATTACGCCCATCGGGGTCGCAAACCGGTTGGCAGATATGGACAATCCAGCGTTCTTCGCTATGGCGAGTCTTGATCCGGAAAACCAGAGAATGAGAATCGCCATTGCTAAGATCTTCGCGCAGATGCTGAATAACTCGACCGCGATCATCAGGATGAGCAATCCTCTGCAACAGCTCGGGATCTTCCATAAATTCATCGGCATGATAGCCGGTAACCCGTTCACAGGACGGAGAAATATATTTATAGGTCCCATCCGGGGCTAACCAACACTCCCAATCATAAGTAAAGTCCGCGAAGGTGCGGAACTTTTCCTCCGATTCCCGCAAGGACTGCTCTGCCTTTTGGCGTTCCAGCAGTTCGAGTTGTAGCGCCTGATAGGAATTTTTTAATTCAGCCGTCCTCTGTTCCACCATTTCCCTGAGACTTTCTTTAGTGCGCATTATCTCCACGAACAATGGGGCAATAAAGGCTACTCCCAAGAGCATCAGAATGGTGGTGGCCAGGCCCACCACTTCCGAGCCGATGTCGACCGGCATGAGCGACATTCCCCGAGCGAACCATTCATACAGGGTAAAGCAACGCCTGATGGCCATCAATAAGATAGCTATGGCGATAAAGATCCACGCAGTCTTTCTTTTGGTGATCCAAACCAGCCGAAAGGCCAAAAATGCCGCAATAAATTGGATTATGATCGCGACTATGAGAAGAAATTGTGCTTGCATCCCATTAGTCTCCAGAGAACAGGAACCTCCACCATGGAAATCCCGAGTGGCAAACTATCCTAGTTGCGGTCCTGCGGTGAAACAGACCCGATGTTGAGATATTAGCCGCTTGGCCAAAACTAAAGGGAAATTGGCGGGGCGCGTGGTCCTGAGACTTGGAGATCGGAACAGATAATCTTTAGCCAGAAACCGTCGTAGGATAATGCCTGGATAAGAGTGGGACAGACTGGCCCGAAGGTTGAGTCAACGGTGACAAAATCCTGGGAATTTTGAGCCTCCTGGCAAATCGGACAGGTGGCAGGATCATGAATTGGCTGGCTCGGCACGCCAGGGTTGCAAAAATGGAGCTGATTTAGACCTCTAAAACCGGCAGGCCAAGCTTTGGGCGCTATTAAGTGGAAATGGTGCAGAGGCAGGAGAAAATAGGCCAAAAAGACCAAAAGACAGAAAAGGGCACCCAGATGGGTTTCCTCGCTTAGTGGGCACGCCGACCCATAGGGTTTAGGAATTATTAGTCGCTGGATCATGCCAATTCACTTTGCCAGACTAAAGTTACTTAATCTTTGCCTTTCATACTGGCGAATAATTTAACAATACTATTTTAACTGTGTAATAATAACTGAAAAGCAGAGTTACAGAGTGAACCTTTGCTTCTTTAGGTCAGATGGTTGCAATGATTATGCCCTGGAGGGAGATGGATTTATCTACCTGATAAAGATAGAAAATCATTTGAGCAACCTGAGATTAATTTTTAAGTGGGACATCCGGAGAACGTCAGGATTTTTTACAAAGTGTAAATGATTGAGCCAAAAAACGGTAAGGAGCGTAGCCTTTTCCATATCTTGGCAAGGTTCGGCAATTATCGTCGCGTGCCAAGGGTTTCAGAGATGATTAGAATATTGGTTCAAGCAACTGGTTAACTCAAGATTCAAAGGAGACAACATATGCGGCTAAAGGACAAGATCGCGCTCATCACCGGTGCAGGCACCGGAATCGGCGAAGCCATCGCTCATAAATTCGCCCGCGAAGGCGCCGGCTTGGTTTTGAACGGCCTGTCTGACGATCCGGTGCGGAAGGTGGCGGCAGCCATCGTGGCCGGTGGCGGCCAAGCTGAAGTTTATCTCGGAGATGTGGCCGAAGAAACGGAGGCGCGTGCCTGTGTGGATCTCGCCATTCGACGCTTCGGTCGTCTCGATGTGCTGGTGAACAACGCCGGCATCTTCATCGCCAACGCCGAAACCGATGACTACCGGATTGCGGATTTCGACCGGACGGTGCGGAATAATCTTCGTACCGCCTTTCTCATGACTAAGTTCGCCCTGCCGTATCTGCAGAAAAGCCGCGGCAATATTATCTGCGCCGGTTCGGAGGCGGGATTCAACGGTTCGCCTGGATTCACTCCTTATGGAGGCTCCAAAGCCTTCCTGCATGCCTTTACGCTGGGGGTAGCGTTGGAGCAAGCCAAATACGGGGTACGCGCCAACTGCGTCTGCCCCGGACCGATCGATACCGCCTGGACGCGTCCGGACACCGGTCCTTTGGACGAGGCGATGGCAAAGTCGATTGATGACGTTGTGCCTCTGGGGCGCCGCGGCACCCCGGAAGAAATGGCGAACATCTATGCTTTCCTGGCATCCGATGAGGCAAGCTACGTGACGGGATCGCTGTGGCTGGCCGACGGGGGAGTCACTCCGGCCAAGGGGTGCCTGGGAGGGAAGGTGCCGGCAGAGCTACGCCGCGCCCCGGCGGGGGTATTGCCGTTGCGCCATTCGCATGACGGCGAAAACGGCAAGGAAATATATCGTGCCACGAAGTAAAGCGCTGACGATATTTCTTTCCCCCCCCCCCTGGCGACGTGAAGCCGTGAGGTGGATCG
Organism: Desulfobaccales bacterium; assembly: GCA_044451265.1. Lineage (GTDB taxonomy): Bacteria > Desulfobacterota > Desulfobaccia > Desulfobaccales > 0-14-0-80-60-11 > JAPLJC01. Next base: position 6,535 of record JBIOJX010000023.1, read on the forward strand.
AGAATTTATCCGGCTAATGACCGGCAGGGACCGGATCACCAATGGTCTCGCCCAAGTTGCTTAGGCTGTTTGTCTCCGGGATAATCTTCTCTCGGCTTAATGATGCCCAAGAGAAAACTATAGATAATGCCGCACTACTGGCTGGTTTTGCTCCGCTTCTTGGCCATGGTCACGCAGTAAATGCCCCTTCCATCCAAGGCAGGGGCAAAGCACGCATTGTCTGAAACACATTCCGCTTTGCGGCGGTCACCCTCCCGCCAGCGCTTGACGAGCCCAGGCTCGCAAATTAGTGGGCGGCTCATGGAAATGTAGTCAGCCGTTCCATCCCGGACTAACTCCTCTGCCACCCCATAGGAGCGGATGCCGCCTACCAGAATCAGTGGAATGGTGACCTGCTGCTTATAGAGCCTCGCAGCTTTCCGGTAGTAGACCTCTTGCTCAGGGGTCTTCAGCCTGCCTGGGCGCACCGGCAGCAACTCTTCCGGGGAATCCATCGTCCCGCCGGAGAACTCAATGGCATCGATGGATGCCTTGGCGAGCCATCCTGAAACCTCCACGGCCTCTGCGCCTGACATACCGCCAGCCGAGAAATCCTCGGAGTTGATTTTGATGAGAATCGGATATTCTGGTCCCACCATCTCCCGGACGCTCCGTACTACCTGGAGCAGAAGCCGCGCCCGGTTCGCGAGTTCGCCTCCATATTCGTCGGTTCTCTGGTTGACCGCGGGGGAGAGAAACTGGCTGAGCAGAAAGCCATGGGCAGCATGAATCTGTACCGCGTCGAAGCCTGCTTGTTTCGATAGTTCTGCGGCTCGAGCGAAGGCGGAGACGAGGCTCGCGATATCCTCCCTACTCACCATACGGCAGATTGGCCGGCCGTCCTTCTCGACTGCAGACGGCCCGATAGGCCCCCGGCCGCTCAGCTCGGAATTCGCCTTACATCCTCCGTGAGCCAGCTGCAGAGCGATCTTCCCTCCAACCGAATGCACCGCCCTGACCATATCCCGAAGCTCGGGCAGGAAACGGTCCTCGAAGACAGCCAGCTGTCTGGGACTGACTTGGCCCTCGGGACTGACGAAGGCGTGACCGCTAATGATCAGTCCAACTTCTCCTCTGGCCAGCTCGACCATCATCTCAATGAGTCTGGGGGTAACGGCGCCATCCTTGTCCGCCAAACCCTCCCAAGTCGCGGACCGTATGAAGCGGTTGGCCAGACTCATACCGTTGATAGAAGTGCATTCAAACAATTCAGCCATAATAATCGTCCTTTGGTGTTCTTACGTTCTTAGCCACCGCAGTCAGGCTATAACTTTCAAGTAATCACTTTTTTCCCAAATTCCAGGCAAAGCAGACCAGGCGAACACCGCTCGTGAGGGTAACGCCGGGGCCAACCGAAAGCCGCGGGCGCCTTCCACCTTCGGGGGCGATTTAAGCGACTATTTGTGATGTGGAGAATAATCAAAGAAACGCGGCTATCTTGCCAGGAGCGGCAATTATCGGCGCAGAGGTGGAAGTTCCAGATATGAAATGGATTTGGGAGGTTTTTGGCCTCGTGATAAGTTTTGGATCATAGCCCTCCTCCTACATGACCCGGGGGAGTGGCGGTGAAAGCTCCTGCTTCTGGGGCCCGGCTTCCCCCTCTTCCCCCGCCACTGCAGGGGGCTGGGTGGCTTTGTGAGGTTTGGCCTTCTTGGGTTTTTTCCTGGTGAGTTGTGCAACTTCCACGGGGTGCGGGGAGAGATAGCGTGAGCTTACATAACCTACGGTACCATCCTTTTTCACCTTGATCTGAGTCCAATTCTCGATCTTCCCCATCTTTTCCACTTCCGCATTTAAGTCCAGGGTGGAGATTTTGTGGCAATCTGTGCCGGGGCAAGCCCGCAGACTAAGCTGGTTAATGCTCACATATAAAGTGGGGCGCACCGGCCGGGGGAGGACCGCCGCCGGCGGCAGTGGCGGCGGCAATGTCGGCGCTTCATTAACCCGCGGCTGACAGCCCATTAGGCAGATGACCAGCCCTAAAGCGCAGCTCCAGGCGCCGAGGCGCCCATTGGCGGTTATTCCATCCATCTTAAGAAGTTCCCCCGGCCGCTTCTTTTGGCCGCGCCGCTAAACATGAGCTGCTCCGCACAGACATCCAGAATGATAAAAAGGGAAGGATGAGGGTCAATAAGGTTCCCGGCTCCCTATGACCACGAACCCGTGCGCACTTTATCCCGAAGGATAAGGGAGGGTTGGTCCAACTCCTTCGGGCCTTATAAAAATTGGGTCAGGGAGCTTTCGGGGGAGCAAAGTGAAAAATTTTTATATCGGCATTTCGGTCTGCCGGATTTTTGCTTAAATGGGATCGCCAAGCCTGTTCCTTAGGCTGCCCTGCCTTTACCACAACAATAACGGTCCTTAAGCCCGTGATAAAAGTCTCCGGGTACTCTGGGTGGTTCACCGCTTATCCCTTTAGGTAAATTTCGCAACATTAGTCCCGAAAGAAGGTAACTCCCCCCTTGGCCCGATTTTAAAAGTGAATTTTCATAAAATCATTGAAAAAATTTTATCAAGGGCGGAAAACGATTTCCATGGTCAAAATGACCATTTTGCAGAAGTGAAGGTCCAGTAAATCTATCTTGCCAAAACAGAGTTATCTCTAAAATTCCAAATAGTTGTGAATATGATCTTCTTATCTGGGGCGGACCTCTGTGAAGAGGAAGTTTTCAGATGTCGGCGCTAAGGGAACGCCAGGTTACCGGCGGGACCGGAGGAATTCTGCAGGCCAATTGGAAATAGGATTGGAATTAAAAAGAAGAAGGTTGGGCCGATTGACTAACCCACTGTAAATACTGGGGTGAGCGACGGGACTTGAATTAGTTGGATACATAGTGATTTCAATGATTTAAGACACTTACCTTTGCCAAAATATACAATTTTACCCATTTTTTCCCTCTCTCTTACATCTATTTGCACCCGGCCTCAGAGGCCGTAAGTTGCAAAATATCATCATCCAATTTTGCCACGGCTTGCCGATTGGCCCCCGGTACCAGGTGCCCGTAAATATCAACGGTGATCTGTATCGAGTGGTGGCCCATTTGCTCTTTCACATAGGCCAGGCTTTCCCCCTGCTGAATTAACAGGCTTGCAAAAGTATGCCTCAAGTCGTGTATGCGAATCCGCCGCAAACCCGCTTTCGCCAGGGCCTTGAAAAATACCCGGTTTCTCAGGTTCCCCTCGTGAATGACGCCGCCGATCTCATTGACAAAAACCAAGTCCGCCGCCGGCCGTCCCTTGGCCAGAGCCTCCCTTTTCCGGGCAGTAGCCAGGGCTTTCAAGGTTTCCGCCAGTTGTGGGCTCACATCAATCCGGCGGGTTTTCCCGCTCTTGGGCGTCGTGTATTGACCGTGAGTGAACGACCGGCGCACCTCGATAAACCCGCCCCGGAAATCAATGTCTCCCCATTCCAGGGCCAGGAGCTCCCCCAGGCGCATCCCGGTGCGCAAGGCACATAAGAAAAATGAATGATACCGGGGAAAATGTTCCTGCAGGGTGTCAAGTAAGGCCCGGGCCTCATCCCGGGTCAAGGGGTTGATGTCGGCTTTCGGGTCCCGGCGCTTGATAAATTTTCCCAGCCTGGCCACTGGATTGCCGATAATTAAGCCATCTTCAAAGGCGTGATTCATCACAGAGGAAACGACGGCCTTAATATTCAGGACCGTCTTGGGAGAGAGGTCCGTTTTCAATTTTTCATAAATCAATTCTCGGATTTCGGGCCGGCGAATCTGATCCAAGGGCCGGTCCTTCAATCTCCCCAGGTGCACCCGGATAATGTAGTCATAGCTTTTTTGAGTGGTAAATTTCAGGTTTGTTTCGACATAACCATCCAGCCATTTGCGGGCATATTCCCCAAAAGTAATAGTTGCCTGGGGTTCGTTTAAACAAATCTCTCCCAGGCACATTTTCTCTCTGATCTTGTTGGCCAGTTCCTCGGCCGCCCCCTGGGGGCCTACCTTAATAGATTTCCGGTTGCCATTGCTGGGGTCATAGATATACACCCACCAGGGTTTGCCTCTGCCCTTGACCTTTTGCCGGACGGTGACACCCATGGCCTACCCCTCTTTAGACTCCCCTTTCATCATTTTTTTATAATCGGCTTCTACTTCTAAGGTTTCACCCATTGCCGATATAAGATTGAATTGCGTTTCCAGTTTCGGATTAACTTTAAAATCATCCTTATAATGTTTCTTAACAAGGGGCAGATTGATTTGTTTTAAGAGGTTGTAAGCTGCTATTCTATCTTCTTTTGCTAATAAAAATAAAATGTTATTATAACCTTCTACTGCTTTAGCCATTTTTTCATCTTTGTCCATATTAGAACCTCCAATAATTGCCAGGGACCATGATCCTAATTCTCCCGTGACTTTTCCCCTTTCTTCATGGCCTCAATGTTGGGTAAGCCATTTTCTTCTAAGTATTTTAAAACGTGTTCCCAGGGCATATTTAATTTCTTAGCAATGTGATAAACTGAAAATGCCAGCATAGCAAGGAAGTCTGAATTATTCCCGCCACCTTCAAAGTTCCAGGATTTATCATCATGAACCTTCACCATCAAATAAGGGTTTTTCTTTTCCATAATGTTACCTCATTAGCCGGGGCGGGCTCGCACCGCGCCCCGGCGCTGTGGAGTTTTAGGCGGTTATTTCTTCTTCCTTCCATGGAAGAGAAAGGAGCGCCTCTCGCAAGGGATTATCTTTATAGACTACCCGTCGAATTATGCAACTATTGTATAATTCGATTATTAACTGCATCTTTCCTTCGAGAGGGATTTTTGTCTTTTGCCTTGCCTCATAAGCATCTACATCGACACTAATTTCAACGAATAACGCCTCATCAATCTTCCCGACTTTTTCCCAATTTATGGTAGAATCTTGTCCAAGCATGACATGAACCTCCCTATAGGTTTGTGTTGTGATTAGGGCCGGCTTGGGTCTCTACACCCGGGCCGGTCTGATTTTGCCGCCTACTTTGCACCCTCATTCAAAAAGGCTTCCAGATCGCTCTCACGGACCCGCCAGAGGCGGCCTACCTTCAGCCCCTTGAGCTTACCGGCCTTAATCCATCTCCGCACCGTCAAGGGCTTCACGTTTAATCTATGGGCCACATCATCGGGCGAGAGATACCGTTCAGGGAATTCAGGCATGGGCAACCTCTGCTTAGTTTTAATATATCTTAATGGTGCTTTATATGCCTGTAAAGTATTTTATGTATCGGATTTAATTAATCGGCCCGTCCGGCATTACCTCTTTTCTCAGCTTTTCCTGAGCCTCTTGGGTCATCTCCGGGAACAAATTGAAAAACGCCTTGAGGCCCTTGAATTGATTACCGATAAAGGTATAAGATTTGCTTTTTAGGCCCCCATCCGGCGTATCTTCAGCGGTGACCACCACCACGGCCCCATGGCGCTCTTTAGTGATAATGCGCCGCAGATGTTCCAAAAGTTCAAACCATAACTTTTCGTTTTCCTCTTTGATATTATCTATTTATTTCCCCTCTTTTAACTATGATAGCGGTCCAGTTGTCGTTTAGCCGCGGGTGCCAGAACATTCCGCCAAAGTTTCTCCGCCTCTGCCGGGGTTATATCACCTTTGATAATGATGGTGGGCGAAAGTGATATTTGTTCATTGTGGTAATTGTGGTAATGGGTATCACCGCCGCCACCATTGCCCTGCATATCCACAGGGATGCTGCCGCCCCGCAAGGGGATTACCGCTTCCGGACCACTACCTTCCCCGATCCAACCCAAGGTCGGCCGTGAGATAATAGTGCCATCCGCGAAGCCTGGTAGAGCATTGAAAGACCCCGGCAACAGGCCGCCGTCACGCAAACCGAAAAGGCCGCCGATTCCTCCCAAAATGCTTTCAAAAATGCCGCCACCGCCGCCGCCCATTTCTCCGAAAATTCCGGCTACACCCTGCGCCAAGGTGGGGATGATCTGATTCAAGACCCCTTCCAGGGTCGTTTGGATGAAGCATTGGGCCATATCCATGCCGAGCTGCTGCAAATCGGGCTTTTTGCCCTGGAGGAAGCCGATAAAACTGGAGGCCATCTCGCTGGAAACCTTCTGAGGCATATTTTTGACCAGGGCCGCGGTGGTGTCGGCCGCCCAGGTTTCCGCCGATTTGCTGAGGTCAAAGGCCCCCATCTGGAGCCCGCCGCCGATGCCCTGGGTCTGCCACTTCTGGCGCTCTAAATCATATTTCTTGGCCTGATCGGTCAGGGCCTGGAGGCCGCGCAGTTCGTTGGCCTGGGCTTCGGGTATCCGCTTCTCGATAATGTCTCTTTCCAGTGCCGCCTTGCCGATCTGAATCTCCAGATCCAAGGCCCTTTGCTTCAAGACCAACTGGCCGGAGAGTAGCGGGGCCAGGCCTGCCAAGGTGTCGTAATAGCCTTTCTCCTGGCTCCAGATTTCGGATTCTTTTTTGGCTCGTTCCTCTGCTTTCTGGAAGGCGAAGGCGGCGATGATTTCCTCTTGCTTTTGGGCATCGCCAGTATGCTTGATCAACATTGAATACTGTTCCGCCGCGGTCTTAAAGTCGGTGTCATGGTAAATATTCGCCAGCCAGGTGTTGTAATCGAGTTCGGCTTGCTTCTTCTTCTCAATGGCAATCAGAGGCACCAGATCTTCACCCCGGGCCCGGGCCGCGGCCGGGTCCTTCATCACCTCATCGACACCGCGCAGTTTATTGAGGGCATGTTCAGCCCACTTATCAATGCCGGCGTCCATGCCCTCAGTGAGATTCGCATACTCCTTTTCCAACTGATCAACCTGGTTCATCAAGGCGGAAAGGCCGGCGCCGGCCCCGCCTCCGCCGCCCTTGGCTGCCGGGGGCGCGGGGCGCACTGGGGGCTTAGTGACCCCTTGAGGAAGGGGCGTCGGGTAAAAGGTTTCAGCCGCTTCGCCATAAGGGCCAACTCCGGCCGCACTTCCGTACCTGATTTGTTCCTGAGAATATTTCGCCGCCGCTTGCGGGCCGAAGTTCTTCTCTAAGGTCGCCGATGTTTCGAGAAATTGCTTGTTTTTAGAGGCTGTAATTAAATCGGTTAATTTATTAAGGATTCCGGTTATTGCCGGAGCGACCTTATCTTCCAAAGTGGTAGCAAAACCCGTCCAGGCCACCGATAATTCACTGGCAGCGCTCTTGGCTAAGGCTCCCCGCTTGGCCATTTCATCCGTTAAGGGATTAAGTTCTTTCTCCCGGGCAATCAGTCTTTCCAGGGCGTCGCCGCCTTGAGAAAGAGGCGTCACCAGGCCGGCCCCGGCCTTGCCAAACACTTGCATGGCAATGCCTACCCGGTCGGCCGGGTCGATATTTTTCTTCATCTGCTCGGAGATAACCATCAACTTCTGATCAAGGGGCAATTCCTGAAATTCCTTGACCTTGATTCCAAGTTGATCATAGGCCGCTGCAGCCTTGATAATTTCCTCGCCGTTTTCGTCGAGCTTTCCCGAGCTCGCCTCTGTTCCCAGGACGGCCGCCGAGAGATTCTTTTCCATCCGGGTCAGGGCCATGTTGAAAGTGTCGCTGTCCATCTGCGCCTGGCGGGCGATTCCACCAAAAGAGGCCAGGGTCGAGGCCGTGGTGTTTAGGCGGGTCGCCATCTTGACCAGGCCCGCTTCCATGTCGGTGATCCTGGTAAACGCCGCGTCCAAGACGCCAACCGAAACCATCCCGGCGATGGCGCCCCCGATCCCGGACAGAGCCTTGACGATGTTGTCAGAGGATCGCTTGGCCATCATCTCCGCCTGGCTCATGGCGTCGGTGAATTTCGCTATGTTGGCTTCCAATGAAATTACGAGGCTGCCGAGTGTAGCCACTTGCTTTACTCCTTTTCAGAAAATCCCCCTGGCCGTAGGGAGGAGCCAACCGCTCTACGGCCCGGAGGGCTATCCATCTTCAGCAAGGCGTGAAGGAAAGGGAGAATAATCTCCCGGGGGGCTCGCCTGCTTACTCTAACGGGTAGGATTGACCCGTCTCGACAAATGCCCCCTAAACCAAACTTTTATTACACCGGGGCCAGTTTCGGGCCGCCAAGGATCGCCAGGGCGCTGATCGGGGCGTTGCCGGTGTTATTGGCCGGGGTGATGGTCAGGCGCACGTAGCGTTTGTTGCCCCGGTAGCCGATCTTGAAGGCCTTATCATCATCGGCAAAGGTGAAAGAGGCCCCAGCCTCAGTTCCTAAGAGGTCTGCAGCCGCCACGGCCCCGTTGTCGCCCAGAGCCGGATCGTCGCCGTCCTCCACCAGAGCGGTGAAAGTGGCGTCCGCATCCGCCAGGGTGCCCGTGGCGATGGCGAATTCCAGGGCGTCGAAGCCTTGCCGGTCGATGATCGCACTCACCAGGGCCGTGTTATTGGTGGCCACCTGGGGGCTGATCGCGTGCCGGACGTCAATCATATTGTGCAGGTCAATCGCTCTCATTAGTTCGCTCCTTTTTGAAGGCCCGGGCGGAGCCTCAACCCCGCCCCGGGCATTGATAGTTTTAGACCAAGGAAGCCTTGACGCCGCGGATCGCTTCGGAGTTCTTCAACAGGGACCCCATGCGCCGGGCGAAGTAAAAACCGACATACGGCTTATTGGTGAAGGGGTCCCTCAAAGTCAGCACAGAGGGAAGATCCACGATCATGTAGCCCTTCATGAAATTGCCGAACATGATTGGGATAACGTCCGTGTCAATGTCCGGCATGAAGTCGTCCAGCTCGACCGGATAGCCAAGAAGGGTGGGCGGTTGGCCCAACTGCACGGCATTTTGCCAGATATACTCGCCTTCGCCGTTCTTGATCTTCGAGAGAGACGCCGCGGTAGTGGAATTCATCAGCCACAAGGACCCCTTCCGGTAGCCGCGCTTCAGGCTAAAAACCGTATTCCACAAGGAGTCAAAACTGATGGCTCCGTCCATCATGGAGGGGATATAGCGCAGGGTGCCAAAGGGGCGGACGGTATCGACGTCGCTGGTGAAGGGGAAATCCAGAATTCCACGCGGTTTTTTGATACCGTCGCCGGAGATAAAGGCCGTTCCCTGATCCTGGGAGAATTTCTCCCCAACCTCGTTCGTGAGAAAGGCGGTTACATCATAGGCCGCAAAATCCAGCATGTCCGCGGTCACCATGGGATAGGCATACAGGGTGCCCCAATGGGGCTTGATTGCCTTGACCTCCGGGGTGGCCGTTTCCGGGCGCGCTTCAGTTTCGCCAACCCACCCCGAGCCTGTCCCGTGGACGGACATAAGGCGCTGATATTCGGGCGTGGTGATCGGCCGCACCTCGCAGATATTCCGCATGGCCGATTGCAAGAGGGCGATTTCGTCGATTTGCCGGTCCATTTCCACGGGGATCATGAACCCGCCTTCCGGCCCCTCGCCGGCAACCAGGGCGCGAAAGTCCCGGAGCTCCCGGTCGTCACCGGTGCGAAGGAATTTCTCGAAAGTCTTGGTATGCTCCGGGTTCTGCTGGCGCGTTTGGAAGCCGCCGGCCGGGCTCCCGTAGGCCGCCCCCTCATACTGAGCGGCCAAAGTTCCACGCGACCTGGATTCCCAACCCTCGCCGCCCTCCTGGATCATCCGAATCTCATTGTTGAGGCGGGAAATATCCCCCATGAGGGTGTTGAATTTGTCTTGTTCTTCGCTGGTTAGGTCCCTACGCTCTGCCTCAGCCTTGCTGTTAATCCTTCTGGCCTGGGCCAGTAGGTTATCTCGTTGCGTCCGAAGTTCGCTCAAAGTTGCCATGGTCAATCTCCTTGGATTTTAGGTTTTGCTATATGATGATCCCCACCTGGGGGCACTTACTCATCTCTTCCGCCAGGCAACAAAAAAGGGCAGCAATCCAGTGGTTCCGGCACCGGACTGCCGCCCTTCTTTGTTCTTACGCCGCCTTCAGATTGGCCGATCTTTAGGCGGACCCAGATTTTAACTTGCCTTTTAAAACGTCAGGTCGTGCACGGCCCTCTTGTAATCACCCATGGATTCCGCTTCCGCCACTATGCGTCCTAAAACCGCCGCCGGGGGAACCGGTGAGCCTGCTCGGTCCCGCGGTCCCGTTTCGCCGCCGGCCTGGAGGTCCCGGGGCCGGCTTGGGCCCGGGGCCCCCGGGATCGCCGGGGTCTGGCGGGTCGCCGGGGCCGGGGGCGACGGGGTCACCGTCGCCGGGATCTCCACCGGGGCCGCCGCCATGCCCTTATTTGGCATTTTGAGGGAATAAATAGCCGAATTAGTTGATTTTGAACTACTTTTGCCCATAAAAAACTACCCCAAAATTACTTGGAAACCCCGCGTTGATGCCATCATTCGGTCTTTTGGAAAGCGCTTTAAAACAATTTAACCCCCCCTATCCCCTGCAATCAGAGAGGCCACCATCAAGCATGCAAAGATTCATTAGCCATCTCATCAATGCCAGCCCACCTATGTTTCCGGCCATTCTTAATAATTTTAGTGAGTGGCGCGTGGAATCCAGTCCGCCACTTTTTGTAAGCCAATACGCCACCAAATAAACTATTAACATCTTTATAATTTTATACCTTTGTGGCAAATAGGACAAATATATACATAAAGTAAATCAATATCACGCGTAAGAGAGAAGTTTCGGTAAACATTCGTCCATTTTGCCCATTTCTTAGAAAGTTAAACAAAAACAATTAATTATCTGTGGCGGATGCTTAAAATTTATGTGGCGGATTAGTTCCGTCCGCCACCTGTTGTTTTGAGGCGCCGGCAGTGGCGGTGATGGACACAATAGACGAAACCCGCAGGGCAAGACCCCGCCAGATGCGACGACCGTGCCCCGATTTACCCGACTTAAAGCCCCGCGCTTTCAAGCACAATCCGAAGGAGCGCCGCGGCATGAGGTCGTTAGGTTCAACCCCTTTGACCGCAGTATGTTCTGTAAAGGCGCTATAAAGTTCGCCTGCAGTTCCGGTACAGCCGGGTCCGGTCACACAGCATTTAGTTATGAATGCCTCGACCTGGCGCTGCACTCCCGCCGAAACACCGGCGATATACTGGCCAGTCTGTACCCGGTCGGTGAGAAAACGATCAATTTCGCCTTTGTTGATGATAATTCGGCCACCAATGCGAATGTGAGGCAGACCTTGCGGATCATTTACGAGACGCCGCAGGACGGCATCCCCCAGACCGCAATACTCACTCGCCGTTTTTAGGTTGAGCCAGGCCGGCCCGATGTTTGGCATAATTTGCCCTCCAAGTTTGATTTCTCAGCGTTTACGGCCTCCCACGCAATTCCCGGACGGCCTGATCCGCCAGGACGTCCAGGTCAATGGGCGTTCGCTTATGTGCCTCAAGAAAGGCGTCCAGGTCCGCCCTTTTGACCATGATCTTTCCGCGTCCCACTCGTATATGAGGCAGGCCGCCAGGTTCGCAAATCAGCCGGCGCAGACTTCGCACACTCAGGGCTCTCCCGGTGTAGGCAGAGGCCCCTGAGAGGTCGAAATATGCGGGCTCAATTTTAGCGGTAATAGGCAACCCATTTCCCTTTACTGACTAAAAAAAATTACTCCTGGGTGCACGCTTGAATCATGGCATCAACTGTTTCCTTGGTTTGGGGAAGGAAGATCTGTATGACGATCTCGTTGCCCTTATCGAACTGCGTCCCTTGAGGCAATAAGATTAGGGTGCGCCTCATTTCCCGCCCGGAAAAATCGCACAAAATCGTGAGATTCTTTTTCATTGCAACATCGGTTTTGCGCTGGCCCGCTTCTTCCGACAATTTGTCGCCGGGTTCATATCCCCAGCCGTCGGCATCACGGCCGGTAATTTCCGGGGTCGGCATCAGGCCATGAAAGTTGTTTCGCAGATATTCCCGAACGACCCTCAAGGATACCCCCAGCCGAAGAAGCCGCTCTGCCACGGCAATTTGATAAAGGGCCCGCGTATCGTAAAGCCGGTGTAGCCCTCGCCCGTCTGTGGTTTCCCCCACTGTTTCGATAAGCCCATTTTCTACCCAAAACCTGATAGTCCGGCCCGGGATATGGGCAAATCTTTTATTAACCTGGCCTTGGTCAAATTTATTTTCCATCATTCCACCTCATAAAAGGCAATTGGCAACCTATCTCCTATATTACAGAAGCTCTTTACCGGCTGTCAAGCATTTTTATCAAACTTTTTTCATCAGGTCTAAGTTGATAATCCCCAAAAACAAAAAACGCCCCTAAGAGTCGGGGGCGCTCCGGGGGCCATGCACCCCCTTGCATCCGATAGGTCGGAAACCCGCATAAATACTGGGGTGAGCGACGGGACTTGAACCCGCGACCGCCAGGGCCACAACCTGGAGCTCTGCCAACTGAGCTACGCCCACCATCCGCCCTTTTATGTAACACAGG
>JBIOJX010000024.1:0-18841 GCA_044451265.1 Desulfobaccales bacterium
GACCTGGTCGAACCTCACCCAGCCCGGGACCAACCTCCCCCTGGCCCAGGGTTACCAGACCCCGCAGACCGTCATCGGCATCCTGCCGGGCATCGAGTTCCTGGCCACGGAGAAATTGTCCATGTCGGCGGGCGCCTCCTTCGACCTGGCTGGCAAAAACGGGGTTAAGAAATACACCCCCATGCTTTACATGTCCTATGCCTTTTAGGTATAGGTTGTGATGGAGGGAGGGGGTAGGCAAGTGGCGGCAGGATGCTCCATGGCCCTGCCTCCTCCGAAATAAGACCGAAAGGGTTTAACGATGGCAGACACCTTAACTCCCCCGGCAGAAAAGCTCCTGGTGTGCGTAGGCCCAAGCCCTTCCTCCGCCAAAGTGATACGCGCTACCAAGAGAATGGCTGACAGTCTGCAGGCCGAATGGTTTGCAATATACGTGGAGTCTCCCAAGATGCTGCGGTTACCGGAAGCAGAGCGCCACCGTATCGCACAGAACTTGCGGTTGGCCGAGGAACTGGGGGGAGAGACCATTATCTTGAGAGGCCGCAGCATAGCCGAAGAGATTGTTAATTTCGCCCGCCAACGGAACGTCAGCAAGATTGTCTCCGGCAAACCCGTTCGCTCCCGCTGGAAAGATATCTTCTGTAAAAGCCCGGTGGATGAACTGGTGAGAATGAGTGGAGACATTGATATTTATGTCATTACCGGGGAGCCGGGAGAACCAAGGGAGTCAACCTATCTGTTCCATCCCAAGCATATCCCTTTGTCTGACTATGTAGGCGTCTTATATTTTATCCTGGCCACCGCCATCTGCTTTTTGATGTACCCTTACTTCCACCTCAGTAACCTCATTATGGTGTATTTGTTGGGGGTGATGATTACTGCCATGGAGTGTGGGCGGGGCCCAGCTATCCTTAATTCTATCCTTAGCGTGCTGGCCTTTGATTTCTGTTTTGTCCCACCCCGCTGGTCCTTCACTGTGGAAGAAGCCCAATACATCGTGACCTTCGTGGTGATGTTTCTGGTGGCTGTGGTAATTAGTCACCTCACCAGCCTGGTTCGGCAGCAGGCCGAAGCCACCCGTTTACAAGAGCGCCAGACGGCCGCCATGCACGGTCTCAGCCGACAGCTTGCCAGCGTCAGAGGTGTTGAAAAAATTTTACAGGTGGCGGTGCAACATTTCTCCGAGATTTTTAAGGGCCAGGTTGTAGTGCTGCTGCCGGGAGAAAAGGGCAAATTTAAGATTGCTGCTGGCGATGTCTCATCCGTATTCGAAAAGGATTTAGTAATAGAACTTGATATTGCCCGATCAGCCTATGATGCTGGCCAGATGGTTGGGTGGGGGACAAAAACTTCACCAAAGACCGATATTCTTTATGTGCCTTTGCAAGCCGCCAATGACACCTTAGGGGTTTTGGCCTTACGTCCCCAAGATCCTGAACGCTTTTTGCTACCTGAGCAATTGTACCTCGTGGAATCACTGACCAAACAAGTCGCCCTGGCATTGGAAGTGGAGCGCCTAGTTGGTAGCGATGTCCCTCATTAATTGAGAGTGCCAACCCCACCGGGAATAGTGACTTAAGATAGGGACATCGAACCATGAGAAAACACAACCCAGTCAATGAGCGGATCAAGCGCAAGTACTTCGCTTTTCTAAAGGAAGCCAAACGTCACGGCGAGCCGACGGTCGATGCGGCCGCGAAGGCTTTGAGCCGCTTCGAGGTTTATACCAGGTATCGCGATTTCAAGGCATTTCACTTCGAACAGGCTGTTGCCTTCAAAAAGCACCTTGCCGAGCAGGAGGGTCAGCGGTCTGGGGATAAGCTGACAAGGCGACCTTACATGCGACCCTTACCCAACTCAAACGCTTTTTTCAATGGCTGGCCTGGCAACCAGGCTACAAGTCCAGGGTGCAGTATGCCGATGCTGAGTATTTCAATCTGTCTGACAAGGACACCCGGATCGCTACCGCAAAAAGGCAACAAAATTTTCCGACCCTCGAACAGATCAAACATGTCATCAGTAAAATGCCGGTCAGCAACGAAATCGAGCGCCGGAATCGCGCCCTGGTGGCATTCACGCTGCTGACCGGGGCGAGGGATAGTGCCATTGCTTCGCTGAAGTTGAAGCATGTGGATTTGATTGCTGGGTGCGTCAACCAGGATGCCCGCGAGGTAAAGACGAAATTCAGTAAGACCTTCAGCACTTTTTTCTTTCCGGTGGGGGAGGAAGTGCAAGGTATTGTGACAGAGTGGGTGAACTATTTCCGTAAGGAACGGCTGTGGGGCAATGATGAGCCGCTGTTCCCGGGGACGCGCGTGGCACTGGGCCCCGATCGCCAGTTTGTATCGGCAGGCCTGTCACGGGAGCACTGGAGAAATGCCTCGCCCATTCGGACGATCTTTCGCGAGGCCTTTGTCAATGCCGGCCTCCAATATTTCAATCCCCATAGTTTCAGAAATACTCTTGTCCAAATCGGCGAGAAGGTCTGCAAGACACCGGAAGAGTTCAAGGCGTGGAGCCAAAATCTGGGGCATGAGAAAGTCTTGACGACCTTCCTAAGCTATGGCGAGGTTGCGTGCCAGCGCCAGGGGGAAATTATCCGCGATTTGGCGACGCATCAAAAGACCGTGGCAACGGATGCCGACGAAATCGCCGAGGCGGTGTACAAAAAGTTGCGTTCGTCGGGGATGGATGTGTAAGAAAGAAGCCAAAAACGGGCATTGAAGCGGGAATAAAAATTTGCCGTGCAGGTGGATCTGCCCATCTATCTCCTCAAGCAGTCAACATTTGGGGGTATTTTTGGGGGTATCCTAAAATATAAATATTAATAAACGTAATTATTACATAAACTTGGTATAACAATGTGTCTCCGGCCTCCAAATGAAATCAAGAGGTTAGGCTTCCTGACGGCCTCTTTTTTAATGTCCTGAAAAGCCTGGGGTCCATCTTGCTGCTTCCCGCTGAGGTGCTCCGGAGAAAACCGCTTCCGGCTCATTTCTCAGTTTTGGGGTGGGGGGTCAGCGGCGCTCTCGGCTGGTTTGCCAAAAAGCCAGCCGGTGGCAAAAGTCAAAAAGGTGCCGAGCAACAACAGCCAGGTCCAGCCCAGCGGGAAGATGTGCGTCTCGGAAAGGATCAACAGAACCAGCATGCCCAGTGCGGACAGAGCCATGGCCGCGACATTGACCCGGTTGCAGCGCCTGGTGGTCAGCAGACCGAGGAGAAAGACCCCCAATAAAGAGCCGTAGGTGACCCCGCCGATCTTGAAGGCGAGCCAGAGGAATTTTTCAAAATGGCTGAAAATGAAGGCGATGAACGCCAGGATAATGCCAAAAACCACCACACAGACTCGGGAAATTAACAGATAGTGGCGTTCAGTTCCCGACTTATGAAGCACCGGACGATAGATGTCCGTGACAAAGGAAGAGGTCAGGGAACCTAAAGGCGTGTCAAAGCTCGCCAGCACCAGCGCCGAGAGCATCAGCCCTCGCAGGTATGGGGGCATCGCCTGCTCGATAAAATGCGGAAAAATTTTGTCCAATTTTGCCGGCAGCGGCATCCCGGGATGCTGGGCATAGAAGGCATAAAGGCAGGCGCCCACCGAGAGGAAGATGAGCATCATCAGACAACTGCCGATGGGGGTCAGCAGCATGGTTTTCTGGCTTTCTCGTCTCGTTTTCACCGTCAGCAGCCGCTGCATGGACTCCTGATCAGTCCCAAAGGCCGCCATCGAGCCAAAAAATCCGTTCAAAGTCGCCAGCACCAAGAGATTGGGATCCGTGAACAGGCTCTTCAGGAATGGCCCCGATCCCGCTGCCGCCAGACCTGGTCCCCAGTTGAAGATTTTCAGTTTTCCGGCCGCGCCGGCAATCGCCAGCACGCCGGCGGCGCCGCCGTCGATGCGCGTCAGCAGGAAACCGATGGCCACCGTTCCCGCAGTTACGTAAGTCAGGCCTTGAATCACATTGGTCCAGACTACCGCCTTGATCCCGCCCCAGGCGACATAGAGAATGCAGATGACCGAAAACAACACGATAGTCGGCAGGATAGGCCAGCCGACTAAGATGCTCACCGCCAAACAAGCTACCATCAGCCGGACGCCGGAAGCCAACAGGCGCGTGATGAAAAACAGGATCGAGCCGGCGATTTGGGTTTCCGGTCCGAAGCGATATTTTAAGAATTCATAAATAGAGGTGCAGTTATAGTGGTAAAAAGCCGGGATAAACAGAAAGGCGATGGCGACCCGGGCCAGAAAATCGCCGATAAAAAACTGGGCATATTCCCAGTTTTCCATATAGGCGATCGCGGGCACCGCAATCAGGGTGAGGGCGCTGATTTCCGCCGCGACAAACGCCAGACCGGCCGCCCACCAGGGGATCTTTCTCCCCCCCAGGAAAAAGTCGTTGGTGGATTTTTCTTCTCTGCCAGAATAAAAGCCGACAAAAATCACCAAGGCGAGAATCACTGACAGAACCGAGTAATCCTGCCAGGTCAGACTACTGCCGCTTGAAAAAAGGGTTTGGATTTCCATAGAGAGCCAAGCTATTGTACCAAAAAGATTTTTGCATTGTTAGCCGCAAAAATTGCGAGAAATAGGCTTAGATAGGTGATATTAAGATGGCTGGTTGGAATTTTATGGATTATTGATAGGCGCGCCATGATGATCGCAGAAATCCAGAGAGAGCTCGAAAGCCTGGGAGATGCCTCGCAGGCCGCCATTCTCCAACGGTTTTTTAAGACCGGGCCGGGCGAGTATGGCGCGGGCGACCGGTTCCGGGGCATTCGCGTCCCGGTCTTGCGAGGCTTGGCCAAAAAATATCAGGAGCTTTCCCTGGCTGAGGCGCGGCATTTGCTGCCATCCATTTTCCACGAAGACCGGCTGCTGGTTTTGTTGATCCTGATTCGTCAATATGATCGCGGCGACCAAGGCGTCAGAGATCAGCTCCACCGGTTCTACCTGGAACATACCCGGTTCGTCAATAACTGGGATCTGGTGGATGCCTCAGCGCCGCACCTGCTGGGCCATTACCTGGAGGACCGCCCCAAGGATGCCCTGACCCGGTTGGCCGCTTCCGGAAACTGGTGGGAGCGGCGCCTGGCCATCATCGCCACCTTGCACTTCATCAAGCGGCAGGACTTTGATGAGACCCTGAGAATTGCCCGCCTCCTGTTGAGCGACCCGGAAGATTTGATTCACAAGGCCGTGGGCTGGATGTTGCGGGAGGTGGAAAAGCGCCAGACCACGGTGGCGGAAGCTTTCTTACAAAAACATTACCGGAATATGCCCCGCACCATGCTCCGGTATGCCATCGAGCGCTTGCCCGAGGCCAGGAGGCAGGCTTATCTGAAAGGCACGGTGGCCTGAACTCCTGGCAGATTGGCGGCAAATGGCCCCGCCTTCTCGCCGGGGCAGTCACCGCCTGCAGCCGGTTAAAATGAGATCGACATGAAAATAGCAGAACTAGTGGGAGAACGGCTGGTCATCGGTATTCCCGGAACCAGGATCACTCCGGAGATTGTCCGTCATTTCCAAGAGCTGCATGCCGGCGGGCTGATTCTCTACCGGATCAATTTTGACTCGGCGCCGCAGCTTAAAAAACTGATTGCCGATCTGGAAGAGGCTCTCGGCCGCAAACTGCTGGTGACGGCAGACCATGAAGGCGGGCGGGTCATCATGTTCCGGGACGGGATTACCGTGTTCCCGGACAATCTGGCGGTGGGAACGGCTGGAAAAGTCGACTATGCCAGGCAGCAGGGCGAGATCGAGGCCAAAGAACTGCGCCGGCTGGGGCTGGATGTGAATCTGGGGCCGGTGCTCGATGTCTTGACCGAGGTCTACAGTCCGAATATCGGCATCCGTGCTTACGGCAAAGATTGGCGCTTGGTGGCGGAGATGGGCGCGGCCCGGATTGCCGGGATGCAGCGGGGTGGCCTGTCAGCCTGCGCCAAGCATTTTCCCGGCAAGGGTCATGCCCCCGTGGATGCCCATCTGGGACTGCCGGTCATCCCATCCACCTGGCAAGAGATGGAGGAGGTGCATCTGAAGCCTTTCGTGCAGGCGATTCAAACCGGAGTGGATCTGGTGATGTCTTCTCATCCCTACTATCCCAACCTCGATCCTGACCCCCACAAGATCGCCACCTTTTCCAGAAGAATTATTTACGATTACCTCAGAAAAGAGCTTAACTTCAATGGGGTAATTGCCAGCGACGATCTGGAAATGGGCGCGATTAAAGCGCTCTGCCCCATCGGCGAAGCGGGGATCTTAGCTGCCGCGGCGGGACACGATCTGCTGCTGGTTTGTCATGACCTTAAGGCCCAAAAAGAGGTTTACGCTAAACTGCTCGAGGCCTATAAAAGCAAGCGGCTGCCCCTGAAAGAGCTGGAGGAGAGCGTCGCCCGAATCAAGAAATTGAAATTAAAGAGAGAACGAAGATTTGCCGGGGGAGAGCCCGCGGCTGAACCGGCCGGCGCTCTGCTGGCGGCCAGAATCTGTCGTGAATCCGTCCAGGTTCTCCAAGATGAGAAAAAGATATTGCCGCTGAAAAAAAGCGGCGAACCAAGCATTGCCGTGATCTTGCCGCAATTTTCAGCTCTCGATGCGAAGATCATGATCGAAAAGGAAGTTTTGCCGGAAAAGGAATTTGTGCGGCAAGAGTTTCAGAAATTCGCGATTAATCCCACTATTCAAATAATCTCCATCGAGCCGGCGGCTGCAGAAATTCAACAGGCGGCGCACCTGGCTAAAGACTCAGACCTGACCATCCTCTTCTGCTTCGACGCACATCTCTATCCCTCCAATAAAAACCTGCTGGACGCGCTCCAGGATGCCGCCCAGGAACTGGTGGTCGACCTGTTGCGCGACCCTGATGACGCGGCTTATATTAAGGCAGGAGTGGCCCGCCTGACCGATTTCGGCTGGAGGGCCTGCCAGATCAAGGCCGCTATTGAAAAAGTTTGCTCTTAAGGAGGGAAGAGAGCCATGACCTATCGGGAAATCAGCTTCGAGCAACGGGGAACCATCGCCATCCTCACCTTGAACCGGCCGGAGGTGCGCAATACCATCACCGAGCCGGCGATGATTGCGGAAATCCTGGACGCCTGCCGGCGGGTGCAAGCGGACGAGACCCTCAGCGTCATGATCCTCACCGGCGCAGGCAGCGCTTTTTCGGCCGGCGGCAACGTCAAGGACATGTATAACAAGCAGGGGATGTTCGCCGGCGACCCTGACCAGATCCGCAACAATTACCGCCAGGGCATCCAGCAGATTCCGCTGGCTTTTCAGCGGCTGGATGTGCCCACCATCGCCGCGGTCAACGGCCCGGCCATCGGTGCGGGCTGCGATTTGACCTGCATGTGCGATATTCGCCTCGCCAGCGAACAGGCCCGCTTCGGCGAGACCTTCGTCTCGGTGGGTCTGATTCCCGGCGATGGCGGGGCCTATTTCCTGCCCCGGGTGATCGGCTACGCCAAGGCCCTGGAACTGGCGTTCACCTGTCGGGTCATCGACGCGGCCGAGGCCCTGCGTATCGGCCTGGTGAGCGAAGTGGTGCCGCACGAGCGGCTCCTGGAACGGTCCCTGGAGCTGGCAGCTGAGATCGCCAGGCAGCCGGCCAGAATTTTGCGCCTGGCCAAGCGCCTGTTCAGTCTGGCCCAGGGCAAGAGTCTGGAAGAAACCCTGGAGATTTCCGCCGCCTTCCAGGCCCTCTGCCACCATAGCCCGGAGCACATGCAGGCCCTGGAAGCCTTTTTTGCAAAGCAGAAGGCGCGCCCCGCCAAGTAGTTTGGGCCAGTTTACCCTTGGCGGAAATTGGCGGAACCTTTATAATTGGGGAGCGGTTCAGCTTGACCGTAAGGCGTCAACCATGCGGGTTGCCTGGCTTCCGCCCCCCGAATCAGACCCAAAATCCTCCGCTTGGTCTCGGTTCGAGTCCGATCTCCGGCGTCGATCCCCTGATGACGAAATAATGCTTTAAAAAGGAGAATTTCAATGAAGTATGACGATGTCCCGGAAAGCCTTTACGAAATGTATGAAAAACTGAAAGGCAAGTATTTTCCGCACCTGGCCAATGCCAAGATACTATTTCTGATTAACAAAAAGAAGATGATGGCGAAAGGCAATGTGGTCCTGGGGAAGATTGTCAAACCTTCGGAGCTGGTGAGATACCTGTCCAGAAATGAAGCGCCGGAAGATGGTTACGACTACATTATTCTTTTCGACAGCAAATTGCTGCAACATTGTGAAGAGACTGATATTGAAAGAGTTTTGCGGCATGAATTGCGGCATACCTTTTTCGATTCCGAAAGCAAAACTCCTTACAAATTGGTGGATCATGATTTCAGCGATTTTTATGATGAAGTGGAGATGAACAAGGATGATCCATCCTGGGCGAAGCGGGTGTCGCAGACCGTGTCTTTGATTTATCACCAGGAAAAAGACGAAAAATAGGCAACGCCTCCATTGAATTGAAGAAGGCAGGACCTGGGGTCCTGCCTTTTGACGTTGGGGCCTGGCCTGGCCCGGGGCTCACCACCAGAATTCCGGGTAGCGGCGCCGGGAGGAGAGGTTGTTGACCAGCAGGGCCACCAGGAGCATGACCGCCACCCCGGCCCCCACCGGCATCAGGACATAGAGGTAGCCCAGGTGATGGATCTTGGGGCTGCCCATGACGAAGATCAGGGCGGTGGCCCCGCCGGGCGGATGCAGGGTCCGGGTGGCGTGCATCACCGCGATGCTGGTGGCCACGGCCACGGCCGCGGCCAGCCAGGGAAACGGGTAGAGCAGAGAATAGACGCTGACGCCGATAAGGGCCGAGATCAGGTGGCCGCCCACCAGGTTCCGGGGCTGGGCCAGAGGGCTCTTGATGGCGCCGTAGATCAAGACCGCCGAGGCCCCGAAGGAGCCGATCAGCAGGAGCACATCGCTCTTTTCCAAAAAACCGTCGAGCCAGGCCACCGCGCCGATGCCCAGGCAGGCCCCGAGCCAGGACCAGAGAATCTCGGCCAGCCCGGCCCGGGGCGGGCTCTGGGTGGTGCCGGCCATTTTGCGGAAGTAAGCGGCGATCATGGGGTTCCCCCGCCCAGGGCCGCCCGGACGAGATCGCCCCGGCTGACCAGGCCCAGGAGCCGGCCGCTCGGGTCGGTCACCGGCACCCGGTTGATGCCTCGGCCGGTGAAGAGCGCGGCGATGTCCTGGACGCTGGCCTCCGGACTCACGGTGACCGCGGGGGAGGTCATGAGGTCGGCGGCCAGGCGCTGCTTGATGGGCAGGGCCACGCAACCCTTGCTTTGCAGGCAGGAGGCCACCAGGGTCAGGAAATTTTGGGGCTCGGCCACGCCCAGGTGGGTCAGAAAATCCTTTTCCGAGATGACGCCCACCACCCGGCCGGCGTCGTCCAGCACCGGCACCCCGGAGATGCCGCGGCTACCCATGGCCTCGGCCACTGCTGCCAGGGGGGTGTCGGGGCGCACCGAGACGACCTCCCGGGTCATGATCTCCTGGGCGGTAACGGCCCGGCTCAGGCGCTCCAGGGCGTGGGCGTAAGCCCGGCGGTAGACCTCTTTAAAATCTCCGGGGGTGATGTCCAGGTAGCCGGGGATGCTCTTCATGGCCTCGAAGATGTCTTCGTCTTTGAGGTCAATGCCTTTCGGCAAATCCGTCAGATTTTCGGGCATAGGGTTCCTTTCGTAATCATGGGAGCGCCATGTGCAGCTAACATGGTAATATGCTATTTTAGAAAAACTTAAGACCATTTAATCCCGTTTCAAGGTGGGTCAATGACTGGCAGGCTGGCTCGTCTGATCAAGAGTCGGATGGACCCGGAGCGTTACGGCTGGTCGGGCCATGTCCGCTGGCCGCTTTTAAGTATTGCGGTGGGGATGGTATCTGGACTGGGTGCCATTCTGTTTGAAGAACTATTGCGTTTTGCTCTCTACCATTTTTTGCGCCTGCCCACGGGCTTCATGGAACCGGTAAGAGGGACGGAAGCCGCGGCCGTGGCCGTGTTGGGGACGACCCGCTCCTGGCTGTTTCTGGTTATTCCGGCTTTGGGTGGGCTGGTATCGGGACTTCTGGTCTTTTTCATCGCGCCGGAAGCCGAGGGCCACGGCACCGATGCGATGATCGAGGCCTTCCACCGCAGGGGTGGCTATATCCGCAAGCGGGTGCCGCTGGTGAAGATCCTGGCCTCCGCCATTACCATCGGCAGCGGCGGTTCCGCAGGCAAAGAAGGTCCCATTGCCCAGATCGGGGCGGGTTTTGGGTCTTTCCTGGCAAGCATTTTGAAGCTCAAACCCCGGGACCGGCGCATCCTGGTGTTGGCCGGCGCCGCCGGCGGCATCGGGGCCATCTTTCACGCGCCCCTGGGCGCGGCCCTCTTCGCCCCGGAGGTGCTCTACCGGGAGACGGAGTTTGAATTCGAAGCCATTCTGCCCTGCATCGTCTCCTCTATCGTGGCCTCTTCCGTCTTTGACCAGTATTTTGGCCGCAGCGCCCTGTTCTTTCCCGGGCCAGTAGATTTTGCTCCCGTGGAACTCTTGCCTTACGCCATCTTTGGGGTGGTTTGCGCCCTGGTGGGCTATGTTTATGTGCAGGTATTCTATGAGGTGGCCCGGGACCGGTTTTTTAGACGGGTCTGGATTCCCCAGGCCTTGAAGCCGGCTTTGGGTGGACTCATGCTGGGTATGATCGCCTTTTCACTACCGCAGGTAATGGATGGCGGTTACGGCTGGGTGCAGGCGGCCCTGGAAGGCAAGATCTTTTGGGGGACCATGCTGCTGCTGGCCTTGATGAAGATTGTGGCCACCTCTTGCACTATTAGCTCCGGGGGCAGCGGCGGGGTTTTCGGGCCTTCGGTTTTCATGGGGGCCATGTTGGGCGGGGCCTTCGGCTTCCTGGGCCATCAACTGGCGCCGGGGTGGGTGATCCACCCCAATGCCTTTGTGTTAGTGGGCATCGGCGGCTTCTTCGCCGGGGTGGCCAAGGTGCCGATATCCTCCATCATCATGGCGTGCGAAATGTGCGCCAGCTATGTCCTGTTAGTGCCCCTGATGCTGGTGTCCACGATCTCTTACGTGCTACTGGGCAAAGTCAGCCTCTATGAAAAACAGGTGGTCACCAGGCTGGCCTCGCCGGCGCATATGACCGAATTCGCCCGGGGATTGCTGGAAGAGATGCAGGTGTCTGAGGCCATCAAGCTGCGGCAGGTGACGGCAATCCCGGAGGATATGCCCTTCGATCAGCTCATTCAGGTAATCAGCAATTCTCCCGAAATATATTTCCCGGTTTTCGACCAGGAAGGCAGGATGACCGGGATCCTCTCCATCAATGATATCCGGGAGGTCATGTTCGAAGCAAGCCTCCGCGGCCTCATCGTGGCCAAGGACGTGGCGATTCCCAATGTAGTAAGAGTCGGCTGGCATGAGTCCCTGCAGGCGGCCCTGGATAAGATGGTGCGGCTCAACGTGGATGAACTGCCTGTGGTCCGGGAGGAGTCGCCGGACAAGATCGTGGGGATGATCTCCAAACGGGATATCATCAGTTACTACCATGCTCGGGGCGGCGGCGGAGAATGACCGGTGGTTACAGGAACGCGATCAATCACTGTTCCCCCTCGTTTCCAAGTTGCAATGGGCGACGGAAATGGTGGCCAGGCTGGGCCTGGGGGCGAAAAAGGCAATGCCAAGTACAACTTAGGGACGGGAAAAAGTGTACACCATCCAAGTAGCGCATATTACAAGGTTTTCCGGGTGAATCGGCCGGGTTTGCAGGGACTTCGTGCCGAAAAAAGCGGCCAATTGGGGCCATCCTGTGCCGGCATCTAAAAAATGTCCGCATTTTGGTGCGCATAAGTACCTTATTTGGCTAACTTTAGTCCGCTGAGGTGGCGCTGACGTAGCGGTCCGAGACCGCCGAAGCACCGCCGAAGCACCGCTAATGTACCGCATTTGTGCCGCTTGGCGGCCGGGCGGTGCGGGGGTAGGGCGGTTAAATTCCACATGCAGATAAGGTAAGGCCAGGGGAGAGAAATTGCCAGAACAGCAGAGACGGTTGACCCGGTTGAGAAGTTCAAAATTCAAGGTTCAAGGTTGATTATGTGGATAATATCAGATTTTTTTGGAATGTGCGGTTATTGGCAAGTAACTCGCTACGACTTGGAAATAAAAAAGCAGGGCCGTGGCTGACCCTGCCTCAGTTTGTTGCTAAATGGAGATAGATAGCTAATTCTTCTTAAACCTCCTACATCTCGCCAGGCCCTGGAGCGCCGAGCCCAGCAGGTACAAAGATCCAAATTGGTTCATGTTCTTGCGGGATTCAGGATACCGAGCTTCACCCTCTCATCCTCAGGAAGAATTGAGAAATCACCGCAATCTGAGCATAGGAGATTACCTTGATCAAATAATGCTCTTGAACCTCTCTGGATTTCTTTTTTACACTTTGAACATTCGCAGGGGTGCTTGAGCCGAACAATCTTCAATTCCTTGTATTCCCTCTTCCAAGAGTCCTTATAGTCGACTTCCATCTCAGCTTCCCTCCATTAAATCCTGCCAGCAAGGCAAAATTGCGGGATTACCCCTCCATACTGTGCCCTACTTGAATAACCATACACAAAGGGGCAGTCAAGTGGCTGATCTGGGTTCCTTCGCGAGT
Organism: Desulfobaccales bacterium; assembly: GCA_044451265.1. Lineage (GTDB taxonomy): Bacteria > Desulfobacterota > Desulfobaccia > Desulfobaccales > 0-14-0-80-60-11 > JAPLJC01. The sequence continues at coordinate 12,647 of JBIOJX010000024.1, forward strand.
CTGAGCTGGCCAGCTTTTACCCACAACCCTTCCCCTCAGATTAACTGCCCCCACTCTGGCCTCACAGAGGGGCCCTAAACTAGTTATAATCATCATCCGGCCCTTAGATTATTTTCATAAAATTCTGTTTTCGAAGAAGAAATTTAAAAATATTTTTGGAACTTGCAGCATAAATGGCTTATTATCGGAAACGGATGTGGAATGGGGCAATCTAGAGTGGAAGATTGGCGGGAGTTTAGAATTATCTATCATCAACCATCGGATAAACAGAATCCAATCTTAAAGGGGAGAGGTGCCATGGAACAGGTGGGAATTGCCAGACGTGATTTTTTAAAGGGGATCGCGGCGGCGGCATTGACGGCGGGGTTTATTGGTCCCAGTGAAGCCAAAGCATTTGTGGACGGTGGTCGGTGCAGTCATGCCCGCGACATCTTACCCCAGAACCTGCAGCCTTATCCCGTAATCAAGGGGCACCCAGGGAGCGAACAATTCTGGGATAAGGTGCGGCAAACCTTTGTCCTGCCCGATGACTATATCCACATGAACACCGGCACCACCGGGTCCCAACCCCTGTTTTCCCTGGTCAATCTCGGCGTGTACAATCTCTACAAATCCGAGGACCCCAGGGATTGGCAGCTCAATCTCAATAAGGACTTTCCGGACCTGTTCGCCTTCGATAGCTCGACGGCGACCTCCGCCCTGGTGAAGCGGCAAATCGCGGTGGCGAATCAATATTGGGCCAACGCGGATGAAATCCTCCTCGACTACAATACCACAGACGCCTGCAACCTGATCTTCGCCGGCACCCCCTGGAATAAGGGCGACCGCATCATCTGCACCCAATGGGAGCATGCCGCCATGACCGGTCCCATCGCCTGGGCCCGGGACTACTTTGACGTGGAAGTCAGGATCGTCACCCTTCCTACCAACTTCACAAAAAACATATCGGTGCAAGATGTCGTGGATGCTTTTGAGGTGGAATTTAAGCAGGTGCCCCCAGGCGTCAAAGCGTATCTCGCCACCAGCGAGGTCTTCTATAAAAACGGCTTGAGGATGCCGATTAAGGCCCTCTGCGCCAAGGCTAGATCTTACGGGATTTTCAGCATCATCGACTCCGCCCATGGCTGGGGCATGCTTCCCGTTGATTGCCACGGCTACGGGGCCGATTTCATCGCCGGCGCCGGCCATAAATGGCTCTGCGGCGGGCCGGGCACCGGAATCACTTATGTCCGGAACTCCTACGACTTACCGAAATACCCGCTGCCGCCGTTCAATGGGGGCAACTGGGCGGCTTACGGTGGCAGCCTTTTCGACCCCACCACTAAAAGCCCCAGATTCGTTCTCGGTAGCCAAACTGTTAAGAGAAGCTGGACGCCCGCCAGCCTGAGCAGCCGCGGCGAGACCAACACCCCGGCCCTCTATGCCATGACCGATTCGGCGGCGTACTTCGGCTATATCGGCGTACAGGCCATCCGCGACCGCGGGGTGGCCCTGGGCAACTATTTGAAGAGCAAAATTGCCGCCCAGTGGCCGGGCGCCCTCTGGGTGGAACAAAATAACGACCCCGAGTTTGCCACGGCCCTGACTGCCTTCAATCCCTTTAAAGAGAGGGAAACAACGACTGCACTTCCCGCCATGAGTGCGGCAATCAACGGGGTGAGTGGAGTTGGCGGGATTTTAAATACCCTGGCGGGAGAGGACCCCAAGATCTACATCAGGTCCGTCACCTTTAGAGCCCTGGAAACCGGAGCCCACACTTACCCGACGGCGGATAACCGCATCACTATGCGGGCCAGCACCCACGGCGTCTATAACAACTACCAGCAGGTCGACTACATGTTCCACCGCCTGGTGAAGGCGGTAGAGGCGGCAGCAGCCGTAAACGGACTCACGTTGCTACAATAGGGCGGCGGCCGTAACAAATAAACCTGGACTCCCGGCCGTAGCGGCCGGGAGTAATTTGCCTAGCAGGAACAGAGACTTTGGGGAATTTTTTGGGCAAAAGGTCGCAAAAAGCTTTTTTGGATTGCGGTGGCCAAGGCTGCTGCATAATCTCGGAGAATTTAATACGTAGGGAAAAACTATTGTGAATGCATATGATTCAAATATGAAGTCGGCTACAGCTCCGCCGGTGGTCTTGGTAGTGGATGATGATGACGCCCTTCGCCGGCTTCTGCAGGATTATCTCCTGATGATCAGGTTTTCATGCAAGAGCGCGGCGAATGCCTCCGAGGCCCTGGCCATCCTCTGCCAGGAGAACATCGACCTGGTGGTCAGTGACATCAGAATGCCCGGCAAAGACGGGGTGGAGCTGATGCAAGAGGCCCGCCGGGAATTTCCCGATATCCCCTTCATCATCATGACGGGTTACTCTTCGGAATACTCTTATGATGCCATCATAGATGCCGGAGCCAGCGACTTCATTGTCAAGCCCTTTTACTTGGATGAATTAAAAGCCAAGATTTGCCGCATCCAAAAAGAGTAAAACACCCTAATTGTGGATTATCCTTTAAGCATTTGGTTGTCGACTCCCTTAGTGATTCTCGAAACTTTTCACATATGTATCCCATGACATAAAAGTATAGGCCCGCTGCTATCTGCTATTTATAGATAATTTGATGTAATTATAAATAGTTAAGATATCCTCTCCCTATCTTCAGTCGCAGTTATCCTGCATTACAGCAGTAAAGATCAGAGACACAGGTTTCCTTTTGCCATGCGATGGCAAAGAAATTGGTGGGCAGTGTGGACCAGGCATTTTATGGGGCGTAGGGGCAGCCAGGGGTGGGTTCAAAAGAACGAAGGGCGGACACATAGGTCCGCCCCTACAGACGTATACAACCGTATGAGTTATCAGGCGTGCTCTTTCTTATAGATGGGGGACATGTCGCGCAGGGTTTGGACGATGCCCGGCATGACTTCGAGCACGTGGTCAATGTCGGCCGCGGTGGTCTCCCGGCCGAGGGTGAAGACCAGGGTGCCCTGGGCCAGGGCGTGGTCCAGGCCGGTGCCGATGAGGACGTGGGAGGCCCGGAGCGACCCGGAGGCGCAGGCGGAGCGGGTGTTAACGATGATGCCTTCGTCTTCCAGCAGCATCATCAGGCTTTCGCCTTCGATGTAGGTGACCGAGGCCGAGAGCAGATGGGGCAGGCAGTGCTCGGGGTGGCCGTTGACCTTGATTTCCGGGATACGGGCCACGATCCCCTGAAGCAGGCGATCCTTGAGGGCCTTGATCCGGGGCAGGTTCACCGGCATTTCCTGGGCCGCGGCTTCGGCAGCCGCGCCCAGGCCGACAATGCCGATGAGGTTCTCAGTGCCGGCCCGGCGTTTGTTCTCCTGGAGGCCGCCGTCCAGCAGGGGCATGATGGGGGTGCCTTTGCGGATGTAGAGGGCGCCGACGCCCGAGGGGCCGTAGAACTGGTTGGCCGACAGGCTCAGGAGGTTGACTCCGAGCTGCTGGACGTCCACCGGCATGATACCGGCGGCGGCCACGGCGTCGGTGTGAAAGGTGATTTTGTGCTTCTGGGCGATCCGGGTGATATCGGCGATGGGCTCGACGGTGCCGATTTCGTTGTTGGCCAGCATGACGCTGATGAGGATGGTCTCAGGCGTGATGGCCTTTTCCACTGCGGCGGGGTCCAGCAGGCCGTATTGGTCCACGTCCAGGGAAGTCACATGGTAATCCATGAGGCGCAGGGCGCGCAGGGAATTGAGCACGGATTTGTGCTCGATGTTGGAGGTGATGAGGTGGCGGCCCTTTTCCCGGAGGCCGATGGCCACGCCTTTGAGGGCATGGTTGTTGGCCTCGGTGCCGCCGGAGGTGAAGACCACCTCCTTGGGCTCGGCGTTGATCAGCGCCGCCACCTGGGCCCGGGCCTTTTCCAGGGCGGCGGCGGCCGGCTGCCCCACCTGATTGTCGGAGGAAGGGTTGCCGAAGACGGTCTCCAGGTGTTGGGTCATCGCCGCTTTGACCTTGGGGTGCAGGGGCGTGGCGGATAAGTGATCCAAGTAGATCAATGCCATGGCGCTATCCTTTCCCGAGACCGGTTAATGGTCGTGTTCGTGCGGCAGTTCCTGCCCGCAGGACATGCAGAAGTGGGCTTCTTCGTCCACCTTGGTTTCGCAGTAGGGGCAGTAGCATTTGCCGCCGGCGGCGCCAGTGCCCTTGATGTGCGGCTCTTTGTCGGCCTCAGCGCCCTTCATCACCTTACCGCTCAAGCGGTCCTGGTAGTTCTTGATGGCGGAGTGCAGGGCGTCAGCCCCCAGGTTGGAGCAGTGTAGCTTGTTGGGCGGCAGGCCGCCCAAGGCTTCGGCCACGTCGGCGTTGGTGATCTTCATGGCCTCTTCCAGGGTCTTGCCCTTGGCCATGGAGGTGATCATGCTGGAGACCGCGATGGCGGCGCCGCAGCCGAAGGTCTTGAACTTGACGTCTTCGAGGCGGTTGTCCACCACCTTGATATAAACGCTCATCATGTCGCCGCACACCGGGTTGCCGACTTCGCCGAGGCCGTTGGCATCCAGGATTTCGCCGACGTTGCGGGGATTTTTGAAATGATCCATAACTATCGGGGAATAAGCCATATTCAACTCCAAGACAATAGATTCGAGAAGACTCAACTTAATAATATAGGCTCAGAAGGCGCAAAAATCAAGGAAAAATCAGGCAGTTCCAGCCCGTTATGAACCAAGGTTCCAGTAGGGTTGCGGATATCAAAAGGCAATCGCCGCTGGGCGCTGGCCAACCGGCCGCTGTTTAGGTTCACAAAATAATTTCTGGCTCTGGCACATTTTTGAGGCGCGGCCTAACCGGCATGTTTATCGTAAATGAAAACGGCCAGCGGCCGCCCTGTAATTGGAGAGAAGCGATGCTGTTTCACTGCCGACGGGTGCAGGCGAATTTTCCGGGCGAGAAACTGGGTTTGGTGAACCGGGATCAAACCAAGTTGGTTTGGGACGAACACGGCGGCATCTTCGTGCTGCGGGTGGAGGGTCTGGAGGTGGTGGAGGTTCCGGAAGCGGAAGGAGAGGCCGGGATCAGGCTGGAAGTCGACTTGCCTGAGGCCGTGTCCCTGGCCCAGCGGATTGAGGATTTCGCCGGGAGGCACAGCCTGCGACTGGGTCAGGAGACTGCCGTCGAGGTGATCTCGGAGACCCCCATCCTGGCGGCCGGTCATATCCCAGGGAATAGTCTTTTTATTTATTGTGAAGCACCCAGGTTGACGCTACGGCTCAGTGGCCGGCAGAGCATGGAATTGCGCGTGGATGGCGTGTTCAAGGGCCGCCGGGTGCCGTGTCGGGAGACGGACCTGGTCATTCATCTGGAGATGGCGGCCATGGGCCGGGTGCTGGCGGGGATGTTGGCCTGGGCCAGAAGAGGTGTCTGAGTTAGGGGAGGCTATGGGTGGGTTTGCAACCGGCTCCTACAGGCGAGACGCCGGTGCTGCCAAAAGGGCGAACACAAGGTTCGCCCCTACGGGTGGTGAGATCTATGAACCTCAGGCGGAGTATGATTATGGCGATCTTAGCTCTGATGTTTGCCTCCACCCCCGGACTAGGGGCGGGGGTGGTGAAGCTGCCGCCGGTGGCGCTTAAGGGCGCCATGTCAGTGGAGGAGGCCCTGAAGGCCCGGCGCACGGTGCGCGAGTTTGTCGCCCGGGGGCTGGATTTGCAGCAGGTCTCCCAGCTCCTGTGGGGCGCCGACGGTCTCAGCGATCCCCGGGGCCATAGGACCGCGGCCTCGGCCGGGGCCACCTATCCCCTGGAAATCTACCTGGTGGTGGGCGAGTATGGGGTGGCCGACCTGCCGGCCGGGGTCTACCGCTACCTGGTGAAGGAGCACGCCTTGGAGCCGGGGGTCAAAGGCGACCTGCGCCAGGCGGTGGCCCGGGCTGCCTTACACCAAACCTGGGTGACCCACGCCCCGGTCATAGTGGTCATTGCCGCGGAGTACCGCCGCTGCACCGCCCGCTATGGGGAGCGCGGGATCATGTACACCCATATAGAATGCGGGCACGTGGGCACCAATGTCTTTCTCCAGGCCGAGGCCCTGGGATTGGGGGCCGGCATCGTCGGGGCCTTCGAGGATAAGGACCTGGGCCAGACGTTGCAACTGCCCAAGGAACAGGTGCCTTTGTTGGTGATGCCGGTAGGGTATAAACGGTAGAAAATCTTTCATCACAGAGACACAGAGGACAC
>JBIOJX010000025.1:0-18828 GCA_044451265.1 Desulfobaccales bacterium
CCCCTTTTTAGTTTAAATTCAGGCCACTGTTTCAAAATATCAATCCTTTTCCTTCTCATAGCAATTAGTTTGGTTTAGGATGGCTAAGGAGGCAACAATATGAGATATGAAAATTCAAGTGGCGGTACAAAGATAGCTGACCCAGAAATAGGATTGCTTGATGCGTTGCGCCGATTTAACGCCAAAGAGCGTTTTTACCTTGTAGGTTATTTTCTTGGCAATCGCGATTTTAAGCCGACAAAGGAAGCCTTAGAAGTATTGGAAAATCTCCTTGGAATTCCATCCGGATCGGATGTATTTTGTGCCATGGACTATCATATCGATTGGTTGTATGGAGCATTGCAATGGTATATTTCAGATAGAAAAGAAGGAGATATGGAAAAAAATGAGCAAAATGAAAAGCTTATTAAAGGAAACCAGCAGGATATTGATCTATTACTTGCTATTGATGAACATTCGAAACGATATCACATCGTTATGATTGAGGCCAAAGTAGCTATGCCTTTTTCCAAAAGCCAAATTGAAGAAAAATTCAGCCGGATTAAAGATATTTTCAATAGAAATAGATACCCCAAAATAATTAAGGGAATTGATGTACACTTTATGTTGATCGTTCATGGGAAACTTACTGAAAAGATAGAAAAGTGGCTGAAAGAAAATGATTTTGAGCTACAGAATTCATCTATAAAACTGCTAAATAATGAAGAATTATATATGATTACTCGTAAAAACCCGGAGGGAAATGACTGGAAAAATTGGGAAATAATCCCTAGACGGCCAAAAATATCAGCTCCGTCTTGGTGCGCAGTGCGGAAATTATCCTTAGAACCTTAACCTTTCGCTCATTATCAGCTATCCAAATTTCTGATTAGTTCCGGCCATACTTCCCCCGCCTTTCCGGGGAGGAAATGGTCGGTGAGGTTGCGGGTCAGGCTGGTGGGTTCCAGGTTGTTTTCGACGATGAGGGCACCAGACTCCTTGGCGGTGTAGGGGAGGTAGCTGGCCGGGGCCACTTCGCCGGAGGTGCCGATGACCAGGAGCAGGTCGCAGTCCCGGGCCAGTTCCTCGGCCTCTTTTTGGGCCGCCTCCGGGATGGCTTCGCCGAAGAAGACCACGTCGGGGCGGATAAGGCCGCCGCAGAGGCAATAGAGCGGGGTGTGGTCGAAGTCCAGGGTCTCCCGGGGATGTTGGCCGCGGCAGGCATCACAAATGAAGCGGTGGGCGTTGCCGTGGAATTCCACCACGCGTTTGCTGCCCGCGGCCTGGTGCAGGTTGTCGACGTTTTGGGTGATGATGCCCAGGAGCAGCCCCCTGGCCTCCAACTCTGCGAGGGCGTAATGCGCCGGGTTGGGCCGGGCCGCGCTGATGACCGCGTCCATTTCCTTCAGCAGGATCCAGACCTTGGCCGGGTTGGCCCGGAAGGCCCGGATGTGGGCGTATTCCATGGGATCGAAGCGCTCCCAGAGGCCGCCGGGGCTGCGAAAGTCGGGGATGCCGGACTCCACCGAGATGCCGGCGCCGGTTAAGGCGACAATGCGGTGGTGTTGGGACAGGATGGCGGCCAGTTTCTCCGGGGTGATGGCTTTTGGCTGGGCGTGCATGTCTAGAAAATCTTACCACAGAGACACAGAGATCACAGAGATACACAGAGAATTCTATTTTAATTCTTGGTGTCCTTGTGGTGAAAATTTTTTTATTTTCAAACCGACTCGGCTGCCAGCAAGGCGCGCTTTTTGGCGGCGCCCCTTATATCCCGGAGACCCAGCCAGATGAGCATCACCGCGAAGACCAGGCGGAGAGTGGCTTCGCTGAGGAGATGGGCCACGCTGCCGCCGCAGAAAGTGCCGATGATGATCCCGCAGATCAGGCCGGGCAATACCTTCGTCACCACGTTGCCCAGGCGCCAGTGGGTATAAGCGCCCACCGCGGCCGCCGGGACCATGGCCAGGAGCGAGCTGCCCTGGGCGGTGTACTGGCTGAAGCCCGTTAGCAGCACCATGGCTACCACCATGATGGAGCCGCCGCCAACGCCCATCATGCCGGAGAGAAACCCGGTGAATACCCCGGCGGTCAGCAGGACCGCGACCTCCCGCCAACCGGTGACGCCCTGGGGCAGAAACGAGAGGTGGTGCAGGTAGGGTTTGCTCAACAACAAGAGGGAAATGCAAATCAAGAAGATGCCGAAGGCCCGTTTGAGCTGCCATTCCGGCAGGGCGTGGGCGTAAAGGGCCCCGAAGCGAGCGGTGACCATGGCGGAGGCGGCCAGCAACACCGCAGCCCGGAGGTCCACCGAACCTTTCAGGCCATAAGTGACGGCGCCGGCCAGCCCGGTGAAGACCAGGGCCATGAGGCTGGTGCCGTGGCCCTGGTGCTGGCTGAACTTGAAGAAGCGCACCAGCAGGGGGATCATGACGGCGCCGCCGCCCAAACCGATCAAGCCGCCGAAGAGGCCGGATGCGAGTCCGATCAGGAAAGCCGGATAGAAAAGCATGGCTTGATGAACCTCACGAGCAGGCGCGCTTAGCGCACCAGGTAGATCAAGGCGATGATCACCCCGGCGGTGACCACGATGCGGCGCAGCATCGCCGGTTGGATGCGGCCGGCCAGGCGGCCGCCCAGGGCCCCGCCCACCAGGGCGCCCACCATCATCACCAGGGCCGCGGGCCAGACGATTTTCCCCGAGAACACGAAAAAGACGGCGGCCGCGAGGTTGATGCTGAAAGAGATGATCTGCTTCAAGGCGTTCAAGCGGGTGAGGGTGTCTTCCAGCACCAGTCCCAGGACGGCCAGGACAATGACACTGAGCCCGGCCCCGAAATAGCCGCCGTAGATGGAGGCCAGAAACACCGGCAGCACGGTCCAGGCCTCATGGAGGCCGGCTCGCTCGGTCCGGTCGGTCCGGCCCACCAGCCAGGCGCGCAGCCGCTCCTGGACGGCCAGCAGGCCGGTGGCCAGGAGGATCAGGTAGGGCACCAGGGCCCGGAACATGGACTCGCCGGTGTTCAGGAGGAGAAAGCCGCCGGCGATGCCGCCCAGGACGCCGGCCGGGGCCAAAAACCACAGGTGGCGCTCATGGCCGCTCAGGTCGCGGAACTGGGCAATGGTCCCCCCCAGGTAGCCCGGACAGAGGGCCACGGTGTTGGTGATGTTGGCAGGCACGGCGGGAAGCCCCACTGCCATGAGTACCGGAAAGGTGATGAGGGTGCCGCCGCCGGCCAGGGCGTTCACCGCCCCGCCGACGATGGCCGCCAGGCCGATGAGAACATAGGAAATTGCGTCCAAGATTGGTTTTTGTCCCGTTATCCCTAAAAATTTAGGGCGGACAGGCCGGTCCGCCCCATGGAATTCTCTCTTGATAATTTTGTCATTTTTTGAAAGTTAAGCAAGCCGGTCGCGGCATGCTTTGCAACAACACAGGCTGGAAGCCTGCGCTACCAATGATTATCGTATGTTGCCAATCTAACCCACCTTGATTCGGGCGTCCAGGGCCAGGAGGCCGGGTTGCCCGTGAGCCAGGCGGACCGGGTTGAGGTCCACTTCCTGGATTTGGGGAAACTGCAGCATGAATTGGGACAGGGCCGCCAGGGCCCGGCCCAGGGCCTCCAGGTCGGCGGGCGGCTGGCCCCGGAAGCCGGCCAGCAGGCGGCCGGTCCGGGTTTCAGCCACCAGGTCCCGGGCCTGGGCCGGGCTGATGGGGGCCACCCGGAGGGCGACGTCCGCCAGGATCTCGGTTTCGATGCCGCCGGCCCCGAAGGCCACCACCGGGCCGAAGGATTGATCGCGGCGGGCCCCCAGGAGCGTTTCCCGGCCGCCGGCGGCCTGGGTCATGACCACCACCTGCCAGGTCTCGCCGGGAGGCAGGCTTTTCCGGGCCAGGTCAGCCAGTTTCTGATAAGCGGCCAGGACTGCGGCGCGGTCCTGGAGGTTCAGGAGCACGCCGCCGGCTTCGGTCTTGTGGATCCAGGCGGCGGCGGCCAGTTTCAGGACCACGGGGTAGTCCAGGGCCTCGGCGGCCGCGACGGCCTCCTCCGGACCCTTGACCGCCCGCCAGGGGGCCACCGGCACGCCCAGGGCCTCGACGACGCTCAGGGCCAGGGGCAGGGGCAGAAATTCGTCCCGGGCCTGGGCCAGCAAGCCGGAGATCTTTTCCGCCCCCGGCAGTGGCGAGATCGGCGCCAGCACCTCCGGGGTGCCCCGGGCGGCCCGGTCCCGGCTCCAGGCCAGGGCCCGGACGGCCTCCTCCGGAAAGCGAAACACCGGCACCTTGAGGGTGTCCCGGAAAAACTCCATCTCATCCAGGGTGCAAAGGACGGTGATGGCCAGGGGCTTACCGGCCTCCCGGGCCAGTTCGATACTGCGTTTGGCCATCTCCCGGCCGGCGGCAACCTCAAAGTCGGCCATGGGGCCGTAGTGGAGCAGGATGGCGTCCACTTCCGGGTCACGGCAGACCGCGGTCATGACCTCGGTATAGACGGTGAAGTCGAAGATGTCCCCCAGGTCGATGGGGTTGCCGGCGTGAATGACCCCGGCCCGGGAGTGGCTGCGGATAAAATCGGCCAGGGGTTCTGCCAGGGGCGGCAGACGGAAGCCATAACGGCGGCAGGCATAGGCGGCCACCACCGCCTCGCCGCCACTGCGGGAGAAGACCACCAGGCGGTCGCCCCGCACGGGGGGCTGGCCCACCAGCTTGGCCTGGGAGAGAAAGTCCGCCTGGTCCGTGATGTGTACCAGGCCGCCCTGGCGACAGGCGGCGGCCACCACGTCCTCGTCGGCGGTGAGGGAGGCGGTATGGGATTGCGCGATGACCGCGGTCTCCGGTCCGACGTTGGCCGCGTGCAGAAAAACCGGCTTATCGGCCCGGCGAGCGGCCTCCAGCAAACCCCGGCCATCCGCCACGCCTTCCAGGTAGACATAAACCGCGGCGGTGCCCGGGTCCTCGAGGAAATAGGCCAGGGCCTCGTTTTCGTTCACATTCAACTTGTTGCCCAGGCTCAGGAATTTGTTGAAGCCCAGGCCTTCCCGGGTCATCCAGGCCAGCAGATGAGTGGCGACTCCACCGCTCTGGGCGATGATGGAGATGTGGCCCAGCCGGGGCATGGGGCGCACCCAGGCGAAGGGCAGGGCCAGACCGTTCTCCATGTTCATGCAGCCCAGGCCGTTGGGCCCGATCAGGCGTATGTGGTACTTCTGCAGGAGGGCTCGAACCTCATCCTCCAGGGCCAGGCCGGCCTCGCTCAATTCGGAAAAGCCGGCGGACTCCACCACTACCCGGGAGATCCCCAGTTCGCCGCAGTCCTGCAACAGGCCGGGAATAAAGCGGGCTGGCGCCAGGATCACCACCAGGTCCACCGGCTCGGGCAGGTCCCGCAGGCTCGGGTAGATGGGCCGATCGAAGGCGGCGCCGGGCTGGCGTCCCACCAGGAAAATCTTGCCCTGGTAACTGAATTGCTGCAGGTTATGAACGATCCCCCGGGCCAGGTTGTCAGGGCTCTCGGAAACCCCCACTACTGCCAGGCTGTTGGGATAAAAGAATTTTTTCATATATCCCCTGAGTCTATATTTTGTAAGTTTTTGAAATGATATAAAATATAAAGAGCGGAAGAAACCCCAAAATTGACTATGGGCACCTTCCAGTGGGGTTGCGCCCCAAGATTTTTCATCCCACGTAATTCATCGAGTCATTGAGGTCTCTGAAACACCGGCGGGAGGCCCGCTCTGCCAAGGATAGGCACCCAACATCCGGAGAGGCATATGGCCTACGAAAAATGCGCTGATGTGAGCCAGGAGATTTGGAAGGAGCTGGAAGAACGGGACCCCGCGGAAGTAACCGGCCGGACCGGGGTAATTTTTCAGGATGGGTTGTATCACCTGCCTTTTCTGGAGCGGGAGTTGCTATTGGATCCGGCCCGGCGTGAGGTCCGGTTACACCCGGCGGTGCCGGGTGATCCGGGATTCCGGGTCTGTCTGACGGCTCTCAGCTACCTGCTGCATCTGGACCCCAAGGCCTTGGGGCCTTGCCTCAGCCCCCTGGAATTGCCGGGCGGGGCCACGTTCTTTCGGGGCCACCACGGCCTGCCCGACGCTCCTCTGGCGACCCGGTTCGGCCAGGATCTGGCCGGCTTTTTGGCCGCCGGCCAGAAACTCAAGGCGGAGACCCGGCCGGCGGGGGATGCCGCCCTGGCCTTGCGGGTCTTTCCAGGGCTGACGGTGGAGGTGATCTTGTGGCGGGCGGATGAGGAATTTTCCGCCCAAGTATCCTTCACCCTGCCGGCCCACCTGGACCGCTTCTGGTTCTTGGACGCGGTCTGGGGCTTGCTCAACCTGGTGGCCCAGGAACTTCTCAAGGCGGGTGAGCTGTAGGCAAGCAGTATTTTAGCAACCGGCCAATGACCAGAGGACCAAAATAGTTGGAAACTCGAGGACTAGAAAATACCGCAGCCGCCACCCATCCGGATGAAACGAGTTGCCGGGCGATCTTGGACGCCCTGGGCGACGCCGTCCTGGTCCATGATGCGACCACCGGTGAGGTCCGGGAAGTCAACCGGAAGCTCTGCGAGTTGTTGGGCCATGACCCTGAGGCAGCGCGCCGCTTGAATATCAAGGACCTGGTCTGCGAGGGCTATCTCCCTCCGGAGGCTGGCCCGGCAGGCCGAGGGTTGCCTCCCGGACCCCGGGAATGGTGGGTCAGGGATCGTTCCGGCCGGCAATTCCGGCTGGAAGCCAACCAGACTTATGCCGTCCTCGAGGGTCGGGAGCAAGTCTGCACGGTGCTCCGTGACCCCAGCGGCCGCCATTCGGCTTTGACCGACCAAAAGGAAGATCAGTCCTTCTACCAGTTGGCGATAGAAGGCTCGCTGGCCGGGGTCTATATCGTGCAAGCAGGCAAATTCATTTATGTCAATGCGGCGATGGCCCGGGTCTTCGGCTGCTCCCCCGAAGAGATGATGAGTGGTCGGGTGGCGCCCCAGGACCTGGTGCATCCCGACGATCTCGCCCTGGTCCGGGAGAATTTGCGCCAGCGGCTGGCGGGTGAGGTGGACTCCCTGCATTATACCTTCAGGGGGCGGCGCCGGGACGGCGCCATAATTTACTGCGAGGTCCTGGGAAACAGAGTGGAGTACCGGGGTAGTTCGGCGGTGGTGGGCACTCTGGTGGATATCACCGCCAGAAAATCCGCCGAAGAGGCCCTGCGGCAGACCGGCAATACCTTGCAGGCCCTCGTCGCCGCGACGCCCCTGGCCATTATCGCCCTGGACCGCGATTTACTGGTGCAGTTGTGGAATCCCGCCGCGGAAAAAATCTTTGGGTGGCGCGAGTCGGAGGTGCTGGGGAGGCCCCTGCCAATTATTCCCCCGGATGACTGGCCGGAGGCTTTAGGTCGGATACAGCGGGGATTACAAACAGGGGAGAGCCAGTCTGCCGTGGAAATGCGCCGGTTGCGTCGGGACGGCACCATGATCGATGTCAGCCTGTGGACCGCGCCTTTGCGCAACTCCAATGGCGAGATTGTGGGCGATATGGGGATCTTTGTCGATATCAGTGGCCACAAGCGGATGGAAGAAGCCTTGCTGGCCTCTGAGGCCAATTACCGCACCATTTTCAATGCCGTGGATGAGGGTATCGCGGTGGTGGACCTGGAGACCGGCAATTTTCTGGACGTCAACCAGAAGTGGTGCCGGATGACCGGGTTCAGCCCGGAAGAGGCCCGGGGTTTGAATATGGCGGTCCTGTGTATAGATGAACCGCCGTTCACCGGGGCGGATGTCCTGCAATGGATCAAGGAGGCCTCGAAACATGGACCGCAGCTCTTCGAATATATGGCCAGGACCAGTGAGGGAAGGCGCCACTGGGTGGAAGTCAATTTAGGGCGCACCATCATTGGCGGCCAGGAACGGTTGTTGGCGGTGGTTCGGGATATCACCGAACGCAAAGAGGCGGAAGAGGCCCTGCGCATCTCCGAGGAAAATTACCGCACGATTTTTAATTCCTCCAACGATGGGATTGCGGCCATAGAAATCGAGACCGGCAAGTTTCTGGACATCAATCGCAGATGGCTGAAGATAACCGGCTATGGGAAGGCAGAAACTGCGCAGTTGACTTTTGCCCCCTTTTGCCTGGACGAACCGCCATTTACCCAGGAAGATGGCTGGGGCTGGTTCAGAAAAGCCACGGCAGAAGGCCCGCAAATCTTTGAATGGAGATTCAACAATAAACGAGGCAAGCTGCAATTGGTGGAGGTGGGTATGACTCGCACCTCCATCGGCGGGAAGGATTGCATTCTAGCTAATGTTCGGGATATTTCGGCGCGTAAACGTGCCGAGGAGGAACTACGGCTCTCGGAGGCCAAATACCGGAACCTGGTGGAACAGATCCCGGCCATTATCTACGTCACGGCAATGGACAATCTTACTGGCTCCTCGGTTTATTTAAATCCCCAAATCAAGGATATCCTGGGCTTCACCCCGGAGGAATGGCTGGCCGACCCGGAGATCTACAAGAACCGGATCCATCCCGAAGATCGGGACCGGGTGTTGACGGAGTTGCTCCTCAGCTATTCCCAGGGTGGGCCTTTTACCGCAGAATACCGGATGCTCTCCAAGAGCGGCCGGGTCGTCTGGATACGGGACGAATCCAGGGCGGTGTTTGACTCCAAAGGGCGACCCTTGTTTGTGCAGGGGGTGGCCATGGATATTACCAAGAGTAAGAAGTCCGAGGCGGCCTTGCAGGAGGCCAACAGTAAGCTTAAGGCTCTGGTCCAGGCCTCGCCCGCGGCTATCGTCGGCCTCGATCTCCATGGCAAGGTGATCAGTTGGAATCCGGCGGCAGAGCGCATCTTCGGCTGGCGCCAAGACGAGGTCATCGGTCGCCCCTACGCGATCGTGCCCGAAGAAGAGAAAGAAGAATTTAAGCGGCTGTGGCAGCGGTTGCGGCAAGGCGAGCCTTCGTTGGGATTGGAGCTGCGCCGCTTAAAAAAGGATGGTTCCCAGATAGACGTCAGTCTGTCCAATGCCCCGCTTTATGACGCGGCCGGCAATGTTAATGGAGCCATAGGAATCTTCGAAGACATCACGGCCCGCAAGCGCACCGAAGAGGCCTTGCGGGCCAGCGAGGCCCGCTTCCGGACCATGTTCGAAGGGGCGCCCATCGGCATTGCCGTGGCCGATCTACAACGCCGGACCATCATAGGCAATCCGGCCTTACGAGAGATGGGCGGGGGCTTCAGCGAAGGAGAGATCAACCTGATAAGAGGTGAGGAAGCGACTCACCCGGATGACTGGGAGGCCGACAACGCCCTGTTCACCGAGTTGATGGCCGGGAAGATAAACCGGTTCCAGAAGGAGACACGCTATCGCCATAAACAAGGCCATTGGATCTGGGCGCGCCTCAGCGTCTCCCTGGTGATGGGCGCGGCCGGACAACCTCATCTGGCCATCTGTATGGTCGAGGACATCACTCAACGTAAAAAGGCGGAGGAGGCGGCCGCAGAAATCCGGCGGCAGCAGGAAGCCATTTTAAGCAATATTCCCGACATTGCCTGGCTGAAGGACCGGGATTGCCGCGTGATCGCAGTGAACGAGCCGTACGTCAAGGCCTCCGGGAAAGACCCCCTGGAACTGGTAGGCAAGACGGACATGGAGATCTGGCCCCCGTATCTGGCCCTCAAATATCGGGCCGACGACCGGGAAGTGATGAACAGCGGTCAACGGAAAAGGGTGGAAGAGCCGGTTAAGGATAAGCAGGGCCATATCTTCTGGGTGGAAACTATCAAGACCCCGATTTTTAATGAACGGGGGAAAGTCGTCGGCACCGCCGGCATTGCCCGGGATATCAGCGCACGCCGCCGGATGGAAGAGGCCCTGCGCCGGGTGAGCCGGGCCCTCAAGGCGGTCACCGAATGTCATCAGGCCTTGCTGCGGGCCACCAATGAGGCGGAACTGCTAAGCGAAGTCTGCCGGATCATCGTGGAGGTGGGCGGCTATCGCATGGCTTGGGTGGGTTTCGGCCGGCAGGATGAAGCGCGGAGCGTTCAGGCCGTGGCCCAGCAAGGGTTCGATGCCGGCTACCTCCAATCCTTGGGGCTTACCTGGGCCGACGTGGAACGGGGCCGGGGACCGACAGGAACAGCCATTCGCACCGGCAAGCCTGCCATCACTCGCGATACCCAGACCGACCCCGGGTTTGCGCCCTGGCGGAAGGAGGCCCGCAAGCGCGGGTTTGCCTCGGTTCTGGCCCTGCCCCTCAAGGACGCCGAAGCCTTCGGCGCTCTGACTATCTATGCCACCGAGCCCAATACCTTCGATGACGAGGAGATTAATCTGCTCATCGGCCTGGCCAACGACCTGGCCTTCGGCCTCAAGGCCTTGCGCACCGGCGCCGAACGCCGGCGGGCGGAAGAGGCCCTGCAGGATTCTGAGACCAAGTATCACAGTCTGCTGGATGGGGCCAGCGATGCCATTGTGCTGGCCGATTCCCGGGGAAAGATCACCGAAGTAAACCGCAAAGCGGTGAAATTGCTGGGATACCCCGAGGCGGATCTCCTGGGCATGAATTACACCCAGATTCATCCTCCCCGGATTCGTGCCCACGTCATGGAAAACTTTCAGGGAATCTTAACCTCAGGTCGAGGCCCGCTGCACGAGTGTCTGGTTAGGCGCAAGGATGGCGAGGAGATTCATGTGGACATCGCCCACAACATGGTGGAGAACGGCGACCATGGGGTGGTCCAGGCGGTCTTTCGGGATATTACCGAGCGCCAACGGGCCCAGGAGGCCTTGAGGGATTCGGAGCAGAAATTGCGCCTCCTGGCCTCCCAATTATTGACCATACAAGAGAAAGAACGACGCCGGGTCTCCCGGGAGCTGCACGATGAACTGGGACAGGCCCTTACCGTCCTGAAGATCCACCTGGTGGCCATTGAAAATAGGTTGCGTCGGGATCAGGCAGACCTTAAGTCAAGCTGCGAGCAGCTGCAGAATTATATCGACGCGGTCATCGAAAACGTCCGCCGCCTGTCCCGGGACTTGAGCCCGTCGATCCTGGAAGATCTGGGCCTGTCATCATCTCTGAAATACCTGGTTGAGGAGATCTGCCGGAACAACCATATGCTCTATACGGTGGCCATGGATGAAATCGATCACCTGTTTTCTCCCGAGACCAGGATCAACATCTACCGCATTTTTCAGGAATCCTTGACCAATATCGTCCGCCATGCCGAGGCCAGCCGCCTCGAGGTTGAGATTAAAAGGGAGAATGACCTGGTGACCTTTCGACTGAAGGATGACGGCAAAGGTTTCGATCTGAAGAAGGCCCGCTCCCGCAGCCTTGGGAAAAGGGGCCTCGGTTTGACCGCCCTGCATGAGCGGGCCTTGATGTCGGCAGGAAGCCTCAACATCCGGAGCCGCAAAGGCAAGGGCACGGAAATTACTCTAACCATGCCTATACAAGAGTAAGGTGAAGATATGTATCGCATCGTCCTGGCCGAAGATCATGCCCTGGTGCGGGAAGGTATCAAGAAGATCCTGGAGGATTTCGCCGACCTGCAGGTGGTGGGGGAAGTCGGCGACGCCTTGCAGCTCCAGGAACTGCTGCGGACGGTGAGCGCCGATATGGTGGTCCTGGACATCTCCATGCCCGGGATGTCGGGCATCGTGGCCGCGAAAGAGATCAAAAGGCGCTATCCCCAGGTCCGGGTCCTGATCCTCACCATGCACAAGAAGAAAGAGTACCTCAACGACGCGATTGCCGCCGGCGCCGATGGTTATCTCTTGAAAGAAGATGTGGGCAGGGAGTTGGGCTCTGCCATCGACAAGATTCGCCGGGGGATGATTTACATCTCTCCCCTGCTCTCCAACGAATTGACCAGCCTCTTCGTGCAGAGCCGCCGGATGGCCCCGGAGACCACGGAAGAGACCCTCTCCCCCCGGGAGATTGAGATCATCAAACTCATCGCCGAGGGCAAATCGAGCCGAGAGATTGCCGATGAGTTGTTCCTGAGTTTCCGCACCATCCAGAATCACCGCACCCGCATCATGCGTAAGTTGAATCTGAAGAAGAATATCGACCTGGTGAAATACGCCATCCAGATGGGCTTTATCCCCGCCGGCGAGTTCTGAAACGAGGCGCGGGGTCTTGCCGCAATTTAAATGCAACTATCTGTAATATTAGCAAAAATTTGAGCTGACGAAAGATTGATGGAAAATATAGAGTACTTTGCTCTAACCAAAAAGAGTACTTTGTCTCTTTAATCTTGGTTGGAATTGTCAATAATATATTAGGGAAAGATTAATTAAAATTTTTGCGAATGGAAGGTATATGGCACACCTATACAAGAAGGTTAAAAAAGGGCATGAATATTATTACATCCGGGAGACTCAACGGGTTTATGGCAAGCCAACTACCATAAACCAGGTCTATCTGGGCACCGCCGACAAGGTCGAGACCCTACTGGGCCGCGGCGGGTTTTCTCCCAAGGAGTTCGGGTCGATTTTTGCCCTCAACGAGTTGGACAAAGATTTGGACCTGGCCGGGATAGTTAATGAGATTCTACCTCCCAAGAAGCGGACCAAAGGTCCGTCCCTGGGAGAACTGGTATTCTACGCCGCCTTGAACCGAGCCATCGCTCCCACCAGTAAGAGGCAACTGGCCACGTGGTATGAAACCACCGACATTCAGCGCATCCGGCCGTTGCGACTAGAGTCTCTGAATTCCCAAAATTTCTGGAACCATTGGGATCGTATCAGTGAGAACGACCTGGAAAGGATCGCCGTCTCCTTCTTCAGAAAGATAAACTCCCTCCTGCCCAGTGGCGACCGGCAATTGGTTATCGAAGCTACCAGGCTGCAATCGGCTCCTAAAGCCCCTGGGACCCTGGATGAGGACTTGGGAGGCGAGGAGTTTGCCCGGCAGACCCAACAGCAGCCGGGTATCGGCCTGGCCCTGGTGACCGAGCGGGAGAGGGGGGTGCCGCTTTATTACCAGACCTTCTCCCCCAACTTCTCGGAAGAGAAGTTCTTTGAACGCGGCCTGGATGACGTGCTGGAACGGGTTAATAACCTGGGGGTGCCGGTCAAAGATATCACCCTGCTGTTCCACCGGGGCCTGGATTCCGAGTCCATGGTCAATCGGCTTAACAGCCAGGCAGGGCTGCACTTCGTCGCCTCTTGCACCTCGGATTTCGCCCCGGAGTTGACCAAGATTTCTTTGAAGGAATTTTCCCCCTTGCCCTGCCGGGCCAACCAGCGCCTCAGCAACCTGGAGGGTGAAGACGACAAGGTGTTGTATTATGAAACCCGGGCCGATTTTTGGGGACACTCCCGCCGGGCCATCATCATTTTCGACCCCAAAACCTTCCACAAGGCTTACCAGGACCTGGGCAAGAAGGTGCAGAAGGTGCGTAGGGAACTTGCCCTCCTGCAGCAGCGCTACCTGGCAGAAAAGACGGGAGAAGACTTCACTCAGGCCATCAGAGACCATCTGGTCCAGCTGTGCGGGCGGTTGAGGCTCAGCCCCGACCTGTTCCAGTTGAGTTTCCCTCGGGAAGATGGCCAGGCCAATCTATCCCTGCAGCTCAATCACCGCCAGATGGCCAGCAACGTCCGCCATTTCGGCAAAAATATCCTCATCACCGACCGGGAAGACTGGGAGGCCGCGGAGATTTTCGAGACTTTCACCAAGCGGGGGGGGCTGGAGTCCCAGCGCCCCGCCAAGGCCTCCGGCCCCTGGTCCGATAACGCGCCGGATTCCGACAATTCCATTCACGTAACCCTCATGCCCTTGTACCACTGGACCGGCTCCAAGATCCGAGTGCATCTCTTTGTCTGTGTAGTGGCCATGACCTACCTGGCCCTCTTGAACCAGCGCCTCAATGCCAACGGCTTTTCCATCACTCCCCAGGAGGCCATGGACGAGTTGCGCGCCATGCGCACCGCCATCTTTCAAGAGAGCGAGGATGGCAGGCTCAAGCGGATGCTGGACAAGGTGAGCGACCGGCAGGCCGCCATCCTCAAGGCCATGGGCTATCAGGTCCAGGATGGCAAGGTTTTGCCAATGTAAACCAAAGTCACCCAATCTAAGTCAGGTTCAAGAAGACGCGGCCCTCCCCGGGGGGCCGCGTCTTTGCTTTAGTCGGATTTTTCAGGTTGCTAAAAAGGCGAGAACTTGCGATATTCAAAGATGATCAACCTTTCCGCCGGCATAGCTCAGTGGTAGAGCAGCTGATATCACCGAACCCATTGTTTCCGGAAATTCGCAATTTGGTTTTGAAGACTGCTGGCTTGGTGGAAATCTTGAGGAAGTCCTTAGACAGGGAAGGTGTGCGAGCAGCCTTTATCTTCGGGTCTCTCGCCAGTAACAGGGAAAATGCTGGGAGCGACGTGGACCTCATGGTGATCGGCACCATCGGCCTTCGCACTTTATCGAAGTGGCTATCTGGAGGGTCCGATCAAATCGGAAGAGAGATCAACGCCGTTATTTGGAGCATAGACGAGTTCCGACAGCGCAAGCAAAAAGGAGATCATTTCCTTTCGAATGTCCTGGAATCTCCCAAGCTTTTTGTCATAGGCAGTGAAAATGACCTGGAAACAATGGGGTGCTAACGGCTGGAAAGAAAATTGATTTTCAATTCCCTTGGCCTGAAGTTCTTTGGCCTGAATTATACTGAAATATAATTCTTCGCCGGATAATTATACTTTTCAGCCAAAAAGTATAATTCATCTGCCACCGTCGCCCTACATGATAGCCTGCAGAATATCTTCCGCCAGATACAACTTGCCGTAGGAAGATTCTCCTTTTTGCCGCAAGATGCCGGCCTCCGCCAACTTCTCTATATTTAATTTGGCAGTCGGGTAGGTTACCCTTAAAAGGCGCTGGATCTGGGGAATAGTCACCGCCGGTGAGATAAATAGGCTATCCACCAGGCGTAAAAGCAAGGCTGAAGCCCGACCTTTCTGAAGTCTTTGCCGCCATTGGCTCTGCAGGTCTTGCAGGCGTTTGGCCCTGGCGCCGGCATCCCGGGCCTGCTCCGCCACTCCTTTGAGGAAGAACCTTACCCACTCGGGCCAGGAGCCCCGCGGTGGCCGACAAATTCCGGCAGGTAGCGGCACTGCTGGCGTCGGCGAGGAAGCTCGTGGGCCGAAGCCTTGGCGGCGGAGGAGGACCTGGTCCGGGAGCGCTGGGCCCGGCTGCGCAGGGAGTATCATGCCTAAGCCCCCAGACCTGACACCCCTGCTGGCGGTTTTGCGCGACCTGGTTACCTGGTTGCGTCACCGCCTTAGTAAATATGGCCGATGTCTATTTGGATATTTGCTTTACAAAAGCTGCGCATCATGATTAATTGCTTTCATGCCCGAATTGACAACAAATCGTAGTCAATCGACAACAAAGTGTAGTCAGCTTTCCACCCTGGCTGAACTATTCCCTAATCCTACCCTGGTCAAGGTCTTATCCCTGTTCCTGCTTCATCCAGAAAAAGAATTTTATCAGCGCGGCATTGCGGAAACCACGGGGAATGCACTGGTCCAGGTCCAGAGAGCGCTGAAGCGGATAGAACGCACCGGGTTGGTGACCAAAACTAAGCGCGGCAATATAGTCTATTATAAAGCAGACCGGATGCACCCAGCATTTGAGGATTTGAAGCGGGTCTTCCTCAAGACCGTAGCTCTTGGCGATGTGCTAAGGGAAGCCCTGGCCCCATTGGCTGATAAGGTGAAATTGGCCTTCATCTTTGGCTCGCTGGCTCAGGGGAGGGAAACCGCTCAAAGTGACATCGACCTCTTCCTGGTGGGAGAATTATCCTTGCGGGGGACGACCAAGCTTCTGGCCTCAGTTGTATCCGAATTGGGCCGAGAATTTAATCCGGTAGTTTATCCCCCTGAAGAATTCAAAAAAAAGGCCCGAGAAAATCACCATTTCATCACCGAGGTTATCAAAGGCCCCAAAATCTGGCTGATCGGCAATGAAGCTGAACTTGCAAAACTGGCTGAATGAAGGCCGGCTGCAGCGGCACAGCACCTCAATCAATGAGATCGCGGAATTATTGAAAGTAGTGGACCGTGATCTTGCCGATGCGGCTATCAAAGAGATCTCAGCCGACCGGCGTTTCGCCACAGCTTATAATGCAGCATTGCAGCTGGCGACTATAGTGCTTTACGCTTCCGGCTACCGGACAGGTAAATCAGGTCATCACTGGGTGACCTTCAAGATTTTACCGGAGGTTATGGGACCGGAAGCCCAGGAGCGAGCCGATTACTTTAACTCTTGCCGATCAACTCGGAATGTAACTGATTATGACCGCACCGGGGTAGTATCCAATGCCACAACCGATGAAATTCTGGAAGAGGCCAAAGCCTTTAAAGAGGAAGCCATCAATTGGCTGAAGGCAAATCATCCCAATTTGCTGAAGAGGACATAGAAAGCCCCGGTCCGGGCATCAAGTTTTTTGCAGCATTTCCTTTTAGTCTCATCTCAATTAGTGAAGGAAATTGTTAGTCTACAGAGGGCTGGAGAGTGGGGAGAATTCTGGCAAGGTGCCGCATTAATGGTCTGCAAAATGGTCTGCAAACAGTCCGCATTGTGCGTACCGCGTTGGGTCAAAAATGCATGTTTGCGGACGGTATCGGATATTGCAATTTACCATGGAATCTGGTTAAAATCCTTGAAAAAGCCGGCATAGCTCAGTGGTAGAGCAGCTGATTCGTAAGAAGCAGAGAAGCCCCGCTTTACGGGGCATTTTTCATTGGTGGGCGCAGAATGGGCGCAAAGGGCGGTTTCACTCTCCCCCTACCGTTCCCTTTTTCGCAGCGTCCTTAAGGTGGGCAGCGCTCAAATGTGAGTAAATCTGCGTGGCCTTAATGTCCCGATGCCCCAGCAGTTCCTTGAGCGTGTAGAGGTCAACCCCGGCCATGGCCTTATGGCTGGCGTAGGTATGCCTCAAGTCATGTAGCCGGGCCTTGACGCCGGCCCGGGCCGCCACTTCTTGAAACCGATGGCTGATAAAGTCCTTATTCCAGGGCCACCAAAGACCAATCTCGGGAAGCTGGCAGATCAGGGTTTCAAGCTCCGGGGTGAGCCAGATCAGCCGGGCCTTGCGGTTTTTCGTGCGGGGAATGGTTATGCAGCCGGCGCCCCGGTCCACGTCCCGGGCGCTTAACTGCAAAGCCTCAGACCGCCGGCAACCGGTCAACAGAAAAAAGAGCCAGAGCTTTTTATAACGTAGGTCGTCCTCGGCCGCCAGCAGCTGGGCGGCCTCGGTCTTGTCCAGATACCGTGGCGGGGCTTCTTGAGCCTTAAGAGGCTTAACCCCCTTCCCGGGGTGCGCCTTTATATAGCCCCATTCCAGGGCCTTGCTCAGCGCCGCCTTAACGTGCCGCAGATAGACATTGGCGGAAGTCTTCTTAACGCCCCGGGTGAGATCGGCCAGCCAACGGTCCAGAAGCTGGGGCGTGATGGCGCTCATGGCCGTCTGGTCCCCCAGGTAGTCCAGCAGCTTACCCAGCGCCAGCTTGTCGGCCCGGTAGGTATCCGGGGCCTTAGTATTTCCAGAATATTCCAGGTACTCGCCGGTGAAGTCTGCCAGCGTGCGGGCCGCCGGCCGGCCTTCCAAGACCGCCAGGCGGTTATTCAGGTACTTCTTGCGGAGGCTCCGATAAAGCCGGGCGGCCTCGGTCTTGTCCTCAGTCTTAAGGCTCACCTTACGGTTGCGCTCAAGCTCTGCGTAAAAGACCTTGCCCCGCTTAAAGAGCCTCATTTCAAGATTCATAGGCCAGCCCGCCGTTCTATGTCAAGTATTTTTAGATGGTCTTCCGGGTTGCCGGCCAGTAGATCGTCCACCTTCACCCGCCAGACCGGGCGGCCGCCCCGGGGATTAATGTCAATCGCCTGCAGGCGGCCGTCGTTGATCATGGCCCGCACCGTGTTTCGATGCACCTTGAGAAGGTGGCAGACCTCTTTGACCGTGTAAAGCATTGCTGTCAATCTCCGAATACGGCCCGTTCCCTCAGATGGTCCCGCCGCCGGCCGCCGCCTCGTCTGCCTCCACCCGATGCCGCTCAACAAACGCCTCCAGCGAATCCACGGAAATCCGCAGCAACTGGCCGTGCTTGAAAGCCTGTAGCTCCCCCTCGTGCACCAGGTCATAGACCTGGCTCTTGCTGCAATCCAGGTGCTTTGCCACCTGCCGCACCTTCAGCCAGCCCTTTCCTAACCCTGCTGGGCCAAATTCATTTATCATCCGGCCTCAGGAGCGCCGATAGCACCAGGCCATGACCAAAAAACCGATTCCGAAACCTGCCGCAAAGCCACCACAAGGCCCCCGCCTGATGAAGGGTAAGGGCCGGGGTGAGACGGTCTCGTTCAACCTGGGGTCTTACAAGAGACCCGGCCTCAAATGCTCAAGAGGGTAGGGCCTCTCATCTTGATTAACTCCCGCCGCTCCATAGCGCGGGTCTCGTATTCCATCATGTCCAGGGGAGAAGCAGACCGGGGCGGCGCAATCCGCAACTCCCCCGCCTCCTTCCACTTTTGACGCAATAGGCTCTCTGGGTCAAAAATCGTAAAGGCCGGCTTGCCTTTATTAATCTGATCTAATCCTGGATCAGGGTCATTACGGCTATCCGGGGCCTTTTGAGAAAGTGGTCTTTCTAAGCCCCTTTCTGATGGGATAAATGGTTTTCCACCGCCCCTGAATGCCCTAAATGAATCGTCTTTTTTGCCTGGCGCCGGCGACTTCACGTCTGTCGTTGGTGGCGTTCCTGGCACCCATGACCTCCCCATTGTTAAACTCATTATTTCTTTCCTCCCTCCATCTTGGCGGCCTGGTTGCCGCCCATGTAG
>JBIOJX010000026.1:0-17937 GCA_044451265.1 Desulfobaccales bacterium
CCTCAAGGAACTTCGAATTGATTCAATACCCTTCTTCCGCCGTCAAGTCCTCTTCCTTGACCTTGTCTTTAAAGAAGAGGTGCACCCAGACCTGGTAGGCGATGACGATGGGTACGAAGGTCAGGGCCACGCCCAGCATGATCTTCAGGGTCAGGGGGCTGGAGGCCGAATTGGTGATGGTCAGGCTGTAGGCCGGACCGAGGCTGGACGGCAGCAGGTTGGGATAGAGCCCCACCACGCCGAACAGGGTCACCGCCACGATGGTCACCGCGGAGGCGAACCAGGCCCGCCACCAGGCGGCCTGGCGGATGAACACATAGACCGCCACCAGGGCCGCCACCGCCAGGGCCGGAATCAGGAAGAGCAGCGGGTGACTGGCATAGTTGGCAAACAGCCGGGTGGCCCGGGAGGTGGCGAAGAGAAACAGGGCGGCTACCACCAGGAGCGGCCACCACAATCTCCCGGCCAGGACCGCGGCCCGGTGGTGCAGGATGCCTTCGGATTTGACCGCCAGCCACAAGGCCCCGTGCACCAGGAAGAGCAGCAGGAAGAGCACCCCCCCGGCCAGACCGTAGGGGTTGATCAGGGTGAGCAGACCACCCTGGTAGAGGCCGCCCTCGCCGATGGGCAGGCCCCGGAAGATGTTGGCGAAGGCCACCCCCAGCAGCAGCGCCGGCAAAAAGCTCCCCAGGGTGAGACAGGTGTCCCAGAGGCACTTCCACCGGGGATTGTCCACCTCATTCCTGAAGGCAAAGGAGACGCCCCGCAGGATCAGGGCGAACAGCACCAGCATCAGGGCGGAATAGAGGCCGCTGAACATCACCGCATAAGCCGTGGGGAAGGCGGCGAAGGTCACCCCGCCGGCGGTGATGAGCCAGACCTCGTTGCCGTCCCAATGCGGCCCCATGGCCCGGTAGACCAGCCGGCGTTCGGTGTCGTTCTTGGCCAGGAAAGGCATCAAGGTCCCCAAACCCAGGTCAAAGCCGTCCAGCATGAAGTAGACCGCCCAGAGGATGCCCCACAGGAAAAACCAGATAGATTCCAACATTGCTTAACCCTCCACCTTGACGGTCGCCGGGGCCGGCGCCGGCCCGCGCCGGGCATGTTTGCTGACGAGATAGAACGCCACCGCGCCCAACAGGCCATAGACCGCGATGAAGGCCACCAGGGTCGTGCCCACCTGGGAGACGGCGATGGGGGAGACCGCGTCCGAGGTCTTCATCAGGCCGTAAACGATCCAGGGCTGCCGGCCCACCTCGGTGACGATCCAGCCCGCCTGCAGGGCGATGTAGGGGAGCGGCATGGCGTAAAGCATGATCTTCAGCAGGCCGGGGCTGGACTCCAACTTGTGCCTTTTCAGCCAGGCCCAAACCGTGAGCACCACGAAGAGAACTCCCAGACCCACCATCAGCCGGAAGGCTATGAAGGTCAGGGCTACCGGCGGCCGCTCCTCCTTGGGAAAGTCCTTGAGGCCCTTGACCGTAGCCGTGGGGCTATGGTAAGCCAGGACACTCAACAGGCCCGGAATCTGGCCGAACTCCACCAGGTTGCGCTCATTCTTCTCGTCCGGGATGGCGAACAGCACCTGGGGAGCATTGGCCTTGGTCTCCCAAAAGGATTCCATGGCCGCCAGCTTGGTGGGCTGGATCTTGGCCACTTCGCCGGCGTGGTAATGCCCCTGGACCAGCTCGGCGATGGAGAAGATCAGGGCAAAGGTGAGGCCCAGGCGAAAGGACTTGGTGAAGAACTCGGTCTGCTGCCGACGCAGCAGATGATAGGCGCTGATCCCCATGACGAAGAAGCCCGCCAGGATGTAAGCCCCGCTGACGGTATGCAGAAATATCTGGAAGGCGAACGGTTGGAAGACAATGGCCAGGAAGTTATCCAGCTCGGCCCGGCCGTTGCGTAGGACGTAGCCCACCGGATGTTGCATCCAGGCATTGGCGATCAGGATCCAGACGGCCGAGAGGTTGGAGGCCAGGGCCACCAGCCAGATGCAGACGGCGTGGAGCTTGGGCGAAAGCCGGTTCCAGCCGAAGATCCACACCGCCAGAAAGGTGGACTCCAGAAAAAAGGCCAGGGTGGCTTCGATGGCCAGGAGAGAGCCGAAGATGTCCCCCACGTAGCGGGAGTACCGGGACCAGTTGGTGCCGAACTGGAACTCCAGGGTGATGCCGGTCACCACCCCCACGGCAAAGTTGATGATGAAGATTTTTCCCCAGAATTTTGCCATCCGCCGGTATTCCTCGTTTCCGGTCCGGACATAGATCGTCTCCATGATGGCGACGAGGACGGATAGCCCCAGGGTGAGCGGCACAAAGATAAAATGGAAAAAGGTGGCCGCGGCGAATTGCAGTCGCGAGAGCATCAGCACGTCCATAGGTTGCTATCCTCCGTCTGAGCAGTATGTAAAGTTGTTAAACATGTGAGCTCGGCTATGCAAGGGGTCTAAAGACCTTAACCCCGCACCGGCCGAAAAAAATCTTAGGATTTCCACCCCCATTCCAACATTCTCTTTTCCTATCTGCAACCCAACTCCCAGGATTGAAATCTATTAGGGTCTACATAATTTTCTTTTAATTTTAGTTGACTTTTTAGTCAACATATGCTTATGTACATTCTAATGGCACATTTCGTTGATTTGAAAGGGTTTTTCCATAGGATAAAATGACAAAAAGGGGAGAAAATAAGTTTGGGACATGGCTTAGGAAGGCTAGGGAAAGTGCAGGCGTTCCCTTGACGAAGCTAAGCGAAATACTTAAAACTGATTATAAAGATGGAAGACTGTCCTTAAGGGAGCTATGCAGAATTTCATATATAGATTATAGTATGCTTGATAAGGTGGAGCAGGGAATGCGCTTCCTTTCAGATGAGAAAATTGAGATCCTTGCCCGTATTTTTGACGCTGACTCTGCTGAGCTGATATCGCTGAAAAATCAGGACAAGGAAGCGCATGCTGCCAGAAGAATTGGTAAGGCCTCAAAATTTATGCCTGGTTTTAGACCGGACATAGAAGCAGAAGTTTTAAAGTTTTTTAATATTTATCGCCAGAAGAAGCAAAGGAAAATTAAGTTTCCGCTTGATCTTGTCGATTTTTTTAAGGTAGTATTCGAACTCGAAGCGCGAGAAGAGAGTTTCATCGAAAAGCAGTTATGGGAACAGGGCCAACCCCAGAAATTGGCGGCCCTTTCCATCCATTCTAAAACCATCCTCATTAACCAAGATCTGATTAAGGACCTTTCTCTTCCGAATGAGAATCAGCGGTTCAGCCTAGCTCACGAAGGGGCCCATTTTATCTGTTCCCTCAGTATGGGCGAACCGCCTCCACAGACAATTTATTTCAGGAGTAGACAACTCAGGAGAAATAAGGAAGAAACCCGCGCTGATTATTGGGCCGGAGCGCTTCTGATGCCCAAACCGCAGCTTACCGATAGAATAGAAGAATTTAGCAAAGAAAAAATCAACAATAGTTTTGTGGCCGATCTTTCTCGGATAGGCATAATTCTTTGTAAACATTTTGGCGTTTCCAGACAGGCATTGGAAATCCGCCTTAAGCAAATCGGTATAAAATATGTTAATAACTTTTATAGGAGGTGATACCCCTTCCCATCTTGCATTGTTTCCTGAGCGTTAAGTAATCATTAACTACAAAGAAGCTAACCCTTTGAAGTGGGGGTTTAAAATGGAAGCCATAGGGTTGCAGAGAAGCTGGGAGAATTTGGGTCTACAGTCACTCTTTGCACCGGTTTGTTCTCTGGCGATAATCAGGCCATCGGGAGAGATCCCTTTAAGAAAGAAAAAAGCCCTTGAGGGCTTGGACAGATTACTAACAAATGCCGAGAGTGGACTTAATGTAATGACCCGCCGGGCCGGGGATGCTTCTCTGGGTCCGCTAAATGCGTCCGTGAATGCAGAACGAGCCTATCGGTTCCTCAGCCCAGCCCTCCCCAAAAACCGGGAAAAAGCAAAAAAGGAAATAAGAGAAATTAAAAAGGTTATAAGACAATTTATCAAAAACGAACCTTGTTCTGATAATGACCGCGTTAAACTGCGCATCTTCTGTAAACGTGTTTTGGATTACTTGGACCGTGAATTTTCTGATAATTTATCGAACCCTGAAACCCCATTAACATAGACCCTGGCTGAAAAATGAAACCATGGGCCTTCATGCTGCAATCGATTGTCAATCAAGCGATTAAACGCAGCATGCATCTCCATAATCGTATAGAGGAGCTTGAGAGCAGACGGTTTACGTCATCTCAAGCTCCTTTGTTTTTACTAAAACTTTTAACTTCTTTGAATACCCAAATATGCAACGCCTTAATAGAGTTTAGTAATTCCACTTTTGTTCCAATAGACTATGATGGTTATGAAGCACTCCATCATGATGTTAAATTATTAGCTTCTATAATTGCCAATCTCTATACTTATCTAAGATTTGCAGAGGCTGCTTGTACTGAAACTAATCCTCCTGGCATAATCTCGGCGATTGAACGAATTACTTATATTTTAATGACCAAGACTGATGAGACTGAGGTACTAGTTTGCCCTTCGTTATCTTGCACTTATTCTTATCATGATTTATTATCTGAGAAAAATCTAGGTTCGAAAAACTTTGACTCCCTCTTTGATAAAAAAGTTTTCGAAGGTAAAAAACATTTTGCGGTTTTTGAATATCCCGTAATCCTCCAAAATGATGCATTGTCTCATACTTTGCTTATGCATGAAGTCGGTCACTTATTCAATGAAGTAAAATCCATAGTCCCAAATGCTTATAAGGTATTGGAGTCACGACGATATCGATACAATAATACTGAAGAGCTACAGGGATATTTAATAGAATATGTAGCCGATATTTTTGCAGTTTGCATTCTTGGCCCGGCTTTCCTATTTGCTTTTATCGAATTTCTTACATCTCGTGCTCTTCCAACTGAGGCTCTTTTGCCTCCCCACCCCCCAATAATTTATAGAATCCGGAATATCTTTGATACGCTACTCTTTTACAAACAGCGGTTTGGGGCGTTTCTAAATTCACCATATGCAAAAAATGCAGAAGATTATTTACATGGTTTGGAAGAGCATTTAAGGCCCAATAAAATTAATGTACACAAAAAACCTTCATATATCTTTAAATATTTACAACCTGCATTAGATTCTGCAAGAAGAATTGTTCAAAATAAGGTCCCTGCAGTATTAAAATTCTCCCCAACTCCAAGACTCTTTGATAAGTATGTTATTTGGGTTGAAAAAGGGGTTCCTCCGACTGCGTACCAAAATCTACATGGCAAAGTTACACCGCTTAGTCTTGGTGAAATATTAAATGCAGCATGGCTATACCAAATTAACAACTTGTCTTCTTCTCATCAATTGCCAGTTAATTTGCAAAATTCAGATTATTCAATGAATCTGATGGATATTTCGCGCCTTACGCAGCTTGCAATTAGGCAAAATGAAGACCTCATACTCTATAAAAGGTCTGGAATATTATGAATAAAACTACTCCCCATTTTAATGCAAGTGGTGCTTTGTCTGGACCACAAATATGGGATGTTATTAACAGAGAGTCTGGCAAAGATCCTCTTGTAGTGATGCCCCCACTCTATGATATAAAAAGCCTTAATAGTGCAAACGTTATTGATCTACGGTTGGGGCATGAATTTATACTTATGCGTAAAGCCGAACTTTCTTCTTTGGCCTTTGGAAGAGATGATAGTTGGCAAAGAAAACATGAATATAACGCTTCATAGATTTTACCAGACAACCTATGTTGGCTTTAAAGAGGATTTTGTGCTTCACCCCGGAGAATTAGTTCTTGGGTCAACTTTAGAATATATAATTCTCCCCAAAGATCTTATGGCCTATATCATCGGTAGATCCTCATGGGGAAGATTGGGGCTGATCATTGCTACTGCAATCATCATACATCCGGGGTTCAAAGGATGCCCGACCCTCGAACTTGTGAACATTGGTAACATTCCTATACATCTTTACCCAGGATCACCTATTCCTGTCGCGCAAGTTGCTTTTCATTGGGTAGGCCCCGGGCAAAAATCTTACAGTGGTAAATACTCAACAAAATGGGTTGGCCCTACTGGCCCGGGGTACAGTCAAATTCATAAGGGGGATGTTTTTGAAAAATGGATTAATTTTCGTAAATAAAATATCGATAAGCAGCTAACAAGCAAGGGGGTTATATGGAACTGCCGACACTTTCTCATGATGATAAAACATTGCTGAATATTTTGCAGTCAATTAAAAATGATGATCTTTATGCAATGCTTGGAACAGAAGAATTATATAAGCCACTATCCGCTCCAGAAGCCTTTTTATTTGGAATATCATTTGAAACAACCAAAGAAGCGATTTCCCAAGGTAAAGAGAAGTTTCGTCAAATTAAAGAACTTGTGCGCGAAAAACTATGCAGCAGATGGAAAGCACTAAAAGAACACTTTAGTACTTTCGATCAAGAGATTATTTTAGCTATCGTACTTGAAAGCATTAGAAGTTTAAGCGACGCCCCCCATTTTCCATGTGAAATAGCAGCAGCGCTAATCTGCAAAACCTGCAAATACAATCTCGATAAATTTTGTGGTTAAAAATTGACAGGATGGCTAAGATGTACCCCCCTCAAAAGGGAAAACCATAGAGGACTTTTGAAAGCAAGAATAAGGGTAACGATTAGAAGTGAAGGAATTCCCCCTCTTTTTTCACGACTTGCGCCACACCTAAATCTAAAGGTAGGCACGCGTTTTCCACCTCCCGTTTTAAGTCCCGGTTGGTGGCGCTGATCACCCGCACGTCCACGGTCACGGTCTTTTCGCCGCCGACCCGCTCAAAAGCGCCGCTTTCCAGGACCCGCAGCAGTTTGACCTGCATGGCCTTGGGCAATTCGGCCACTTCGTCCAGAAAGATGGTGCCGCCGTGGGCTAGCTCGAAACGGCCCTTCTTATCCCGGATAGCCCCGGAGAAGGCCCCCTTGACGTGGCCGAAGATCTCGCTCTCCACCACGCCTTCCGGCAGGGCCCCGCAATTGACCGGCACGAAAGGGCCGCGGCTTCGCTGGCTCTCGCTATGGATGGCGGCGGCCACCAATTCCTTGCCAGTGCCGGTCTCTCCGGTGAGCAGCACGGCGTAATCATTGAGGGCCAACATCTTGATCTGTCTAAAAATTTGCACCAGCTTCGGGTCCCGGCCGACGAGGCCGGCGAAGCCGGGGAATTCCTCGGTCCAGAGCTTTAGCCCAGCCAGGCTGGTGATGTCCTGAAACGAGGCCAGGACGCCGATGAGGCCGCCCTGCTCATCCGTCATGCCCACCACGGACATCCGGAGCTGCCGGGGCTCTCCCGATTTGGTGACGATATTAATGGGGTAGCTGATCCTGGTCCAGGTTTGGGGCGGGGCGCCGCAGAAGGAGCAGTGTCGGCCGCAAAAGGGGGCGCCGAAGGCCTCGTAGCAGTCCTTGCCCAGGACCTCGGCTTTGGCGTAGCCGGTGATCACTTCGGCGGCGCGGTTGAAGTAAAAAATCTTGCGGTCCTGACCATGGCCGATGATCCCCTCCGGTAGATGGTCCAGGATGTGCTCCAGGTTCCGCCGGGAGGCGGCCAGTTGTTCCAGGGATGAAAGCTTCATGGTAAACTCAGAGTCATCCAGAATACTTAAAAAATATCCCATCCAGGGAAAAATATCAAATTATCCTTAAAGGTTCGAGGAAGGCAAACATGACCAGTGAGCCTTGAACAAGGTGGAAATAGCCATACGCGCCTACGATCCGTGATTGAGCTGGCCACTCACCGCCTGGATGGCACTCTTGCCATGGAAATGACCTCACCGCTGCCAAGGTCAACGTGATCGAGACGCTGAAAAATTAGCGGCGGCTCCCAGCTATCTGTCGGACCCGCAGGATATTAATCTTGCGGCTCCGTTTTTTTGGCCTTATGGCAAGGATAGGGGGCCTGGGGGCTCATGCTTCTGGTCTTCAGCCACCGCAGCCCGCGGTTAAAAAATGGTCCCCAAAAGCAAAAAGGGGTTACGGTCTTGAACCGTAACCCCTTGAAATCTATGGTAGGCACGCGGGGATTTGAACCCCGGACCCCTACCGCGTCAAGGTAGTGCTCTCCCCCTGAGCTACGTGCCTATCTGACTTTCATATAACCCGCAGCCCGGCTCCCGTCAAGAGGATTATTGGCGAACCTTTCCGGCCTTGGGCAGACCTTGACAAGACCTGCCTTTAACTGTTAGATTACCCAGATATTTTCGCATTACTGGAGGAGGGCCGATGACCTTTCAGGAATTGCTCATCACCCTGCAGCGCTTTTGGGCGGATAAGGGTTGCCTCATCGGGCAGCCTTACGATATCGAGGTGGGGGCCGGCACCTTTAACCCCGCCACCCTGCTTCGGGCCCTGGGGCCGGAGCCCTGGAACGTGGCCTACGTCGAGCCGAGCCGCCGGCCCACCGACGGCCGTTACGGCGAGAACCCCAACCGCCTGCAGCACTATTACCAGTACCAGGTGATCATGAAGCCCTCTCCCAAGAATATCCAGGAGCTCTACCTGGACAGCCTCCGGGCCATCGGCCTCGACCCCCTGGACCACGACATCCGTTTCGTCGAGGACGACTGGGAGTCCCCCACCCTGGGGGCCTGGGGCCTGGGCTGGGAGGTCTGGCTGGACGGCATGGAGATCACCCAGTTCACCTACTTCCAGCAGGCCGGCGGCATCGACCTCTACCCGGTGAGCGTCGAACTCACTTACGGCCCCGAGCGCATCTCCATGTACCTCCAGGGGGTGGAAAGCGTCTACGACCTGGAATGGACCAAGGGTGTCACGTACGGCGACGTGCATCACCGGGGCGAAGTGGAGCACTCCATCTATAATTTCGAGCAGGCCGACGTGGACATGCTCTTCAAGCTCTTTTCCATGTACGAGGCGGAGTCCATCCGCATCGCCGGCCTGGGGCTGATCCTGCCAGCCTACGACTACTGCCTGAAATGCTCCCATACCTTCAACCTGCTGAACGCCCGGGGCGCCATCAGCGTGGCGGAACGCAACAGCCTCATCGGCCGGGTGCGCAACCTGGCCAAGCTGTGTGCCGAAGGTTACCTGAAACAGCGGGAAGAGATGGGCTTTCCGTTGCTGCAGAAATAGTGAGCAGTAAAAGCAGAGAGCAAGTTTTGCTGACAGCTGATGGCTGAAAGCTCCCAAACGAGGACAACCATGGGAAGCGAACTATTAATAGAGATCGGCACGGAGGAGATTCCGGCCCGTTTTCTGCCGCCAGTGATGCAGGAGATGGCTGCAAGCCTGCGCAAAAGGCTGGAGCAGCAGCGGATCGCGGTGGGCGAGATCGTTACCTGGGCCACGCCCCGGCGTCTGGCCCTGGTGGCCCGAGACCTGGCCGCCGGCCAGGCGGTGGCGGTGCAGGAGACCATCGGACCCCCCAAGGCGAAGGCCTTTGACGCCAAAGGGGCGCCCACCCCTGCAGCCCTGGGATTTGCCAAGGCCCAAGGCGTGGCAGTAAGCGCTCTGGTGGAGGTGGACACCCCCCGGGGCGTCTATCTGGCGGTGAGCAAGAGCGCCGCCGGCCGCGCCACCGCCGCCTGCCTGCCCGAGATCCTGCCGGAGTTCATCATGGCCTTGAGCTTCCCCAAGTCCATGCATTGGGGCAGCCTGCACGTCACCTTTGCCCGGCCCATCCACTGGGTCCTGGCCCTGTTCGCCGGCAAGGTGGTGCCCTTTACCCTGGCGGACGTGACCAGCGAGGCGGTGACTTACGGCCATCGCTTCCTGGGGCCCCAGGCCATCACGGTCCAGGATGCGGCTTCCTATGTTGCCGCCCTGCAAAAAGCCCACGTCATCGTTGACCCGGCAGCCCGCCGGGCGCACCTGGAGACGGATTTGGCCCAGGCCGCGGCCGGGGTGGGCGGCGAGGTGGTGCCCAACCCGGGGTTGCTGGAAGAGAATATCTTCCTGGTGGAGTATCCCTCCGTGGTGGTGGGCAGTTTTGATCAGAAATTTCTGGCCCTGCCCGACGAGGTCCTCATCACCTCCATGCGGGAGCACCAGCGCTATTTTTCCCTCAGAGGCAAAGACGGCAAACTGTTGGCGCATTTCATCGCGGTGAATAATACCTTGACCCGGAATCCCGACGTGGTGCGCCAGGGCCATCAGCGGGTGCTCCGCGCCCGCCTCAGCGACGCCATGTACTTCTTTCAGGTGGACTCGAAAGTGCCCCTGGAGAATCGGGTTGAGGCCTTGAAAGGGGTGATGTTTCACTCCTCCCTGGGCACCTCCTACGAGAAGATGGAGCGCTTCCGGGATCTGGCGGTGGCTATGTGTCAACTGGCCCCGACACTGACGGATAAGGTTTATCGGGCCGCCACCCTGGCCAAGGCGGACATCACCACCGAGATGGTGGGCGAGTTCCCCAGCCTCCAGGGGGTGATGGGCGAGAAATACTCCCTGCTTACCGGCGAGGACCCGCAGGTGGCCACGGCCCTCTTCAGCCACTACCTGCCCCGCCACGCCGATGACATCCTGCCTGGGGATTTAGTAGGCGCCCTGGTGGGCCTGGCCGACCGGCTGGATACCATCTGCGGTTTCTTCGGCGTGGGGCTGAACCCCACCGGCACCGCCGACCCCTACGGCCTGCGGCGCCACGCCCTGGCCATCATTCGCATCCTGCGGGCCCAGCAGCTGCATCTGGACCTGCCGCAGATCGTCTGGGAGAGCCTGGAGCTGCTCAAGGCCAAAATCAGCCGCACCCCGGAAGAGACTGCCCTGGAAGTGCTGGACTTCCTCCAAACCCGGCTGCAGCACCTGCTGCTGGCCGAAGGCTTCGGCCAGGAGACCGTGGCCGCGGTCCTGGCGGCCGGCGGCGGCGATCTGGTGGCTGCGGTGGACAAGGTCCAGGCCCTGGAAGAGATTCGCAAAAGCCCGGATTTCCCCGCCCTGGCGGTGGCCTTCAAGCGGGTGATCAATATCTCCCGGGGGGCCGAGGCCGGCGTAGTGGACGAATTACTGCTGGAATACCCGGAAGAGCGGTTGCTCCTGGAGGCCACCGCGGTAATGGAAGGCGCGGTGGCCGTCGCCCTGGAGAAGGCTGATTACCCCGCGGCCTGCAAGGCCCTGGCCAATCTCCGCGGCCCAGTGGATGCCTTCTTCGAGAAAGTAATGGTCATGGCCGAAGACGAACGGGTGCGGCGCAACCGCTTGAGCCTGCTGGCCCGTATCAGCGCCACCTTCTTGCAGATGGCCGATTTCTCCCGGATCACTACCGCGTAACATGGGCCGCTGGTTCCGCCGCCAGGATAAGGATCGGCAGAAGTCCCGGGCGGAAAGCGAGGCTGCCCTGGAAGAGAGCCCGGCCGCGGCCGTTGAGGCCCCGGAGCAGGTCGAAGCAGAGCCCGCCGAGCCCGGCCCGCCGGATTTAGCCGAAGCAACGTCCGCCGAATCCCCGGCAGAGCCCCTGGAGGAGACCTCCGCAGAACCTCGCCGCGGCTTTTTCGCCCGCTTCCGCAAGGCCCAGCCCGCCGAAGAGCTGCTGCTTCCCGAAGCAGAGCCCATAGAGGCGGAAGCAGCCCACCCCTCCCCGGAAGTCCCGCCTGAGGAATCCCCTCCGCAGGAGCTGGCCGCGCCGGCCGTAGAGACCGGCCAGGAAAAGGCGCCGGAGTCTCCGGAGACCGGAGAAGCTCCCGAACCTGAGTCCGGCGCTCATCAAGACTTCTTTAGCCGGTTATTGCATGGTTCTGAAAGCTCGGAGCTTGAAGCCTCCTGCGCCGAGGCCCTGGTCCTGCAGAAGGCTGCCCTGGACGCCGAACCGGAGGCGGCAGGTGAGACCCCGGAGGAAGGGCTAGAAGCCCCTGAAGAACCAGAAGAGGAGGCCCTGGAGCCGCGCAGAGGCATGTTCCGGCGCCTGCGGGAGCGCCTCAGCCGCACCCGGGAGACCCTCGCCGGCGGCCTGGACCGCCTCCTCAAAGGGCGCAAAGAGGTGGACGCCCTCCTCCTGGAGGAGTTGGAGGAGTTGCTGATCACCGCCGACATCGGGGTGGAGACGACCCTGTTCCTCATTCAGGCGCTGCACGATAAGCTGCGCCGCCGCGAATTGGGCGACGTAGAAAAGCTGAAAGCCGCCCTGAAGGCCGAAATGGTGGCCCTGCTCACTGCGCCGCCGCCGCCGGAAATCACGGCCCGCCCCTGGGTGGTGCTGGTGGTGGGCATCAACGGCGTGGGCAAGACCACCACCATCGCCAAGCTGGCCCGCCAGGCCCGGCTCCAGGGCCTGAGCCCCATGCTGGTGGCCGCCGACACCTTCCGGGCCGCGGCGGTGGAGCAGTTGGAGATTTGGGGCGAGCGCGTGGGCGCCCCGGTCATCAAGCAGAAGACCGGCTCCGACCCCGCCGCGGTGGTCTTTGACGGCCTGGCCGCGGCCCAGGCCCGAGGCGTGGACCTGGTCTTCGTCGACACCGCCGGGCGGCTCCATACCAAGGTGAACCTGATGGAGGAGCTGAAAAAGATTCACCGCACCGCGGTCAAGAAGCTCCCGGGCGCCCCCCACGAGGTTTATCTGGTCCTGGACGCCACCACCGGCCAAAACGCCTTGAGCCAGGCCCGCCTCTTCCACGAGGCCGTGGGCCTCACCGGCCTCATCCTTACTAAGATGGACGGCACCGCCAAGGGCGGTGTGGCCCTGGGCGTGGTCCACGAAACCGGCATCCCCCTGCGCTACATCGGGGTGGGGGAAGGCATGGAGGACCTGCGGCCCTTCGACGCCGAGGCCTTCGTGGAGGCCATCCTGGGCTGAAATAATGATATATTATCCAAATTTCTCCGGAATAGTCGCCGGAAACTAGTCATAATGCTGTTATATAAAGTACCAGGCGATGGGTGCTTAAGGCTTGCGGATTTGCAAATATCCTGGCTGCGGAGCAGAGTTTTCCTGTGGTACTGGCTGCCGCCCCTGGCGTGGTGCGGGGTGGTGCTGCTCATGTCCGGCGACCTGGGATCGACCAAAAATACCGGGAGCATCCTGGAATGGCTGCTGTCCTGGTTTCCACCCCTGCCCCCAGCCCGGATTAACCTGATTCATTTCTATGCGCGCAAAACGATCGGCCACTTCGGGAATTACGCCTGCCTCTATTTTTTGTGGTTTCGGGCCTGCCGCGGCCAACTGGGTTGGACCTCGGGGCGGGCCTTCTCTTTGGCCCTCGGCGTCTGCCTGGCGATGGCCCTGATGGACGAAGGACGTCAGGCTTTGTTTGCCTCCCGCACCAGCAGCCTGAGGGACGTGGGCCTGGATCTGAGCGGGGCCGCTGCGGCGGCCCTGGTTACCTGGATTATCCGGCCGTACCGGGTCAGGCCGCTGGCCGAAAAATAATTTTTCTAGCCCATCTCCCAGCACATAATGCCATGGCCTTCCCTTGAATTATTCCAGAAGAAATTATATTTTAAGGATTTTAAGGAACATGGTTTTCAGCCTGCTCTCGCCGTGGCGGACGCAGGAAAAAATATAAGAAGCCGCCTGGAGCGGTCTAATTTCCAAGACGCAGACAGATATCTTATGACCTTATCAGCCAGTCTTCCACATGACGGCCGCCGTCGGCCTCAAGCCGCCGTCCCGGCCTCCCGCCGCTTCCTCCTGATAGCTCTCCTGCTGGCCATCTGCCTGGGCCTGGCGCAGAATCTGCGGGCCCAGGAGAGCGCCAACCTCTTCAATCAGGTGGTGGAGCATAAATTGAAAAACGGCCTCAAGGTGCTCCTCCTCAAGGAGAGCCGGGCTCCCATCATCACTATCCAGCTCTGGTATCAGGTGGGCTCCCGCAACGAGTGCCTGGGCAAGACCGGCATCTCCCACCTCAGCGAACACATGATGTTCAAAGGCACCACCAAGTACGGACCTAAGTTCTTTTCCAAGGAAGTCCAGCGGGTGGGAGGCTCGGACAACGCCTTCACCAGCCGGGATTATACCGCCTTTTTTGAAACCGGTCCCAAGGATCAGCTTAAACGCTGGCTGGAGATGGAAGCCGACCGGATGAAGGGCATCAACGTCGATGAGAAGAACTTCGAGTTGGAGAAAAAGGTGGTCATCGAAGAGCGGCGCCTGCGCACCGAAGACGACCCGGGCAGCTTCATGCTGGAAGCCGCCACCGCCGCCACCTTCGAGGCCCACCCCTACCAGTGGCCGGTAATCGGCTGGCTCCATGACATCGAGAGCATCTCTCTGGAGGATTATCAGAATTATTACCACCGCTTTTATCAGCCCAACAACTGCACCCTGGTGGTAGTAGGGGACATCGAGCCCCAGGAGGCCTTGAAGGAGATCGAGGCCGCGTTCGGGGATTTACCGGCCGGGCCGGAGCCCCCCAAGGTCACTGCCAAGGAACCGCAGCAATTCGGCGAACGCCGGGTGGAGGTGCATCGGGAAGCGCAGTTCCCCAATATCTTGCTGAATTACCACGTCCCCAACTGGCAGGACCAGGACGCCTACCCCCTGGAGTTGCTCAACCGCATCCTTTCCCAAGGCCGTAGCTCCCGGCTCTATAACGATCTGGTTTATAAAGACAAGCTGGCCCTGGAGGTGGGGGTGGATTACAACCTGGACACCACTGATCCCTACGTCTTTATGATCGATGCGCAACCCATGCCGGGCAAGACCGTGGCCCAGCTGGAGGCGGCTCTGGGCGCGGAGATCAAGAAGCTGCAAACCGAGCTGGTGAGCGACACCGAGCTGCAAAAGGCCAAAAATCAGACCGCCGCCTCATTTTACATGTCCCTGGATTCCATCTTTTACCGGGGCATGCTGCTGGGCCGCACCGCCACCGTGGCCAACTGGACCTTGCTGAAGGAATTCATTCCCAAGATGCAGCAGGTGACCGCCGAAGATGTCCGGCGGGTGGCCAAGAAATATTTGGTGGCCGAAAACTGCACCGTGGGCCTCCTGGTGCCGGTGAAAACCGGCAAACCCAAGGTGGAGCGTTACCACCCCACTGGAGAAATCAGGTAAGAGCAAGTTTGGCGTTTTCCGTGGGGGATGGGGCCCGTTGTTTAAATGCTTATTTAATCAGGATTACTTTCCATGCATCGTAGCTCGAAAAATTGGGATTTGAGGCCGGGGCGCCGCATCAGCGCCCTGCTCCTGGTATTGATGCTCACCGCCTTATGGGGGCTCGGGCCGGCCGCGGCGGCCGACCAGGTCCTGGGGGTGCGGGAGAAGCTGCCCAATGACCTGGTCTGGCTCTTTTCCCAACAAAGCGGGCTGCCCCTGGTCACCCTGCACCTGATCGTCAAGGCGGGCACCTTGCAGGAGCCCAAAGGCAAGGAAGGGTTGGCCAACCTTACGGCCGCCCTCCTCTTGAGCGGCACCAAGAGTCGCAGCGCCACCCAGATCGCCCAGCAACTCGATTTCTTGGGGGCTCATCTCAAAGCGGGGGGAGGCGACGATTTTGCCACCGTCAGCCTGACCGTCTTAAAAAAAGACCTGGGGCCCGGCCTGGAACTCTTCAAGGACGTCCTCTTGAATCCTACCTTCGCCCAGGATGAGGTAAGGCGGAAGGTGGCGCAATATAAGGCCGCCCTGGAGAGCGAAAAGGATGAACCCATGGTGGTGGCCAGCCGCACCTTCGCCAAAGACCTGTACGGCGACTTCCCTTACGGCCATCCGGTGATGGGCACTCCGGAGGGCTTGAACGCCATCACCCCCAAGGACCTGGCGGAGTTTCACCGGACCTATTTCCGGCCCAATAATGCCATCCTGGCCGTGGTGGGAGATTTGACCCCGGACGAGGCCCGCCAGGTGGTGACCAAGACCTTGGGGAGTTGGACGGCGGCGCCCCTCCCGCCTTTGAAGCTGCCGCCCATTCCTCCCTTGCAGCAGCGCAAGGTCGTGGTCATCGACAAGGACATCAGCCAGGCCAACATCATCCTGGGAAGCCTGGGCATTAAACGGCAGAACCCGGATTTTTACGCGGTGCAGGTGATGAATTATATCCTGGGAGGCGGCGGCTTTTCTTCCCACCTGATGGAAGACATTCGAGAGAAGCGCGGCCTGGCTTATAGCGTCGGCAGCGCCTTTAGTCCGGGTCTGGAACCCGGCCCTTTCACCGTGTCCCTGGAGACCAAGAACCCCAGCGCCGCCGAGGCCATCCAACAAGTGGTGGCGCAGATCAAACTCATGATGACTGAGCCGGTGAAACCCCAGGAACTGGAGGACGCCAAGACTTATTTTATCGGCAGCTTCGCCCGGAATATGGATTCACTGGGCAAGCGGGCCTGGCTTCTGACCTATGTGGAAGCCTACGGGCTGGGGCTGGATTATCCCTGGAAATATCCGGATCTGATCCGGCACCTGACCCCGGAGGATATCCGGAAAGTAGCGGAAAAATATCTCCATCCCGACGATTACTTGCTGGTGATAGTGGGCAAAAAAGCGGCCATGCCGCCTTTGACCGGCGAAGCGCCCGGTCCGAAAACAGAGGAGAAGAAGGATGAAGAGAAACAGTCTGGTAAATAGCCTGATATTGATCTGGGCCTTGCTGGTGCTGGGGGCCGGGGCGTTCACCCCCGGCGTCTGCCTGGCATCGGAACCCATCACCAGTGACACCTTTGCCGAACTGGCCCAAAAGACCAGCGGCGCCGTGGTCAACATCAGCACCGAAAAAGTCGTGAAGAACAAGGCCCGGGAATTTCTCGGACAGATGCCGGGGCAGGGACCCGGGCAGGAACCGGGACCCCATCCGGGCACGCCTTCCCCCTTCGGACAGGAGGACCCCTTCCGGGAGTTCTTTGACAAGTTCTTCGGGGAGATGCCCAAGACCTTCAAGACCCGCAGCCTGGGTTCCGGCTTCATCATCGACCCCGCCGGTTTGATCATTACCAATAACCACGTGGTGGAGGGCGCCGACAAAATCACCGTGAAGCTCATCGGCGGCAAGGATTACAAGGCCACCATCAAGGGCCGGGACCCCAAGACCGATTTGGCCCTGATCCAGATCAGCAATCCGCCGGCCGACCTGGTTTTCTTGAAGCTGGGTGATTCTGACGCGGTGCGGGTGGGTGACTGGGTCATGGCGGTGGGTAATCCCTTCGGCCTGAGCCATACCGTCACCCAGGGGATTATCAGCGCCAAGGGCCGGGTCATCGGCGCCGGACCCTATGATAACTTCCTCCAGACCGACGCCTCCATCAACCCCGGCAATAGCGGCGGCCCCCTGCTCAACCTCAGCGGTGAGGTGGTGGGGATCAATACTGCCATCCTGGCTTCCGGCCAGGGCATCGGCTTCGCCACTCCCAGCAACATGGCCAGTTCGGTGATTCCGCAACTGAAAGAAAAGGGCAAAGTGGTCCGGGGCATGATCGGGGTCCAGGTGCAGAACGTCACCCCGGAACTGGCCAAATCTTTCGGCCTCCCCGAACCCAAAGGAGCCCTGGTGGCGGAGGTCTTTCCCGACTCGCCGGCGGAAAAGGCCGGCATTCACCGGGGTGACATCATCATCGCCTTCAACGGCCACCCCATCCACGAAATGAATGACCTGCCCCGCCTGGTGGCCGATACTGCCCCGGGGGCCAAGGCCACGGTCAAGGTCTTGCGGGAGGGCAAGGAAAAAGACCTCTCTCTTACCATCACCGAACTCCAGGAAGAGAAGCAGGCCGCCCAGGCCAAAGAAGAAGGGGCCGGTGAAGAGGCCCCCCTGGGAATGGTGGTGAAGAATATCGACCCCAACCTGGCCAAACGCTTCCGCCTCCGGGATACCAAAGGCGCCCTGGTGGTGGGGGTGGAGCAGGGCAGTGTGGCCGCGGACGCCGGCATCAGACCCGGCGACTTCCTGCTGGAGGTCGAAGGCCAGGTAATCAATACCGCCAAAGACTTCCAGACCGCAGTCGGCAAGCTGAAGAAGGAGTCTACCGTCCGCTTCCTCATCAAGCGCCAGGGCCGCACCCTGTAC
>JBIOJX010000027.1:0-17609 GCA_044451265.1 Desulfobaccales bacterium
GCCTTGTGCACTGCCCTGAGCATAGCCTCCAGGGCCCGTGAGTTCCGGGACTGGATGGTACGGCGCTTTCCGGATAGGGGGCTGCCGGAGTTCCACATCGGTATCGGCCTGCATACCGGCGAGGCCGTGGTGGGCAACATCGGCTCCCCCCGGCGCCTGGAATACACCTCCATCGGTGACACGGTCAACCTCGCCTCCCGCCTGGAGGGCCTGACCAAAGAACTCGGCTGGACCGTGGTTGCCAGCGGCGCCACCATAGCCGCCGCCGGAGCAGAGGTCATCACCGGGCGCAGGCAGGAGATGCGGGTCAAAGGCCACCAGGCGGCGGTGGAGGTTTATGAGGTTTTGGGGGTTGAACCCGGGTTGCCGAATCCCGGGGAGACTAATATCCACGAGAATCAATACCATTGAGGGCTGGCAGATGGATGAGCGCAACCATGCAGGAGTTGCCGCGAAATTTCTCCTCCCGGCAGTTTTGACGTTCCTGGCAATGTGGGCCGCCGTCGCCCTGACCGCCGCGGTGGATGTGGGCCTGGTCACCGGGCTCACCGGAGAAGTTTCTTATTGGAACGAGGCGGAAAAGGAGCAGCCGGCCCGGGCCGAGGCCTTTATGAAGGTGCGGCAAGGCGACCGGTTCAAGCTCTCGGAAAATGGTGTTCTCAAAGTGCTCTACTTCAATACCGGCCGCCAGGAGACCTGGAAAGGGCCGCGTCTGTTAACCGCCGGGGCCGGCGCCAGTCAGGCGGAAGGCGGAGGGGAGCCCGCAGTGGAAATGGTGTCGGTCAAGGTAGCCCGCCAGATGGGCACCGCCCCTCTGCCCTTGCCCCGGAGCAGTCTCCAGTATGCGGGGGTCATCCGGACCATGGGGGGCGATCGACAACCACCATCAGGTGGTCCGGCGCCCCGATCCGGATCCCGGGATGAGGCCAAGCGGGAAATCGCCGAAGCCCATAAGGTGTACCAAGAGTGGCGGCACAGAGCTGAGGCTGCGGATTATGCTCCGGAAATGTACCTGCTTGGCATCCTGGCGGAAAACGGGCAATACCGGGAAATGGACCGGCTGCTTACGAAGATGTTGGGGCAGAAATCCGGAGACCCGGTTCTGAAAGGGCTCCAGACCTGGGTTAGGACCCAGGTAGCTCCAAAACCCGAAAGGCCTCCGACCACCCAAGGGCGAGATTAATCGAGCCACCAGGCAGGGAGGGGATATGCGCCAGCTTGCCGTAATCGTCTGCATCGCGATGTTCTCCGGTCTTGGCGTCGTGCACCTGGAAGCGGGGAGCAGGCAGCACGGAAATAGAGACCAGGGAAGTTTCCGCCCCGGCGAGGAGAAGGTGGTTTCAGAAGCCCAAGAGGACCCTGGGAAGCTTTCCGAGCAGATCAATGCCTTGATCAAGGCCGGGAAATACGAGGAGGCCCTGGGCCTGGCCCAGCAGCTCCTTATCCGGCAGGAAAAAAGTCTGGGGCCCG
Organism: Desulfobaccales bacterium; assembly: GCA_044451265.1. Lineage (GTDB taxonomy): Bacteria > Desulfobacterota > Desulfobaccia > Desulfobaccales > 0-14-0-80-60-11 > JAPLJC01. The sequence continues at coordinate 1,471 of JBIOJX010000027.1, forward strand.
AAGCGCCTGAGGTTGCCGGCAGCCTCCAGAGGCTGGGCAACATTCATCTGCGCCTCCGGAACTTCTTGAAGGCTATTTCCCTCTATCAGCGGGCGTTGCAGATCAGGGAGAAGGTCTTCGGACCGGAGGCCCCGAAGACCGCCGATACCCTGGCCGGCTTGGGGCGGGCTTATACGGAAATGGGGGCCTACGATAAGGCTCTCCCTCTGGTGGAACGCTCCCTGGCCATCCGGGAAAAGGTCCTGGGGCCGGATTCCGCCGAAACCGCCGGGAGCCTTGCCATTCTGGCAAATTTAAAACGACAGGTCGGAGCCCATGCCCAGGCCTTGTCCCTGGCCCAGCGGGCCTTGCAGATCAGGGAAAAAACGCTGGGCCCGGACCATCCCATAACCGCCGACACCCTGGACCTCCTGGCCCAGATCTATCAACAGCAGGGTGATCTGAATAAGGCTCGGCCCCTGGTCGAAAGGGCCCTCAAAATTAAGGAAAAGGCGCTGGGACCCACCCATCCCGAGACTGCCAAAAGCCAGCGCATCCTGGGCATACTGCAACAGGGGAGCCAGGATTACGCCCAGGCCGAGGCTTCTTTCCACAAGGGAAAATCCGGCCGGCAAGGCTTGGGCGGAATGGTGGAAGTCTATCTCTCCACCGGACGCTACGCTCAGGCCTTGGAAACCCTTGATACCCTGGCCCCCAGAGCGCAGGCCCGACCACAGTTCCTGGCCCAATATTATACCCAGAGAGGCGCGGCCTTACAGGGGTTAGGCCGCCGGGGCGAGGCCGCCGCGGCCTACCTGGAAGCCGTCAACGCCATCGAAGCGCTGCGGGCCCGTACTCCGGGAGAACGGTCCAGCTTTTTCGAGGCCGGCATGGTGAAGGGCTACTACCAATCCTACCTGGCACTGATCGGCTTGTTGGCGGAGATGGCCCAAGAAGGCGAGCCTCTGCCTGCGGCCTTCCAGCCTTACGGCCAGGATGCGGAGGCCGCGGCCTTCTATTTTGCGGAGTCCATCAAGGCCAGGGCCCTGCTGGAAGCCATGGCAGCCAAGGCCAGGGAGGGCTTGAGCAAAGATATTCCCCCGGACCTGGCGGCCAAAGAACAAGAGCTTCAGGCCAAGTGGCACGCCCTCCAGGGAAGATGGGATGCAGTTTATCTCCCGCACCGGCACCGGGACCGGGATGTGGTGGCCTATCTGGCGGAGCAGGAATCCTTGCAAAAAAACCAGTCGGATTTGGAGAAGGAACTCCGCCGGCGCTCCCCCCGATACGCCGCCCTGTATTATCCTAAGCCGTATAAGGCCCAGGACCTGCCGCTGAAGTCCGGAGAAATTTTGCTGGAATATACCCTGGGGGATAAGGAGAGCTATCTGTTTCGCGTGGAGCCCGGCGGCCGCACCCAAATCATCCGCCTGGCGGTTACCCGCGTCGACCTGGAGAAACGCCTGGGTGCCCTGCTGGCGCCTTTCCGGGCCCCCGGATTGAAAAGGGAGGATTTGCAGCGCTTCTCGGTCACCGAAGCCGCCGCTTTGTACCGCCTGCTCTTGGGCTCGGCGCTGTCCGGGATCACGCCCGGGCAGCATCTGATTATCGTCACGGACGGGGTCTTGGGGGCCTTCCCTTTTGAGGCCCTGGTGGTGCAGCCGGGGCCGGATTGGCAAAAGAGTGTTCTGCTGGGGGATCGCTGGCCCGTGACCTATTCCCAATCCGCCGCCATCCTGGTCCTCAACCGGCAGTTGGGCCTGTCCCGGGCCACCAAGCCCCTGTTTGCCCTGGGGGATTGCATCTATGACGCCGACAGCCCCCGCTACCTGGCTTATAAAGCCGGTCAGGGCCAGGCCGGGCAGTTGGCCCAGGCCCAAGGCGATAAGGCCTTGACCATGTCCGCGGGCGGGGGCCGGGTCACCTTCCCACCCCTGCCGGAGACCCGCCAGACGGTGACCGAACTGGCCCGCCTCTTTGGAGTGCCTCCGCAGCCGCCCCAGGTGCTCCTGGATGTGGAGGCCACCGAAACGGAGGTCCTGCGGGTCCACCTCAACCAGTATCGGTATTTCTTTTTTGGCACCCACGGCTTTCTGGCCAACAATCTGGGCGGCATTAAGGAACCGGTGCTGGTTTTGACCCAGGTGGGCAACAAGTCCCCGGATAATGGCATGCTCACCTTCAGCAAGGTGATGCAATTTCAGCTGGACGCAGACCTGGTGAGCCTGGCGGCGTGCATGACCGGAGTGGGCCAGGTCATGCAGGGAGAAGGTGTGGTCAATTTTGCCCGGGCTTTTCAGCAAGCCGGGGCCCGCAGTGTCATGGTGGCCCTGTGGAACATTTCGGTGGAAGAATCGCTAAAATTCTACAGCGTATTTTTTAAGTCCCTGAAGGAAGGTAAATCGAAGCTCCAGGCCCTCCAGATCGCTCGCCAAACCGTGAGGTCACATGAGCCTCATCCCTATTTTTGGAGCGGGCTTATTCTGCATGGCGAAGGCTAACGAGGGAGGGTTGGAAGTAATATTAAGAACCAGGTCGTAGCAATCTGCACCGTTGATAACTGCATATACACGCCTTCGCCACCACCATCCGCACCACCCTGGACCCGGCCCTCCGCCGGCCGGGCGAAGATCGCCATCCCCATCACTGAGCGTCACGGCCCCAGGACACCCTGAAGAGCCACAGCCGGGACCGCGGCGTCGGCGGTTCTAAAAAAAAGCCTTTATCTTAATCGCAGGGGATGCCGATGTCACTGCAAGAACTTTGGGCCAGTAGCGGACCAGACGCAACGTCGAGAGCCACCGCGCCTGACCTGCTTCCAGGGGCCAACCCTGCGGCCGGCGGACCAGGACCGCCGGCGCCTGGGGAGCTTCTCGGTGGGATTATGGGGAAACGCGGCGGTTACGCCTGGGCTCCCCCTGAAGCGAGAGAGCAGATATGGCGACAGGCACAGAAGCCAAACGCGGCAGGTACTTATACGCCATAGTGCCCGCTACCGGCCAGCGGGCCTATAACCTGGCCGGCATCGACGGGGCCCCCGTGTATGCCATCGCCAGCGGCCGGGTCGCCGCGGTGGTGAGCGATATTCCCAACGCCAAGATTCGTCCGGAACGCCGCCACCTGGCCGCACAGCAGGCGGTCCTCCATGGTTTGTTGGCTTCCACGGACGCCCTGCTGCCCATGGCCTTCGGCAGCATCGCCGACGGTCCCCAGGCCATCCAGACGATCCTGGCGAGCCATCAGGAGATCCTGCTCAGACAGCTCCTACGGCTGGCCGGGATGGTGGAAATGGGCCTGCGGGTCTCCTGGGACGTCCCCAATATCTTTGAATATTTCGTCCATACCCATCCCGACTTGCGGGCCGCCCGGGATCGCTTCCTCGGCCTCCATCGGCGCCCGGCCCAGGAGGACCAAATCGAACTGGGGCGGCTGTTCGACCGTCTCCTCAACGAGGATCGGCAGAACTACACCGACCGGGTGGCGGACATCCTGGCCCCTTATTGCCAGGAAATTAAACACCATCGCTGCCGTAATGAAGGCGAGGTCATGCATCTGGCCTGTCTGGTGCGGCGCCAGGTCCAGGACCGCTTTGAAGAGGGGGTATTTGCCGCGGCCAGGCTCTTCGACAACAATTTTACCTTTGACTACAACGGTCCCTGGGCGCCGCACAACTTCGTGGAAGTGGATCTCAAGCTGTGACCTCAGGATCGGCAAAAGAGACCAGGTTCTCGTCGACGTTTGCCGGCCCAAAGTGGCCAGGGATATTTAGTTGGCCAACTCCAGGCCTGCGGGCTCGGCGCTGGCCACCACCACCCGGTCGCGACCTGCCTCTTTGGCCTGATACAGGGCGGCATCCGCGGCCTTGATCAGCTCTTTGCCCGAGGAGCCGTGAGCCGGGAAGATCGCCACCCCGGCGGAGACCGTAATGCCTCTTAAAGAGGGGCTCTGCTTGTGGATCTGTCTGACGCTCAGGTTCAACTCGTGGGCCCGCTCCAGGACAATCTCCATCGGGGCCCCGGGAATGATCAGGAGAAACTCCTCACCGCCAAAGCGGCAGGCAATATCTTCTTGACGAATCTGGTCTTGGATTAATTGGCCCAGGGCGCACAGGAGTTCATCTCCGGCGTGGTGGCCATAGGTGTCGTTGTACTCCTTGAAGTGATCCAGGTCCAGCATGATCACCCCCAAGGTGGTTCCCTGACGCTTATTTCTACTCAGCTCCCGTTCCAGGGTCTCTTCCAGATAGCGACGGTTGTATAGTCCGGTGAGGCCGTCCCGGATGGCCTGGTTGCGCAAGGTCTCCCGGAGCTTCAGGTTGGCCAGAGCCAGGGCCATCCTCTCAGCCACCGCGCCGGCAAACTGACCGACGGCCTGGATCTGCTCCGGGGATGCCGCGCTGGCCTGGCGCAAGTGGAAGATGCCCATAACTTCGCCCTGGGCCATCATGGGCACGCACAGGTAGCTGCCGGGTAGGGAGCCGGCGACATGTCGGCAGTTCATGGTGTGGCGGGGATCGGCTACCAGAAAGGTCCGGGTGCGCCGCAAACACCAGCACTCATCATTGCCGAAGACTAACTCCAGGGCCGCGGTTTCGCCCCAGGTAGCCGTCATCTCGTAGAGATTCGCGGAATTATTGAGGATATAGAGCGCCCCGGCATAGTCGGGAAAGAATTGGGGCACGAAGTGGGAGATGGCGCTATAAGTTTCCCCGGAGGTCTGACAGGCCTGGAAGATATCGCTCATTTCCTGGAGCAGGCTCATCTGCCGGTTACGTCGGTCGGTTTCGTTAACCAGGGCCTGGAGTCTTTCATTGGCCGTATGTAATTTCTCTTCCCGGTCTTTTTGTTCAGTCAGGTCTCTCGCCACGGTGACGCTGCCGATATTCTTGTTGTCATCGTCACGCAGCACCCTGATGGAAAGACTGCAGGTAAAGGTGCCGCCATCTTTCCTCCGCATGGTAATTTCGTATTGTCTGACGTAACCTTCTCGGCGCAATGAGATTAGCATATTGGCCAGTTCAGCTTTATCGGCATAGAGCACCTTGGCCGTTTTCCCCGTCAGCTCGTCCGAGGTGTAGCCGAAAATCTCCTCCGAGGCCTTGTTCCACTTGATGATCAGCCCCTGTGCATCGACGATGCCGATGGATTCAGCCGAATTATCAAAGATGTTATTCAGGTATTGATAGGCCCGTTTAATTTCCGCTTCCCGGCGTTGGCGCCAGGTGATGTCCCGGAACACCCCCACCGCCCCCATTATCTGACCACCTTGCTCGATGGGGGTAGTCACATATTCCACCGGAATGGGCTCACCTGCCTTGGTCCAGAAGACATCGTCGGCTGCCTGATGCCTTTCTCCGTGCCGGAGCGTGGCATTAATGGGGCACTCCCCTTCAGGATAAGGGGTGCCGTCCGCCTTCTTATAATGGACCAGCCCATGAAAGTTTTGGCCCAACACCTCAGCAGCCTCGTATCCGGTCAAGGCCAGGGCGGCCGGGTTGACAAAGGTGACCCGGCCCTGCTGATCCAGCCCAAAGAGCCCTTCGCCGGCAGAGTTCAAGATCAGCTCATTTTGCAGCCGCAGACTCTCCAGGGTGGCGGCCATCTCGTGCTGTTTGGTGATGTCGGTACAAGTCCCGGTGATATAATCAATCCGGCCTTGTGCCGCGCGGACTATCTGGCCTCTTTCCCGAATCCAGACAACCCGTCCCGACTTTGCCTTGAGGCGGTATTCGCGCAGATAGAATTGGTCGGCGGTATCCAGGGCCTGCTCGAAGTCCGGTTCGACGCGGCCGCTATCCTCGGGCCAAATAAGGTCGGGCCACTGTACCCGGCGGGTGATAAAGTCCTCCAGGGGATAGCCGGTAAGGGCCTCGACCTTCTTGTCAAAGAAATCTCTGCTGCCATCGGCATAACCTTTAAAGACCACGGAGGGCATGGATTTTATTAAGAGCCGGTAGTTCTGTTCGCTCTTCTGCAGGGATTCCAGGGCCTGCTTGCGCACCGTAATGTCTTTGATGAGCGACCACAGGCCCGCCGGATTTCCCGAGTCATCTTTGACCAGGTAGGTTTGCAGCTCCACCGGAAAGATGGACCCGTCTTGGCGGCGAAACTCCTTTTCATAAGGGTCCGAGTAGCCTCTGGTTAAAACTTGCTCTTCCACGATCTTCGCTTCCCGCGGATACCAACCTCCGGGAGTGACCTCATCATAGGCTAACTGACTAAGTTCTTCGGGAGAGTAACCAATCATCTTTTGGAAGGCGAGATTGCTTTCAGTAATCTTTCCTTCCAGGCTTACCGCGATCGACCCGTCTTGCATGGTCTCATAAAGCTCTCGATACCTCTTCTCCGATCTCTGAATACGGGCCGCGGCATTGATATTCAGGCCGAAGATGGTGGACAGGCCGATCAAGATCAAGCAGAGCGACAGGGTCACGCCAATACCCACCAGCCGGGCCTGGGTGACGGGCCGCATGGAGGTCAAGGTGACCAGGGCCCAGTCCTGCCAGGGAAACGCCTGGCGGTCCACCACCAGTTGCTTCCCCTGAATCTGGCCTTCTTCCCCGTTCTGTGGCTCCCGCGCCAGGATGGCTGGAAAAGGGCCTTTGCCAAACTGCTGGGAAGCGACCAATTCCTCCCGCACCTGCGCCGACAAGGGCCACAGGCTGTGCAACTGCATCTCCGGCTGGTTGGCCAGGACCACTATCCCCCGGGCGTCGATGATGAGACCGATCGACCGTTTGGAGAACATCTCGGCGCTGCCGTTGATAGCTTGTTTGATGACGGCAACCCCGATAACCTTACCCTTATCATCCTTGACCGGGGAACTGGCGTAATAGCCGAGTTCCTTGTTGACCACCCCCACGGCCCAATACCGGCCCGGCGCCCCGCGCATCGGCTCCTGGAAATAGGGCCGGAACCCAAAGTTTTTGCCCACAAAACTACCGGGATGGCCACGGTTGGAGGAGGCAATGGTCAGACCGTTAGTGTCCATCAAATAGCAGATGGAGGCAGCCGAAACTTGACTATAGCGGTCCAGGGCGGAGTTGGCCTGCGGCAGGCTCTGGGGGCTTCGGGCCGCCATCCAGGAGGTGATCGCGGGAGAGCCGGCCATGGCGCTGACCAAACGGTCGATTTCCCCCATCTTGCTGGCCATGGTTTGTTCGAGGACCTTTCCCTGGTGCTCCTGTTCGCTCCTTAATTCCAGGAGGGCGTCTCGTCCCAAATACTGGGTGAAAAACCAGCCGGCCACTACCAGAATGACTAAGCCGGCTCCAGCTCCCCGCAGCAGGTTGACCTCCCACTGCCATACCCGGCGATCCATCTCTTCGGACAGCAGGGACGCCCTGGCGAACAGCGCCAGGCAAACGCAGACGCCGCCGGCCGGCAAGCCCCGCACCAATTGAATGGGAATCCCCAGGAGTTGGCGAAAAATTTCGGTATTGAATATCGAGGCTGGAAGGAAGGGGGCCGGATCAGTCACCAGACCCATGGTCAAACCAAAACCGCCCATGGCCACCGCGGCCCCCAGCAACGCCCGATCTCCCGGGGCGTCATCTTTTGAGACCCAATAGAAAATCCCGGCAGCCCATAAACCACCCACTAAACCCAAGGCATAGCGGCTGGCCGCGAACAGTCCCGGAAAGCCGGCCGGACTTCCCAGCAAAGCCACGCCCAAGAGCGCGCCCAGGATCCAGCGGCCGGGACCTCGGCCGCGGATGGCGATCAAACTGGCCCGGCCGAATTCCACCAGGGCCAACAGCGAGGCCACCAGGAGGATCAACCTGGCCGAGTCCATGAGAGGCTCGTTTCCCCAACCGCAGCTGTAAGCCATTAGATCCAGACCTGCACTGCCGCCCTGCAGCACCGCGAAGCTCCCCAGCCACCCCCAGGCCAGCCGTTGCGTCGCTCTCCGCTTCAGGTATTGGCAGATGGCCGCCAAGAGGATGAAGGCCAGACCGTAAAAGAAGAAAATATAGTCTAACTGTTTAAAAAGATTCACCATACCCCTCTCTCGCCGTCCTTAGCTGTCAGGGTGTCACCGCTAACCAAAAGAGATTCACTAACTTTGCGCCTTACCCTCGGGGAGTAGTTCGCCGTTTCGATCTATTTTGGCAGAATATTTAGCGAATTAAGGCAGATTAGTATAGCGGGGATTCCCTGATTCTTAGGGGAGAAAATCCCTATTTTTCAGAAAAGGTGAGATTCAAGGCTGGGCGATGCTTTGGTGGATCTTGCTAAGGAGGGCCTTGAGCAGGTCGATCTCCGGCTCGGACAGATTCTGGATGATCCGGTCCCGCATGTCCCTCACTAAGGGAAAGAGCCGCTCGTGCAACTGCTTGCCTTCCTTGGTGAGGTAAACGCAAAACTTCCGCCGGTCCCGGGGGTCGGGTTGGCGGAAGATGAGGCGCCTTTTCTCCAGGGCGTCCAACATCCGGGTGATGTTGGGCTTGTCCTTGGAGGCCTTTTCGCCGATCTCCCGCTGCGACAGGCCCTCTTCCTCCCAGAGGTGGCGGATGATGCCCCACTGCTCGGCGGTGATCTCCTGGCCGTTCTCCCGGAAACAACGCTGCAGGGCCGACTTCAAGGCCAGAGCGGTCCGGTAGATATGAAAGCCCAGGGAATCGGTGATCTTATAATAGTCATTCATAGGAGTAGTTATATGATTAACTAATAAATATATAACGATTTGTCAAAAGAATTTATTATTCCCGCTGGCCCTCCCTGGCCTCGCCCAATCACCATCCCTCAGCCTTTCCGGTTTTTGCTCATACCCAGCGATTATTCGGGGAGGTCGCCTTTGCCGCGCCGATAGTTATCCGGGAAATGGTTAATATGTTAATGATAACTTTGCTAACAAGATTGACAGGTTTACGGATTCATTTCATAATGTTATTAAACTCGCAGCCCTTTTGGTCTCCCTCGGCCATGTTTGCGGGGCTTATTTTGACCTGGGCCGGCAAGGGTTTCCGCGGGTTATCCTGGTCTGGCCGGAGGATGTCGGAACCAAAACTATGAATTTCCCTTTTAGCAAACGTAACCTGGTCATCGCGGTCGCCGCGGTGGTTGTCACTCTCTTGTTCCTGGGATACCTGCTGCGCGGCAGATCTGCGTCGGCAGGGTTTAAGACGGTCCAGGTGAAGCGGGGCGACCTGCAGGCGACGATCAGCGCCACCGGCACGGTGGAGCCGGAGGAAGTAGTCGATATCGGGGCCCAAGTCGCCGGCAGGATTGTGTCCTTTGGCAAAGATAAGAATGGCGAGGAGATTGACTACGGCTCCGTCGTCGAGGCCGGGATGGTGCTGGCCCTGATTGACGACGCCCTCTACGCCGCGGATGCGGCCTCGGCCAAAGCCCAACTGGGGCAGAACAAGGCCGCGGTGGTGAACGCCGAAGCGAACCTGTTGCAGCTCAAGGCCAAACTCTTCCAGGCTGATAGAGACTGGGCCCGGGCCCAGAAGCTGGGTCCCTCTGATGCCCTGTCCCAGACCGATTATGACGCGGCGCAGGCGGCCTACGAGGTCGCCAAGGCTAACGTGGAAGTTGGCAAAGCCGCTATTGTCCAGGCCAAAAGTGCCGTCGATCTGGCTCAGGCCCAGTTACAACGGGCCCAAAAAAATCTGAGTTACTGCACCATCGTCTCGCCGGTCAAAGGGGTCATCGTGGACCGGCGGGTCAACATCGGTCAGACCGTCGTGTCCAGCCTCAATGCTCCCAGCCTCTTTCTGTTGGCCAAGGACCTGAATCGTCTCCAGGTTTGGGTTTCGGTCAACGAAGCGGATATCGGCCGGATCAAACCGGGCCAGCCAGTCACCTTCACCGTGGATGCTCAGCCCGGCGTTGTCTTTCCCGGCCAGGTAGGCAAAATAAGGCTCAACGCCACCATGACCCAAAATGTGGTCACCTACACCGTGGAGGTTGATACCGATAATTCCGGCGGCAAACTCTACCCGTATCTGACCGCGAATGTCACCTTTATTGTGGGCGAACGTAAGAATGTCCTGCTTGTCCCCAACGCCGCGCTTCGTTGGACCCCCAAGATTTCGCAGGTAATGGCAGAGTTCCGGGGGAGCCCCAAGCAGGCTCCGGACCCCGAGGCGCCATCCCAGGGCAAGCCCGCGGCTAAGGCCGGCAAGGCGGAGCAAACCCGCGGAGTCGTTTATGTCCCCCAGGGAACCCTGGTGCGCCCGGTTTACGTCACCCTCGGCTTGAACGACGGCAGCCTGATGGAAGTGGAAAGCACCGAACTCAAGGAAGGGACCCCCTTGGTGGTGGGCGAGATGGAAGGCCAGCCGGCCGCGAAACCAGCGCCTGGCGCCAGCCCCTTTGCCCCGCAAATCATGCGGAAGCCCGCTAACGCTCCCAAATAAGCACCCAAATCTAGAGCGCCATCCCGGCGGATAAAGGTGGATAACGAGAGCTCCATGGAACTGATCGAACTGCGAGATATTTATAAGACTTATCACCTGGGCGAGATCGACGTACCGGTGCTCAGAGGCATCTCGCTGACGGTTGCTCAGGGGGAGTTTGTCGCCCTCATGGGCACCTCGGGTTCGGGCAAGACTACACTCATGAACATCCTGGGGTGTCTCGATCGCCCCTCTTCCGGGGATTTCTGGCTGAACGGGCAGGATGTCACCGCTCTAAACGCCGATGCCTGGGCCCAACTGCGTAACGAGAAGATCGGTTTCGTCTTCCAAACTTTCAACCTGCTGTCCCGGACCAGCGCCCTGGAAAACGTCATGATGCCCCTGTCCTACACCGCGGCGCACCTGTCCGACCGGGAGGGGCGCCAGCGGGCCGCAGACCTGCTGCAGCGCGTCGGCTTGGGAGATCGCCTGGACCACGAACCCTCGCAACTCTCCGGCGGGCAGCAACAGCGGGTGGCCATTGCCCGCGCCCTGATCAATAATCCCTCCATCCTGTTCGCCGATGAGCCCACCGGCAACCTCGACTCCAAGACCAGTGAAGAAGTCCTGGAACTCTTCCGGCGACTCAACGAAGAGGAAGGAGTGACCATTATTCTGGTCACTCATGACGCCAGCGTCGCCCGCTCCGCCAAACGTATCATCAGGATTACCGATGGGATGGTGGCAGCCGAAGAACCCCAAACTCAGAAGGAGGTTGGTTCAGCGCCTCCGGCGGGCCCAGGAACAAAGCTGCGCTCGGGATTGGCGTGGCTGCGGTTCAAGTGGATGGTGCGCACCGCCCTGCACGGCCTGAGCCGCAACGTCATGCGGGCTGCCCTGACCACTCTTGGCATCGTCATCGGCGTGGCCGCGGTCATCGCCATGATGGAGATCGGGAACGGCTCCTCCAACGCCATCCAGGCAACCATCGCCAGTATGGGAGCCAACAATCTGATGATCCTGCCGGGCGCGGCCTCCAGTGGCGGCGTCAGTTTCGGGGGCGGCAGTAGCATGACCCTCACTCCCCAGGACGCTGAGGCTATCCAGAACGAGTCTCCGGCGGTCAAGGGTTCGGTGCCGGTAGTCCGGGCCCGGACCCAGGTCATTTATGGCAACCACAACTGGGTGCCCTCCTTTATTTATGGCACCACTCCCGCCTGGCTCGACGTCCGGGAATGGGGCCTGGCCGAGGGCGACATGTTCACGGATCGGGATGTCCGCAATGCCAGCAAGGTCTGCGTGTTGGGCCAAAGGCTGGTGAAGGAGTTGTTCCAGGGCGAAAACCCCATCGGCAAAGAAATCCGCGTCCAGAACGTCTCCTTCCGGGTGGTCGGTGTTCTCACCGGCAAGGGCGCCAATATGATGGGCATGGATCAGGACGATCTCCTGCTCGCCCCCTGGACGACGATTAAATTCCGGGTGACCGGCGCTTCCGCGACGACCGCCAACCAGAGCGCCAGCGGCGGTGCCTCCGGGTCAAGCACCTCCACGACGGTGAATAGTCTCAACCAGATCTACCCTAATGCTCAAAACCAGCTTTATCCCCTACCATCGGCGACCCAGGCCGCGGATACGCCCCAGCCGGTGCGCTTTATCAACGTGGATCAGATCCTGACCGCGGGTCGCTCCACCGAGGAAATCCCTGCCGCTATCAAGCAAATCAGCCAGATATTGCGGGAGCGGCACCGGATTGGCCCGGATGAACCTGATGACTTCAACATCCGGGATATGACCGAAATGACCAAGGCCCTGTCTTCCACCAGCGACATGATGACCAAGCTCCTGCTGGCGGTGGCCCTGATCTCCCTGCTGGTCGGGGGCGTGGGGATCATGAATATCATGCTGGTGTCGGTGACGGAGCGCACCCGGGAGATCGGCTTGCGTATGGCGGTAGGAGCCTGGGCCCGGGACATCCTGGAGCAGTTCCTGGCCGAGTCCGTCATTCTCTGTTTTTGCGGCGGGGTGGCGGGCATTATCGCCGGCCGGGGGATTTCCATCTTAGTCAGAGTCTTGCTGAAGTGGCCGACGGAAATATCCCTGGGCGCCATCGTCGCGGCCTTTGCGGTCTCCGTAACGGTCGGCATCGTGTTTGGCTTTTATCCGGCGTGGAAAGCCTCGCGTCTGGACCCGATTATTGCCTTGCGCTATGAATAAAACAGGTATTTATATGCTATTCTCATGTAAATGCTTGTTTTTGGTAGCCGCAGGCTTTAGCCTGCGTCGCCTACGCGAGTGCTCCTGTGCCACCCAGAAATAGTTACAGGGCGGCCCATGGCCGCCTTCAATAGACGTGCCACCAAAGAAATGAATATGCTCATATTCAGGAAAGCCGATAGCAGCACCAAACGCGGCAAACTTCTCCCGAGCTTAGGCCTGGCCCTTGGCCTGCTGGCCGCCGCCGGTTGCGCCGTGGGCCCGGACTATAAGCGCCCCGAGACCAAAGTCCCGGAGGCCTGGAACGGCCAGAAGGTTGTTACCAAGGATACCCCCAGCAAGACCACCACCGATCCGGCTGAACTGGTGGCTTGGTGGAGCAACTTTCAGGACCCGTCCCTCTCTTCCCTGGTGGAAATGGCCATCCGCGCCAACCTGGATTTGCGTCTGGCCGAGTCCCGCATCCGCCAGGCCCGGGCGTCCCTGGGGGTGGCGGTCGGGGGTATTTTCCCCACGGTGGATGCCACCGCCCTCTATGAACGGAGCCACAGTCCCATCGTAGCCGCTGGTGCTTCGGGAGGCGGGTCCTCCGGCGGCGGAACTGGCGGCGCTTCGGGAGGCGGATCCTCCGGCTCTTCGGGAGGCGGAACCTCCCAGGGCATTACAGTTGCGCCGTTTCGGGAATTATTTCAGGTGGGTCTGGATGCCTCCTGGGAAATAGATATTTTTGGGGGCATCCGGCGGAACATCGAGGCCGCCGGGGCCGATCTCACTGCCTCCGTGGAGGACCGCCGCGACGTACTGGTCACCCTGTTGGGAGACGTGGGGAGCAACTATGTCAACCTGCGGGGATTTCAACAACAGATCGAAATTGCCCGTAAAAACCTTGAGGCGCAAAAGCACAATGCCGATATCATCCAGAAGCGGCATGACGCCGGCTTTGTGGGCGGGCTGGATGTAGCCAACGCCTGGGCCCAGGTAGCCACCACCGCAGCCACGATACCCATCTTCGAGTCCTCAGCCCGGGCGGCCATCTATAGCCTGGGGGTGCTCTTGGGCCGAGAACCGGCCGTCCTGGAGAAAGATTTGATCAAGGCAGGCCCCATTCCTCCCTATCCACCGGAGGTCCCCGTGGGCCTGCCCTCCGACCTGCTCCGCCGCCGTCCCGACATCCGCCGGGCCGAAGCCCAACTCCATGCCGCCACGGCCCGCATTGGGGTGGCCACAGCCAACCTGTACCCCGTGTTTTCCCTCACCGGGACCTTTGGCTTTTCGTCCAGTGACCTGACCAAGCTGGGAAGGCTGGCCGACTCCAAATTCTGGTCCTTCGGCCCCAGTGTCACCTGGCCGGTCTTCGCCGGCGGCAGCCTCTGGTGGGGCGTCAAGGTTCAGGACGCCCTGACGGAGCAGGCCCTGCTGACTTATCAAAAGACCGTGCTCACCGCCTTGAAAGACGTAGAAACCGCCCTGGTGGCCTATGCCAAGCAACAGGAAGTCCGCAAATCCTTATCCGAGGCCGTGGTTAACAACCGCAAGGCCGTGGAACTGGCCATGCTGCTTTACCTCGCCGGCAAGTCGGATTTCTTGAACGTCATCATCGCGCAGCGATCTCTGTTTACTACCGAAGACGCCCTGGCCCAGAGCATCCGCACCGTGGATACCAACCTCATCGCCCTCTACAAGGCCCTGGGCGGCGGCTGGGAACAGGCCCCGTTAATCCCCGTGGTCAAAGAAGAAGTGACGGAGAAGAAGCCTGAGTCATAAATTGACGTTTATTCCTCTCCCCGCGGCCTTGACGGCCGCTTTTTTTTTGCGGTTTTGGGCTCCTTTCCTCAAAAAATCAGGCCAAATTGCCATTTTGAATTAAATTTTTCTGACAACGGCTAGGATCAATGACTATCTTTCTCTCAAATCCACCCAGGAGTCGAACCATGAAAAATCGGCGTCAGGCTTCCGCTCTTCCAATGATCGTCACCTTGGCGGCCATGACCTTGGCCCTGGCCCTCAGCAGTTGGGCCCAGGCCGCAGGCGAGGGCTGGCCCCGACGCTTCGAGCATGCCAAGGGCACGGTGCTCCTGTACCAGCCCCAACTGGAGACCTTCAAAGGCGACCGCCTGACGGCCCGGGCCGCAGTCTCGGTGCAGAAAAAGGAATGGAAACAGCCGGTCTTCGGGGTGGTCTGGATCACGGCCCGGGCCGTGACCGACCGGGACACCCGCCAGGTCACCATCGACGAGGCCAAAGTCACCGACACCAGGTTCCCTAACGCCACTCCGGAACAGATTGCCAAATTTCAGGATTTCCTGAACGGCGAAATTGAGGACCGCAGCCATACCATCGCCCTGGACCGGCTGCTGGCCATGCTGGAGCTGGCAGAAAAAGAAAAGGCGGCGGACGCGGGTCTCCAGACCAAACCGCCCAAGATCATCTTCGTCACCAACCCCGCGGTCCTGGTGCTGCTGGACGGCGAGCCCAAGCTGCTGCCTCTTCCCGATTCCAAGCTCATGCGGGTTGCCAATACCCCCTTTCTCATGGTCTATGATCCCGCCGGCAAAACCTATTTCCTGAAGGGCGGCGACACCTGGCTCAAGGCGGTTGACGTCAAGGGTCCCTGGCAAGACGCCGGCCCTCTGCCGGAGGGACTTAAGGCCCTGGAGGCCAAGCTGGCCCAAGGGCAGCAGCCGGCCTCCCAGAAAGTGGAGGCTGCGGGCGGCAAGCTGCCCCAGATCATCGTCAGCCTGGAGCCGGCGGAACTCATCGCCACCGAAGGCGAGCCCCAATATAGCCCCATTACCGGCACCGGCCTCCTCTATCTCAGCAATACCGAGAGCAACGTCTTCCTGGATACCACCTCCCAGTTCTATTACGCCCTGCTTTCCGGCCGCTGGTTCGCCAGCAAATCCATGCAGGACGGTCCCTGGACCTATGTGTCGCCCAGTAAGTTACCCGCCGATTTTGCCCGGATTCCCGAAGGTTCCACCAAGGGCTTCGTGTTGGTGAATGTCGCCGGGACCGCGCAGGCCCAGGACGCGGTCCTGGAAAACTCCATTCCCCAGACCGCGGCCATCGACCGCAAAAAGGCCACTACCCAGGTGAGCTACGACGGTGATCCCAAATTCCAGCCGATCCCCAACACTGATATGGAATATGCCACCAATACCGGCCAGGCGGTTTTCAAGGAAGGTACGAAATACTATGCCTGCGACCAGGGGGTCTGGTACGAGGCCGACTCTGCCAACGGCCCCTGGCGGGTGTCGGTGCAGCCCCCGGCCCAGGTGGAGGCCATCCCGCCCAGCAACCCCCACTATAACGTCAAGTACGCCAAGGTCTACGAGGCCACCGACGACGTGGCCTACGTGGGCTACACCCCGGGCTATACCGGCTCCTACGTCCAGGACGACACCGTGGTCTACGGCACCGGCTATGACTACCCGGCCTATGCCACCGACACGACCTACATCCCCGCACCGGTCACCTACGGCTACGCCGCCGCCTACGACCCTTACGGCGGCTCCTGGGGCTGCGAGCCGGCTTATTACAACCCGGCCTCCTGGTTCGTCCCCGGCCTGGTGGGCTTCGCCGCCGGCGTGGCGGTGGGCGC
>JBIOJX010000028.1:0-17492 GCA_044451265.1 Desulfobaccales bacterium
GTCATAGACGTAGCAGAGTTCTTCGCCCTTGAAGGTGGACTTGCAGCGGGCCTCCTCCATGTTCAGATCGAGCGCCCGGGCAATTTCAAAGGCGAGCTGCGTCTTGCCGGTCCCGGCCTCGCCCGTGAGCAGGAGCGGTTTCTCCATGGCAATGGCGATATTGACGATCTCCCGCAACTCAGGATTCAGATAATAGCGGTCGGTGCCTTCAAACTGCATATCTGCATCTCCATTTCGATTAAAGTCAGTCATTGGTCAAACTCATGGGCAGCCGGCCTCTGGCCGGAGGCGTTAAAACAGGCAGTGCCAGCGGTGATGGATCACCGCTCCGGCCATTTCATCCAAATCGGCTTGCTGCAGGCCGGTCTTTTTAGACCAGCCGGGATAGTTAAGCTCCATGACTGCCACGGTGAAATAGGCCCTGACCTTATCCGGGGTGGCAAAATATGGACCCCGGTCAAAACCGGTGACATCGGAAATATGAGTCAGAGTCCTGGCAACACACATAAGGCGATTCCTTTAACCTCAATCAAATTAATTCTATCAAATCGAATCCACCGCGGCAATCAGTCAAAAACCAAAAAAACAGGATTGGCCCCTTTGAGATAACCCTTTGATTTTATTGGCGGGGACGACGAGATTCGAACTCTCTGGTGGATAAGTTGGCAGCCTTTTACCAATGATCCTGCCCTGAAAACCTCTCTTGGGACTGCCGAATGATGACAAGATTTCAGAGGAAAGGCAAGGGGTTCGGACAATTCTTCCAGGCTGGAAATTCCTTGGAAAAGCCTATTTGATCAATCTTACGTGCTTATCGCTTACAGGTAATACCTTTGATTCGATGTAATTAAACGTACCATTACCGGATATATTCAGGGAATTCCCCACAATACAACCATAAAATGATTGATTGCCGCTGATATTTACCGTACCCTTGGAAGCGAAAATCACTGCGCTACAATTACCACCGTAACTTACATTGCCAGAAATCGTTACATTACCATTTAGAGAATATAGGCAGAGTTGGTCATTGCTGCCAAGAGTAACATTACCACTAATTGTTATATTACCGGTATCCACTATAGCTCCAGAAGTATTAATATTGCCACCAAGAGATACATTGCCATTAACATATACGTGTCCGGCATGGCAATATTGGTTGCATCATCGTTTTCAGAGCCATAATCGATATTGCCACTGGTTCTGATGTCTTCCAGGCTATCAGCAGAAATAGCGCCGCCCACATCAACATTACAGATAACGCCACCCCGGTGGCGCCTTCGAGGTTCCCTGAAATGTTGACATTTCCGCTCATGGTTGTCTTACCATTGGAATGCACCGACCCACGCCGAGGGCCTGATTAGGACAACATGTTTGGCCGGGAGCGGGAGGTTTCGCTCGAGAAAGGTTAAAAATTGATGCGGCTGCAGATATTAAGCAAAAGGCTTCTTTAGGTTGCAGCAGGGTCCTCTTGGATTAAGATCATTTGGGCCCTGTCTAAATGGTACAGTCGATCAACGGCGAGTGCCGGATGGCGCTCATGGGTTAGAATTAAAATGGTTGCGGTGCTTTTGCAAGCGTTGACGACCTCGGCAAGGAGTTTGCGTGCCCTGTCGTCCAGGTTTGACCATGGTTCATCCAGGATCATGACCGGCGACTCTCTCAATAGCAGCCTGGCGATGCAGATCCGTTGCCTCTCGCCGGTGCTGGCCCCGATGCCGCGCGGGTCCATTACGGTGTCAATGCCCTGAGGCAAACGCGCCAAAAAGTCCTTTAACTGGGCGCGTTCAAGGGCTTGCAAAATCTGTCGGTCACTCGCGTCCGGCTGTGCGATGAGGAGGTTGTCTCTCAGCGTTTCCTGGAAAATAAAGTGATTCTGGGTGACAACCCCAACTTTCCTCCGCAGCTCAGCGCGTGAAATCTGCCGGATGTCGATCCCGCCGATGGAGATGACTCCTTCCTGGGGTGCATAAAGGCGTAGGAGCAAATTGATGAGAGTAGATTTGCCGCTGCCACTTTCGCCGCCAATGACGGTGACGGAATGGGCGGGAATAAGCAGGTGCGCCCGGTTGTAGAGCCGCCGCCCTCCCGGGTAACCGAAGGTCAGACCGGATAACTCGATGGCGACGGATTGGTTAGGCAGAGTTACCGTGGGGTGGCTATCTTCCGCTTCCGGGGCTTCAGCTAGAAATCCGGCCAGATGTCGAATCCCGGTGAATTCGGTCTGCACGGTGGCCAGCAACCTGGTGAGTTGGGTGACCGACATCTGCAATAGGGTGGCATAAAAGAAAAAAAGCAAAAAAGGCTCGAGACCCATCTTACCGCGGGCGATTAGGTAATAGGCCATGGCCACCAACCCTAAGCCGCCCAGTTGGGTGAGCAGCTCAATGCCGGGGGAAAATACCGAGAGCACCGCCCCGGCTCGTACAGAAAGCTTCTTCAGTCCGGTAGTGTGCCTCTGGAAATGTGCTGCTTGCTGCCCCTCGGCAGCCAGTACCTTGACTGTGTCGATCCCCTGAATTGTTTCGTCGAAGACCCGCTGTATTTCGCTCCACGTGGCCCGCTGAGCCCTCGCATAAATACCCATAATTCGGTTGAGGACGCTCACCAGCAGCACGGTGAGGCCCACGATGCCAAGGGCCGCAAAGGTAAGCGAGGCTGGGCAGAAATAGAAGAGGACGACCGTCACCGCCAGCGCGGTGATGAGTTCGCGCCCGACCCCGGGAAGAAAATCAGCGAAGAACCGTTGGGCTTGCGCAATATCGCTGGTGAACTTGGTAAAAAATTCGCCGGCAGATTGCTTCTGGAAATAGGACAGGGGCAGGTGGCTGGCCTTATCAAAAAAATCGGTTTGCAGCTGCTTGAGCAGGTTGAAAGAAAAGACGGTGCCGGTGTACCCGCCAATCCCTTGCAGCACTGCGATGGCCAGGAAGATAAGGGCTAGTTGCGTGAGCAGGTGCAGCCCCGTGGTCCAAAGATTGGCGTATTGGCCATTTATGGCAAGGCTTACCAGCTGTTGATAGTAGCGCGGCTGCACCGCGATGAGCACCCCGCAGCCGAGCTGCACGATAACTAATAGCGTCAAAGGGAAGCGATAGCGTGAGATGATACCGGTAATCCAGGCTCTCATGGCTCTGGGCAGGCGTGGGACTTGTTTTGCAGGTCTGCCAGGGCTCGATGGATTCTGGCAAATATGAGCTGATAATCTTTGCAGAAAGGGTCCTTGGCCATATGGTCATGACTAAACACCAAGGCGTTGAGGGGGCACCCGCCGTGGCAGATGGGCCAGTGCCTACAGTTGTGGCAGGCTGAAAGCGTCTCTGTTCGCCGCCGAATATCTTCACAGAAGGGTAAAGCCAGCAATTCCTGGATTTCACTGTCGTGGATATTACCTAAGAGGTGGGTCTCAAACCGGCTGCACAGCTCGACAGCTCCAGAGGGTTTCACTCCGAGGTGCGACCCGACACAGGTTCCTTGCTGCTGACATTCGTAAGGCACGCCACCAAGAATTGCCTCCAGGTACAGTTCCAGAGGCGACACCATGACCCGCTGGCGTTCCGTAATAGCCCATTCGTCGAATAAGCGGCAAAGAAATGAGCCATATTCCCCTGGCTGCAGCAAGTATGGTGCAGAGGTCTCTGGGTTGCGCCCTGGAATCATCGGGTTAACGCGGAAACCGTACCCTAGACCCTGAAAGTACCGGTAAATTGCCTTCTCCTGACCCAGGCTCCGCCGGGTAATGACCGCGTTGAACCCCGCGGACACGCCCTGGTCTTCCAGCAGGCGAACTTTCCTTAAAACCGCCGCGTGGCTTCCCTGCCCATCTGCACCGATGCGCATCGAGTCGTGCAAGACTTGGGGGCCGTCGAGGCTAATACCAATCTGGAACTCGTGGTCCTGGAAAAAAGCACAAAAGTCATAATCGAGGAGCAGGCTGTTGGTCTGGAGATAATGCTGGAATCTCAGGTCCGAGGAAAGCCCGGCAAGAATTTTCAGCGCGGCCCTGAAAAACCCGAGGCCTGCCAGGAGGGGTTCTCCCCCGTGCCAGAGGATATGGATTTCCCTGAACCCATGTCGCTCGGCATAGCGGGCCGTTTTTTCCAAGGCCGTCTGCAGCGTCTGCCGGCTCATAACGCCGGCCCCGGCACCGTCCGAATAGCAATAGAGGCAGCTTAGATTGCAGCGCTGCACCGGCTCCAGGATAAGGGTGAAGGCATCGTTGGCCTTAACCGGCATTGGCGAGCTCCCGCCGGACGGCTTCCTGCAGGTGGTGACGGAAAGCTCTCAGCCCCGCACAGAAGTACGTCTCACCGCGGATCTCATTCCAGGCGGGGGGGAGGACGGCGTCGGTCCAGCGGTGGTCAGGCAGTCCCTCTGACCGGGCGCGGAGCAGCATAGCGTTGTATTTCATGCAGGTGAGACACCCGCCGCCACACTGCCGGCCCCATTCACAGCCTCCACAGGCTATATGTTTCCCGGACCGCCGAATCCTCTGCTTGATCTTTTC
Source organism: Desulfobaccales bacterium (assembly GCA_044451265.1). GTDB lineage: Bacteria > Desulfobacterota > Desulfobaccia > Desulfobaccales > 0-14-0-80-60-11 > JAPLJC01. The sequence goes on from JBIOJX010000028.1 coordinate 4,508, forward strand.
CCACAGGACGGCCTTGTTCGTCAAAATGGTCTCCAGGGAATCCTGGTGGATATCTCCCAGGGCCGTCTTCTCATCATTCACCCACTGGTCACAGCTGAACACCCTGCCATTGGGGGCGAAAATAAGGCGCCGGAAGTCGCACCGTTTCTTGTGGAAGGGATCGCCCAGATTGATTTCCGGCTGCAGGATCATCTTGACTTCTTGCCGCAACTCTTTGAAATCTACCTGCCTCTCCTGGTCCCAGAACCAGAGATCAAACAATTCGATCAAAAACCGTCCCACTTCTTCCGGCAGCGGGGCAAGGTCGGACAACCCTGAAACCTCGCCGGCCTCCGGGATCGTGTCCAGCCAGCGCACGTCATAGATATCCAGCTGAACCTCTGCTCTCAATTCCTTGAAGAATTCAAACAGATCGAAAGCGCGGTCGATGCTCGCCCGGGTAACCACCGCAATCACTGCCACGCGGTCCGCCCCGGCGCAACCACGGTAACATTCAATGCCGCGCCGGGCGGCATCAAAAGATCCGGACCGCGAGCCGCGAAAACACCGGTACCGATCGTGAATCTCCTTGGGCCCATCGAGGCTGAAGCCCACCTGAAATTGATTTTCGGCGAGCAATCGAGCCATATCAGCGCTCATGAGGGTCCCGTTGGTCTGAATCCGGTTTTCAAAAGAAAGCTCGGGATACTGAGCCTCAAGGCGGATGATGGCGCGGAAAAAATCGAGGCCCGCCAGGAGGGGCTCACCGCCGTGCCAGTAGATCTGAATTACCTTGGTAAGAGGATCAACGGCCAGATTATGGGCGATGACACGGCGCAGAATCGTCTCAACCGTGGAGAGGCCGATAATGCCCCCGGAATGCTCCTGGAAGCAATATCCGCATGCCAGGTTGCAGTTCCGAGTTACCTGGATTTGGGGCACCACCGGTTGCTGTTTTTCCCAATCAGGACCGTATAGTTGCATGGGAAGAGATTTTCCACCACTGGGAATGAAAAGGAATGTGAGGCACTGGACGTATTATACAGTTTTGGACGGTCTAATGCCAGGTGATTAACGTGATCAAAATACTGAACGACTAGAAGTCATTTCAAAACGCATTCCGACATCAACTTGAATCATTACCCCCTATTTATAAAGGGGGGTATGGGGGGATTAGATATCCCCCTAACCCCCCCTAAAAGAAAGGGGCGCTTTAAATCGCCGTATCCTACCATTACATGGGTGAGAAACCGTATTTACAGCCTAAGACAAGTTTTGAAATAGGCTCTAGATCACGTCCACCAGTTCATCCAGTTGTGCCAGTTGCCCCAGTTGCGCCAGTTGCGCCAGTTGTGCCAGTTGCCCCAGAACGGGAATGCTACCCGCCTCTTCTCTTCCTGGCGGATCTCCTCCAGGATTTCACGAAGGACCTCACTTTTAGCTTCTGCCATAGTTTCCTCTCACTGTCTCGATCTCGGCAGACAGGCATCCGTAAGTTAAATAACTGATTCCTTCTGGTCCCTTGATAGAGTTCCCAGGATTCTATTTAGTAACTGGTATACATACTTTTGGCATACATTGCTGGCGCCATTGTTCCATGGCCACCAGATAATTGCCTTGCTGGATCGGGCTCATTAGGGCCAGTTCCTCGTCCAGCTCGCTCCTAAAAGAAGTAAATAACTTAGCCTGCGCGGCAACGTAGGCGCTTACCGCCTCCTTGACCTTCGCCTCGTCAGGCTTGGCCGCTGCTAACATGGCCTGCAAATTATCCCAAGCTTTCTTCGAGCCGTCGACGATTTCTCCGCGCGATACCGAATACTTCTCTTCCACCGCTACAAGTGACTTCTGTTGATTCGGGTTAGCTTTGATTTGCTCGTAAATCTTCGCTTTATAATCCTTGAGTTGTTTCCCCAGATCCTCATTCGTCTGAGCCGTCTGACCCAAGGCGGGGACCACCAGGAGAAAGCTCAAGATGGTGGAGATTGCCCCCAGTTTGAAAATGAGCTTACCTTTCATTTAAAATCCTCCTTTTGAAAAGATGGGCATATAGCTGCTGCACTTAGCGCACTTGAAGGGTTGCTGGTGGCAGTGGCACCTGCTTTATCCTGACGCCCTGCCTTGCCTTTACCTCGCCGCCAATCCTTGCGGCCCGTCCGTCCCCTTCCAAGGAAGGATATGCATTTAAAACACAAACTGGGAAACGCCGTCAAGTAAAAAATTGGTAAAAAATCTTGTATCGGAGGCGGGAGTCCAATGGGTTTTCAGGGGAACAATCTTCAGGATAGAGCGGCTGCTCCGGGGTGTCGATTTGGCAGTATTTCAGTAATCGTTCCGAAATTTCTGGGGCGTGAGGGAGTTGCCGGGGGCACGCAATGGTGAGGTTGGCGGATATGGCCCCGATTATGCCCTCAACGTCGCGGCAAACCGGGTCAGGCCTTGAGATGCTGACCTCACCGGGGTTCAAGACCTATTTGCCCGGCGGCCAAATTTATTTTCCTGCTCTTTGCACCCAGGGAGCTGGTGAGTGCTTGCCTTTGTTCAGGGAAGAATCGTTATAAAATCTCACGGGAGGCTTTGGCCTTAATCCCGCGCCTCGTTTAGGGAAACCTTGTGGGGAATAGTGTGGGGAATGGATTTTTGATTAAAAGAAAAAGGGCTTAGAATTTCATCTAAGCCCTTGAATTTACTTGGCGGGGACGACGAGACTCGAACTCGCGACCTCCGGCGTGACAGGCCGGCGTTCTAACCAACTGAACTACGCCCCCGATTGGAGAGTTTCAGGTTGAAAGTCCAAACTTGATGGCGTCAAAACTTTGAACCAAACCTTGAACTTTGAACCTTGAACTTTGAACTTTGAACCAAAAACTGGTAGGCGGAACAGGGCTCGAACCTGTGACCCCCGGCTTGTAAGGCCGATGCTCTTCCAGCTGAGCTATCCGCCCGCCCCGGTAATAGTCACCCATAGCGGCCCTGCTGTCAAGAGGGAAAGTGCCGTGCGCCCTAAGCAGTTAGCAGTTTTGAAGTTTTTTCTCCGGTTTCTGCTAGCTGCTAAAGGCTAACCGCTAACCCGCCCTCAATGCGCCTGGATTTCCTCTACGCCGGACACCTCTGCGGTCAGGAAGGCCGGCTCCGGGGCCGGCAACGTCGGCTCCTTGAACAGGCTCTCCGGGTCGTCCAGGACCAGGGCCTTTTTCAACACTTCGTCCATATGGTCCACCGACACCAGTTCCACCGCCTTCAAGATGCGCGCCGGGATCTCTTTGATATCCTTTTCGTTGTCCCGGGGGATGAGCACCGTCTTCATCTGGTGGCGATGGGCCGCAATGATCTTCTCCTTGAGCCCGCCGATGGGCAGCACCCGGCCCCTAAGAGTGATCTCCCCGGTCATGGCCATATCCCGGCGCACCGGAATCTTCAGGAGGGCCGAGGCGATGCTGGTGGCGATGGTGATGCCGGCAGAAGGGCCGTCCTTGGGAATCGCCCCTTCCGGCACATGGATGTGGATATCGATATTGCGATAGAAATCCGTCGGCAATCCCAGTCTCTCGGCCTTGGAACGCACGTAGCTCAAGGCGGCCTGGGCCGATTCCTGCATGACCTCGCCCAGCTTGCCGGTAATCAGAAGCTTACCCCGGCCGGGAAGCACCACAACTTCCGTCTGCAGCAGTTCACCGCCGAACTCGGTCCAGGCCAGCCCGGTGGTGAGGCCCACTTCGTCGGCCTCCTCGGTGCGGCCGTAGCGGAACTTGGGCACCCCCAGGTACTTGGGCACGGCCTGGCTGTTCACCCTGACCTGGTGGTCCCTGCCCTTGGAAGCCACTTCCCGGGCCACCTTCCGGCAGATGGAGGCGAGTTCCCGCTCCAGGTTGCGCACCCCGGCCTCCCGGGTGTATTGCCGCACGAGGGTTAGGATGGCGTTCTCCGAAAACTGGATATTCTCCGCTTCCAGGCCGTTGGCGATGCACTGCTTCGGGATCAGAAACTGCTGGGCGATCAGGACCTTCTCCACCTCGGTATAGCCCGCCAGGCGGATGATCTCCATGCGGTCCTGCAAAGGCGGCGGGATGGAGTAAAGGTTGTTGGCCGTGGTGATGAACATCACTTCCGACAGATCATAGTCCATGTCCAGATAATGGTCGTTGAAGGCGAAGTTCTGTTCCGGGTCCAGCACCTCCAGCAAAGCGGCGGAAGGGTCGCCCCGGAAGTCGGTGCTCATCTTGTCCACTTCGTCCAGGCAGAAGACCGGGTTGTTGCTCTTGGCCTTTTTCAAGGACTGGATGATCTTGCCGGGCAGGGCGCCGATGTAGGTGCGCCGGTGGCCCCGGATCTCGGCCTCGTCCCGCACGCCACCCAGGGAGAGCCGCACAAAGTTGCGCCCCAAGGCCCGGGCCACCGACTTGGCCAGCGAGGTCTTGCCCACCCCCGGCGGCCCCACCAGGCAGAGGATGGGGCCCTTCATCTTTTTCACCAGGCTTTGGACTGCCAGCTGCTCCAGGATGCGTTCCTTGGGCTTCTCCAGGCCGTAGTGGTCTTCGTGGAGGATCCTCTCGGCCTCTTCCAGATTCAGCTTGTCCCGGGTGCGTTCGTGCCAGGGCAGCGACAAAATCCAGTCGATGTAATTGCGCGAGACCGTGGCTTCGGCGGACATGGGGCTCATGAGCTTGAGCTTTTTGAGCTCGTGCTTGGTTTTGGTGGTGGCCTCGGCGCTCATCTTCTTGCGGCGGATGCGGCGCTCCAGCTCCTGGATTTCGCCCTTCAGGTCTTCCTTTTCCCCCATCTCCTTCTGAATGGCCCGCATCTGTTCATTGAGATAGTATTCCCGCTGGGTCTTTTCCATCTGCTTCTTGACCCGGTTCTTGATGCGGGTTTCGATCTGGAGAATTTCGTTTTCCCGGTTGATCAGGGTGAGGACGGCTTCCAGGCGGCGGTTAGCGTCCAGGTTCTCCAGGAGCCCCTGTTTTTCATCTGCCTTGATGGCCAGGTGGCCGGCGATGAGGTCCGCCAGACGGCCGGGCTCTTCCAGCCCGGTGACGTTCTGCACGGCCTCCTGGGGCACCTTCTTGTTCAGCTTACCGTAAGTCTCAAAGCCGGTCACCGCGGCGCGGCGCAGGGCCTCGGTTTCCGGGGTGATCTCCCAAAACTCGTAGATCTCCTCCGCCTCTACCTGGAAGAACTGGGAACTCTGGAGAAACTGCCGCACGACGGCCCGCCCTTTGCCTTCCACCAGGACCTTGACGGTGCCGTCCGGCAGGCGCAGGAGTTGCAGGATGGAGGCCAGGGTGCCTAACTTATGCACCTCGCTCTCCCGGGGTTCATCCTTGCGCGGGTCCTTCTGGGTGCACAGCAGGATGTACTTCTCCTGCCCCATGGCGTATTCCAGGGCGTGGATGGAGCGCTCCCGGCCGATGAACAGCGGCACCACCATATGGGGAAAGATGACGATATCCCGCAGGGGGAGCATGGGCACGGTGACGACGTGGCGCCGGTCCGTTTCTCCGGGAATCCGCGACTTGGGAAGTCTAAAAATCATTATTGCACCGCCACTCCAGGTTTATCCCAGGCCCCTTCCTCCGACCCGTAGGTCAAAATGGGGGCGGCATGTTTGGTGATGAATTCTTCGGTGATGAGGCACTCATGCACGTCCTTCATGGACGGCAATTCGTACATCAGGTCCAGCATGGCCTTTTCCAGGATGGCCCGCAGGCCCCGCGCCCCGGATTTGCGCTTCAGGGCGTCTTTAGCTACCGCCACCAGGGCGTCGTCGGTGAACTTCAGGTTGACCTGGTCCAGCTCCAGAAGCTTCTGGTACTGTTTCACCAGGGCGTTTTTGGGCTCCTTCAGGATACGCACCAGGGCGTCCTCATTCAGTTCGTCCAGGGTGGCCAGGACCGGCAGGCGGCCGACAAATTCGGGGATAAGCCCGAATTTCAGCAGGTCCGGGGGCTGCACCTGCACCAGGATCTCTCCCAGGGGCCGCAGCGACCGGCTCTGGATGTCGGCCCCGAAACCCATGGACTTGCGGCCGATGCGGGAGCCGATGATGTCTTCCAGGCCGTTGAAGGCGCCGCCGCAGATGAACAGGATGTTGGTGGTGTCCACCTTGATGAACTCCTGCTGCGGGTGCTTGCGGCCGCCCTTGGGCGGCACCGAGGCCATGGTGCCTTCGATGATCTTCAGCAGGGCCTGCTGCACCCCTTCGCCGGAGACGTCACGGGTGATGGAGGGCGAGTCAGTCTTGCGGGCGATCTTGTCCACTTCGTCGATGTAGACGATGCCCCGGGAGGCCTTCTCCACGTCGTAATCCGCCACCTGGAGCAGGTTGAGGATGATGTTCTCCACGTCCTCGCCCACGTAGCCGGCTTCCGTCAGGGTGGTGGCGTCCGCAATGGTGAACGGCACGTTTAGGGTGCGGGCCAAAGTCTGGGCCAGCAAAGTCTTGCCCGAGCCGGTGGGCCCGATGAGCAGGATGTTGCTCTTCTGGAGCTCCACCCCATCCAGATTGGAGCCGGCGTTGATGCGCTTATAGTGGTTATAGACGGCCACGGAGAGGATTTTCTTGGCCCGTTCCTGGCCGATGACGTATTCGTCAATCTGCTTCTTGATGGTGGCCGGCTCCGGAATGGACAGCCTGGAGTGTTTGGCTTCGTCTTTCTCGTACTCCTCGGCGATGATGTCGTTGCAGAGCTCAATGCATTCATCGCAGATGTAAACGCCGGGGCCGGCGATGAGCTTCTTCACCTCGCCCTGGCTTTTGCCGCAAAAAGAACAGAGTAAATCGGCATTCTTGTCGATGCCACGCTTGCTCATATGCTTCCTCCCCAAACCCCAACGGCTTCCCGGCCGTCCCCGGGTTTGGTATATGCTCTCCGCCTGAGATCGTTATCGTCATTCCTCGGCGGATACTTCAGCTCCTGCAATTTTTATTCCTTAGGCCGGCCCGGAAAGAGCCGGCCCACTTCCCGTTTACTTATGACCGCGTCGATCAGGCCGTATTCCTTGGCCTGTTCGCCGGACATGTAAAAATCGCGTTCCGTGTCCCGGTTGATCTGATCAATGTTTTGCCCGGTGTGGTGCGCCATGATTTCGTTCAACTCCTCCCGGAGCCGCAAGATCTCCCGGGCCTGGATGTCCACATCGGTGGCCTGGCCCTGAAACCCGCCCAGGGGCTGGTGGATCAGGATCCGGGCGTGGGGCAGGGAGAACCGTTTCCCCGCCTCCCCCGCGGTCAGGAGCAAGGCGCCCATGGAGGCCGCCTGGCCCATGCACAGCGTCGCCACCGGGCACTTGATATACTGCATGGTGTCGTATATGGCCATCCCGGCGGTCACATGCCCTCCGGGAGAATTGATGTAAAAGTTGATTTCCTTATCCGGGTCTTCCGCTTCCAAAAAAAGCAGCTGGGCGATGACCAGGTTGGCCACGTCGTCGTTGATGGCCGTGCCCAAAAAGACGATCCGGTCCTTGAGGAGCCGGGAATAGATATCGTAAGCCCGTTCCCCTCGGCTGCTCTGCTCCACTACCATCGGGACTAATTGCATGTTATTCCTTGGCCTCCGGGGCGGTTTCCTCAGCCTTGGGGGCGTCGCTGATCTTGGCTTCGTCCAGCAGCAGCTTCAGGCTCTTTTCAGCCCTGAGTTGCTCTTTGAGGGCTCCCGTGAGGTCCCGTTCCTGATAAAACTTCCGGACCTCGGCGACGTCCTTGCCGCTGTGTACTGCAATGCGCGCCAGGGTGGCCTCCACTTCGGCGTCGTCGACGCTAAGCCCCTCCTGCTCGGCGATGCGCTCCAGCAGGATTTTAATCCGGGCCCGGCGCTCCGCCATGGGCTTGAGGGCCTCCAGCAGCTTGGTATGGTCCATCTTCGCCGGATCAATACCGTACTGGCTATAGCGCTCCCACTGCTCCCGGAAGAGATTCTCCTGTTCCTGATTGACCAGCGACGGCGGCACTTCAAAGGGGTGCCGGCTGATCAGCTGGTCGTGCACCTGGTTTTCCAAAATGGCCTGCCGCTCCCGTTCCTTACCTTTAATAATATCCTCTCGGACGGCCTCACGCAAGGCGTCCAGGGTCTGAAAATTGCCGCCCAGGGCCTTGGCGAAGTTATCATCCAGGTCCGCGACCACCTTTTCCTTCACTTCCTGAATCTTTACCTGAAACTCCACCGCTTTGCCGGCCAACAGAGGGTTGGCGAAGTCGTTGGGCAGATCCACCGCAAAGCGGCTCTCCGCCCCTTCCATCAACCCTATGAGGTTCTTCTCGAAGTCGGGGTTGAACTTGCCGCTGCCCACCTCGACATAGGTGCCTTCGGCCTTCCCGGCCTCCGCCGGTTCCCCGGCGAAAAAGGCCTGGTAATCATGCACCACGAAGTCGCCTGCCTGTATCGGGCGGTTCTCCTTCGGGGGTTTGACCAGGGCGTTTTGCTGGCGGACCTCTTCCAGCCGGGCCTCCACTTCGGCGTCGGCCACCTCTACCGGGGCCGCCGACAGCTCCAAACCCCGGTAATCCTGCAGCTCAAATTTCGGGGTTACCTCTATCTCCACGCTGTAGCGGTAATCCTGGCCCGCCACCACCGCCGGGGGCGGCTCCGGCCAGGTCAGGTTGACCGCTTCCAGGTCCTTCTCTTTCAGGGCCACGCTCAGAGAGCGGCGCACCAGGGCCTCGGACACCTCTTCGTTGATCTGTTTATGGTAATACATCTCCAGGACCGACCGGGGCACCTTGCCGGGGCGAAAGCCCTTGACCTTGGCCTGTTTGCCCAACTCCCGGTAAGCCCGGTCCACTTCTCCGGTCACCTCAGCTGCCGGCACTGCAATCGACAGTTTCCGTTTGACTTCGCTCAGGTTCTCAACTTCGGCTTTTACTGCGTTTTCGGTCATGGTATCAGCTCACAATCTTCCAGTAGTTTATTTAGTCTCCAAGGAGGGTCCCCCGGCTACTTACAAAAAACTTACCAAACACTTACAAAAACCCCCGCCGGGGTGGTGCGAGAGGGGGGACTCGAACCCCCACGGTAACCCGCCGGACCCTAAATCCGGTGCGTCTGCCAAATTCCGCCACTCTCGCGGGTCTTCATCCTAATAAATTTATTAACTTTCCCGGCTTAAGTCAAGCTGAATACTCCCGGCAGCCTTTGATCTTCCCAACCTGGTTGTCTATAACCAGATTTCATGGTATGAATTTCAAATCCATAGCGCTAAACGATAACCTTCAGATATTATTTTAAAGGTTATGGTGGCAAACATGTACAGAAAAGATAGCCTATTAGGGAACATAATTGCAGGATTAGTCTTTGTTTATTGGTTCGGACAAGGCCTTCTCTATTTTCTGAATATCAAAAAACCATCGTTTGTTGTAATCATCGGTGCAGGGATTTTAGTTTATGCGGGGCTCGTTGGAATAGTTCTTATTATTGGATATATTATTAAGGTTTTTGAGCGCTGGAAACGTTGCCCTCACAGTGTTATTGGAGGTATTTCTCAGGGCCTTTGTACTGCTTGTACAGAGAAAAAAGAAGCAATCGAGGCAAAATATCTAGAACAAAGAAAGATAAAAGAACAGCAGCAGAGTATTCGTACTTCCGCTAATGAACTGCGTAATAGCGAATTAATTCGTCTTTCAAAGACCATTTTACCAAGCTTGGACGAATTGCGGGAATTGACTCCGCAAAGATTTGAAGATGAGATAGCCTCAATGTTCAAACGACTTGATTATAATGTTCGACAGACTCCCTATAGCAATGACGCTGGTAAGGATGCCATTCTATGGAAAGGAGGAGAGAAATATGTTTTAGAGTGCAAGAGATATAGTGCAGACAATCAATCAGGTCGTCCAGAATTACAAAAATTCCATTCGGCAATCATAAGCGAGGGTGCCAAGAAGGGATTTTTTGTTTCTACGGGGGGATTTACTACAACCGCAATTAAATTTGCAAAAAATGCTCAAATTGAACTAATCAATGGAAATTTATTGGTTAAATATTTACTTGATAGTAAAACTGAATTATCTGTGGATGACAGCTACTATTCAAAGTGTTTGCAATGCGGGGACTTAGTTCAGCACCGATTAAGGAATCCAAAGACTGAGCTATGTCATAATAATCATCCTGTTGAGGCAACGTTGATTTTAGATAAAATTCTTGGCATCGGGCCAGATACCGTGCAAATCTGCCCGAAGTGCTCGGCGCCGATGCGCCTGATCAATGGTCGTAACGGAAAGTTTTGGGGATGTACGAAATATCCTACTTGTAGATCGACGAAACCATGGAGAGCTTAGCCAGTTGTAGAGTGCGTCCCACGCACCATCTTTATTAACTTCCTCGCGTCTTTGCGCCTTGGTGCCTTGGCGTGAGCTAAATCCTTTCCATAAGGGGATGCAATATGGAAGTCCAGGAAACAGACGAACTGAAGCAATTACGCGACCGCCTGGCGCTGAGCCCGAAACTGGTCTGGGACAAGGTGGACCAGACCGAACGGGGCGCCATCTTTGCCTTCGGCGACCATTACAAGACCTTTCTGGACCGGGCCAAGACCGAGCGCCAGGCGGTGCAGGAAATCCTCCGCCAGGCCCAGGCCCTCGGCTTTGTCGATCTCGCCTCCCGGACTCCGGGGCCCAAGGCCTTTTATAATTACCGGGGCAAAAGCATCGCCCTGGTGGTCCAGGGCAAGCGGCCCCTGAGCGCCGGCCTGCGCCTGGTGGCTTCCCATATCGACTCCCCCCGCCTGGATCTGAAGCCCTATCCCATTTACGAGGACACCGACCTGGCCTTCCTCAAGACCCACTACTACGGGGGCATCAAGAAGTACCAGTGGCTGGCCCGGCCCCTGGCCATCCACGGGGTGGTGCTCAAGACCGACGGTAGCAGCGTCAACCTGAGCCTGGGCGAAGACCCGGCCGACCCGGTCTTCACCGTCCTGGACCTGTTGCCGCACCTGGCCCGCAAGGCCCAGATGGATAAGAAGGTGACCGACGCCTTCGAGGGGGAGAAGCTCAACGTCCTGGCCGGCTCCCTGCCCCTGGGGAATGGCGAGACTAAGGAGCGCTTTAAACTCCATTTCCTGAAAATTCTCGAAGAGCGCTACGGCATCAATGAAGAAGACTTCATCAGCGCCGAGCTGGAAATGGTGCCCGCCGGCCCGGCCCGGGACCTGGGTTGGGACCGCAGCCTGGTGGGCGCTTACGGCCAGGACGACCGCTCCTGCGCCTACGCCTCCCTGGCGGCCATCCTGGACGTGGAGGAGCCGGAGCACACCTGCGTCGCCCTGTTTTACGACAAAGAGGAGATCGGCTCCGATGGCAACACCTCCGCCAAGGCCTGCATCCTGGAAGAGATCGTCGAACTCCTCTTGGAGCGCCAGGGCGAGAGCCCCCAGGCCCGCCGCCGGGTCCTGATGGCCTCCCGGGCCATCTCCGCCGACGTTACCGGCGGCCTGGACCCGGATTACCCCGAAGTTCACGAGAAGCGCAACGCCGCCCGCCTGGGCTACGGCGTCTGTTTCCACAAGTACGGCGGCAGCGGCGGCAAGTACTCTACCAGCGACGCCAATGCCGAGTACGTCGGCTGGATTCGCCGCATCTTCAACGAACACGGGGTCATCTGGCAGGCGGGGGAATTGGGCAAGATCGACGAGGGCGGCGGCGGCACCATCGCCAAGTTCCTGGCCATCCACGGCCTCGAGATCATCGACTGCGGCACGCCCTTGCTCTCCATGCATTCGCCCTTCGAAGTGGCCTCCAAGGCGGACCTCTACATGACCTTCAAGGCCTACCGGGCCTTCTTCAGCGCCGATTGAGTTTCGAGTTTTTAGTTTTTAGTTGGGGGCGACCGCCGGGTCGCCCTTGCTTAATCTAGTGGCACCGGCCTCTGGCCTGTGAAATCCATGGCTGGACTTGGAACTGGTGGGGCGGGCGTCCCCGCCCGCCAGCCGCTACCGGCTAGCGCTGCGCCAGGCTGCGACCTGCCCGGCCAACCCGGCATTTCACCCCTTAAGCCCCCTCCCCTGCTCATTCTTGACTTGCAACTCCATAAAAAAATGCTAATCTTTATGGTGCAACCATTCTCTTGGCACAGATTATTAAAAACTCGAAACTAAAAACTCGAAACTCGAAACTTAAGAACCGGTTTTCAAGATGGGTAAATTCTTTTCACGTTTTAAAGCGGATGCCACCGATCCCTCAGTCTCCTCTTTGGGGAATCTGGCCAACTTTTATAGCCTGCTGATCTTTCTGATTGCCATCCCGTTCGTGCTCATCGTCATTCTGGTGTGGCTCACTCAATTCCTGGGCTTGACTCCCTGGCTGTTCGCCGGTTTCGCCGCCATTTGCGCCTGGATCGGCTGGCGCCTTTATCGCCGCTGGGGCAGCTTCAAGAATAGGATGGCCGCTCAGGGCAGCGAATTCCAGGACCTGATGCGGGAAGCCGCCAAGGGCGGCAAGAACGTGGAGATCTCCCTGCTCAACGGCACCTTTACCCTGCGCTATCACGGCCAGGACCCGCTAACCGCCGCGGCCCTCCCGGGCCGGCCCCGCACCCTGGCCCTGGAAGGACCTCTCACCCTCGAGGCCGAGGCCGTGGAAGTGCCTGCCTCTCTGCCGCCGGAGCGCCTCCGGGAAGAACTGGAGGGCTTTGTCCGTCTCCGGGACGACGGGGTCATCAGCCCCGAGGAGTTCGACCGTCTCAAGGCCAGCCTGCTGCAGCGGGTCTCGGCCTAGTCAATCAAATCCGCCTCCCCAGAGGGTGGGCTTTAAAAACCAAAGCCCCCGGCAGTCAGGCCCGCCGGGGGCTTTTCTAATGTCCATCCAGGCCCGTTATAGGGTTCAAACCTCCAGGATAGCCTCCGGCTTTAACTCTTCATTCCCCAGGGCGTAAGCCGGCCCGGAGATCAGCGCCCCGCCTTCCCAAAAATCCCGGCGTAAGCGGTAGTAATCGTGCAGGCGCTCCAGGCTCTTCGCCAATTGCCGGAGGGCGTCGTCTCCCAGGTGGTCCAGGCAGGATTGCAGCAGGGCCAGGAA
>JBIOJX010000029.1:0-17342 GCA_044451265.1 Desulfobaccales bacterium
CCTCAGGCCCCTGGCCCTTCCCCCAAGTATCATTTCATCTTCCTTCCCGGCCTCAGCCGAGGAGGAAGTTTGGGGCCAGGGTGGGCCAGAGGCGGGTGGTGCGGCAGCGGCTGGCGGTGACGATGGCCCGGAGTTGGGCCAGGGCGGTGGGCAGGTCGTCGTTGAGCACCAGGAAATCGTACCAGGCGGCTTCCCGGATTTCGTGGCGGCCCTGCTCCAGGCGGCGGTGCAATTCCGCCTCATCCATCTGGCCGCGGACCTGGAGGCGGCGCTCCAGTTGCTCCCAACTGGGGGGCAGGATGAAGATGAAGGTGCCGTGGGGGAAGACCTGCTTCAGGGCCTTGGCGCCCCGGGGCTCGATATCGAAGACCACGTCGCGGCCGGCGGCCAGGGTCTCCTCCAACCAGGGGCGGGAGGTGCCGTAGGCGTAACCGAACTGCTCCACCCATTCGGCCAGGGCGCCCTGGAGCTTAAGGCGGGCGAACTCCTCGGGGGTGACGAAGAAGTAGTCCCGGCCGTGGACTTCGCCGGGGCGGGGGGCCCGGGTGGTATAGGAAATGGAGAAGCGCAGCCGGGGCTCGACGGCCATCAGCTGCTTCAGCAGGGTGGTCTTCCCCGTGCCGGAGGGGGCGGTGATGACGAAGACGTCACCGGCCACTTAGACGTCCTGCTCGGAAAGTTCCTGGCGCGCCGTGCTGTTGTGGTGGCCGTTCATGCGCAGGGACAGGGTATCGGCGTGGACGGCCGACAGGATGATGTGGTTGCTGTCGGTAACGATGATGGAGCGGGTCTTGCGGCCGTGGGTGGCGTCGATGAGGCGGTCGGCCTGGGTGGCCTTCTCCCGCAGGCGCTTCATGGGCGCCGAACCCGGCATGACCACCGCGACCACGCGGTGGGAGACCACGGTGTTGCCAAAACCAATATTGATCAGCCTGCCTTCCATAACCCTGCCCCCCCTGGCGGTTACTCGATATTTTGCACCTGCTCCCGGAGCCGCTCCAGATAGCCTTTGATTTCCAGCACTGCCTGCGAAATGAGGAGATCGCCGGCCTTGGAGCCGATGGTGTTGGCCTCCCGGAGCATCTCCTGTAGCAAAAATTCCTGTTTGCGCCCCACCGGCCCCGGGGCCTGGAGGGTCTCCTCGAATTGCGCCAGGTGGCTGTCGAGGCGGGCCAGTTCTTCGGACAGGTCCCGGCGTTCGGCCAGGAAGGCCACCTCCTGAGCCAGGCGGGTTTCATCCACCCCGGTTTCGCCCACCAGTTCGGCCAGGCGGGCGGAGACCTTCTCCCGCCAGAGCTGCGGCAGCAGCGGGGCCTGCACCTGGATGGCGGCCGCCTCCCGGCGGATGCCGGCCAGGTTCAGGGCCAGGTCGGCGGATAGGGCCGCACCTTCGGTGAGACGCATCTGCTCCAGGACGTCGAGGGCGCCGGTTATCGCCTGGGAGACGGCCTCCCAGGTCTCCTCCAACTCGAACTCCTGGTTCTCCTTGGTGATGAACAGGTCGGAGAAGTGCAGGAGATGCTCCAGGCGCAAGTCTGCGGTGAGTCCGCCCGCGGCCACGAGCTCCCGCAGCAGGGCCGCGGTCTGCCGGGCCAGGTCCGGGTCTATCTTCAGGGTCAGGGCCTTGTCCCCGAGGGTCTCCCAGGTGAGCTGCATCTCGACCCGGCCCCGGGGGATACGGCTCTTAATAAGCTTCCGGAGGCGGTCCTCCAGACCCCAGAGGCGCTTGGGGAGATTAAGCGCCAGCTCCAGAAAGCGGTGGTTGAGGCTCCGCAGCTCCACTACCCACTTCTGGCCCGGGCCTTCGGCCTCCCCCCGGCCGTAGGCGGTCATGCTCTTGATCATGTGTCGGCGAACCCCTTGATCTGCCACAGATATTTTTGCCGCACCCGGAGCAGCAATTCGGGTAGCGGGCCCCGGGCGTAATCCGGGAAGGTCCAGGGCTGGGTTTGAAAAGCCCCCTGGCTGTAAATCAGGGTGAGGTCGCCAAAAATCCCGTGATCAAGGTAGATCCGGTGGGAAAAATTTTTCCCGGTGGCCAAGACCAGCCGCTCTTTAGCCACATAGCCCGGGTCCAGGTTGACTACCCGGCGGCCGCCCAGGCTCAGCCTGGCTTCGATTTCGTTAGTAAGGACCTTCCAATTTGCCAATTGGGCCGGATCGGCCAGATGGAGGAATGCCACCAGGAGACGCCCCAGGCCGGGGCCCATCTCCGGGGTATAGTAGTCGGTATAGGTGAAGGGCCACCATGGCCCCACCAAGTCCGGCGGGCCGAAGTGGCCGGTAAGGCTCTCCACCACCGCCGGAATTAGGTCCTGCCGGGCCAAAAGCAGGCTGACCACCGGTTTGACCGGTAGCGGCTGGCCCGGCTGGCTCATCTCCCCCTCCTTGGAACGGAATCAATTCTAAGCCAGGGTTTATTGAAAGGCAATGGAAAAATAATGTGAAAGTGTGCACAAAATCCGGCCCTAATCAGGATAGAAGAAACTTAAGGCGGGGAGGTTGGGTAGACCCCACCAGGAGAACGGCTGGTGGACTTTGGGGCAAAATCATCCGGTTGAGCCATGGAAAAAAAACTTCCTGATTTTTAGATACGCTGAACGATCCCCGCGGCCAGCTTTCCATATTGCGCAAATTGGACCCAGGGCGGATAATAGCCTGGAACCAAAGTTAATCTCGGCAAGCTCATGACACTCAAGGTCTGCGAAACTTTTTACAGCCTCATGGGTGAATCCACCCGGGTCGGTCTGCCGGCCTGGTTCATTCGCCTGAGCGGCTGCAACCTGCGCTGTCGTTACTGCGACACTACCTATGCCTATGCAGAGGGCCGGGAGGTGGCGGTGGCGGACCTGCTGCAAGCCGCCGGGGACCGGGGGCGATTGGTGCTGGTGACGGGCGGTGAGCCCTTGCTGCAAGAGGAGACGCTGGCGCTGCTTTCAGGTCTGGCTGAGGCCGGCTGCGAGGTCTGCCTGGAGACTAACGGCTCCCGGCCCATCGACCGGGTGGATGTCCGGGTGCATCGGATCCTGGACCTGAAATGCCCGGGCAGCGGCATGGCCGGGGAGAATTATTGGCCGAACCTGGAATGGCTGACTCCGCGGGATGAGGTCAAGTTTGTAGTTGCCGACCGGCATGATTTTTTATGGGCTTTGGGGGTTATTCAGGAGTATGGCTTGAGCGGGCGCCTGCCGCTGCTGATTTCCCCGGTTTTCGGCCAGGCGCCGGCCCAGGAGGCGGCGGCCTGGATCCTGGAGAGCCGCCTGCCGTTGAGGCTCAACCTGCAACTGCACAAGTATCTGTGGGGTCCGGAGGCGAGGGGGAAATGATAGTAGTCAGTAAGACAAGATAGTGCCGATATTGCGAAAATGAAAAACAAAAAAACCAAAAATAGTGTCCACTCCAACCCCCTGGCAGTTGTTTTGATGAGCGGCGGCCTGGATAGCTGCGTGACCGCGGCGGCGGCCCAAAAAGACTTCGAACTGGCGGCGTTCCACGCCAATTACGGCCAGCGCACCCTGGAGAGGGAGCTAACGGCCTTTCGGGCCCAGACCGCCTTTTTTCAGGCGGTCCGGATACTGGAGGCCGACCTGCTTTACCTGGGGGCCATGGGGGGCTCCAGCCTCACGGACCTGAACCGGCCGGTGCCCATCGGGGAGGATGGGCCGGGGATTCCCTCGACCTACGTGCCTTTCCGCAACACCAATCTGCTGGCCGCGGCGGTGGCCTGGGCCGAGGTGCTGGGGGCCGAGGCGATTTTCATCGGGGCCAACGTCCTGGATAATCCTGGCTATCCTGATTGCCGGCCGGAGTATTTTGAGGCTTTTAACCGCCTCATCGAATTGGGCACCCGCCCTGAGACCCGCGTCCGCATTCTCACCCCTCTAATCAACCTGGACAAGGCCGCCATCATTCGCCTGGGTCTGGAACTGGGGGCGCCCCTGGAACTCACCTGGTCCTGCTACCAGGCCGAGGAGGCGGCCTGCGGCCAGTGTTCTTCCTGCCTGCTGCGCCTCAAAGGCTTCGCGGCCGCGGGCCTGCCTGATCCCATCCCCTATAAAAGATAGTTTCGAGTTTTTAGTGGCAAGTTTTTAGTTAAAAACCAAGGCAATTATTTCGGAGAAGGCGAGCTTATCTAAGTCAGAACTAAAAACTAAAAACTAAAAACTCGAAACCGTCTTCCTTCCTCCCTTGCATTGTCGCTAATCGAAATTAACTTGTAAAAAGCCGGGCTCGCAGTAGGGCCCGAGACCGAACCGGCGGCACCTGGCCGGATCATCTCATAGGGAGGAAAGATTATGTCAACGGGTAACGTCGCCAGAGTAACTCACATCATCGCGGAATCTCCCAAAAGTTTTGAGGACGCCGTGCAGATCGGCTTCGCCCGGGCCGCCAGCACCCTGCGGGGCATCACCGGGCTGCGGATTGTGGAGCAGCGGGTTTCCGTCAAGGATAACAAAATCAATACCTTCCGGGTGAAGATGGAGGTCATTTTCATCCTGGACTAGGCGTTTCCTAAAGGTCATGTTGCGGCGGTAAGGGTTGCCAAGGGAGTTGCTCTAACCCATAAAGGAGAACGCCCATGTCTGAACATGTCGCTCGGGTCACCCAGGCCATAGCCGAATCCCCCGTCAGCTTCGAAGACGCTCTCCAGGTGGGCTTTAAACGGGCCGCCGAGACCTTGAGGGGGATAACCGGATTGCGCATACTGAATCAGCGGGTGAAGGTCAGAGATAATAAAATCGCCACTTACCGGGTCAGGTTCGAGGTGATCTTCATCCTCGACTGATGCTGCATTTAGATGGCTCTTATGGGGAGGGCGGCGGCCAGATTCTCCGCACCGCCCTGTCCTTGTCAGCCCTGCTGGGGGCGCCGGTGCGGATTGAGCGTATCCGGGCCGGCCGCCCCAAGCCCGGGCTGAGGCCTCAGCACCTCACCGCGGTGCGAGCCCTGGCCCGGATCACCGGGGCCGAAGTCGAGGGCGCCGAGCTCCATAGCCGGGAACTCACCTTCAAGCCCCGAACTCCCAAACCGGGGAATTACCTCTTCGACGTGGCGGAGAAGGCCGGCAGCGCCGGCTCCGTCACCCTCATCGCCCAGGCCCTGCTGCCGCCGCTCCTCAAGAGCGCCGGGCCTTCGACCCTGGTCCTCCGGGGCGGCACCCACGTGCCCTGGAGCCCCACGGCCCATTATCTGATGCAGGTCTTTCTCCCGGCCCTGGCCCAGATGGGGGCGCAGGTGAGCCTGACCCTGGAGCGCTGGGGCTGGTACCCCAAGGGGGGCGGGGAGCTGCGCCTCTCCATAAATCCCTGCCCCGGCTTCAAGGGGGTAAAGTGGCGTACGGCTCCGGAGCCCGCCGGTTTCCAGGCAATTTCCGCGGCCTCGCGCCTGCCGGAGCACGTGGCCCGGCGCCAGGCGACCCGGCTCCAAGAACGCCTCGGGCCGGAACTGCCGGTGGAACTGATCGCCGCCGGCGGCCTGGACCGCGGCAGCCTGGTGTTTATTTGGGGTCCCCGGGCCGGTTTCAGCGCCCTGGGGGCGCGGGGCAAACCGGCGGAGCAGGTGGCGGATGAAGCGGCTTACAACTGTTTCATCTTCCGGATGCGCCGGGCGGCGGTGGACCCGCATCTGGCCGACCAGATCGTCCCTTACCTGGCCCAGGCCCGGGGGCCGTCGATCCTGGCAACTTCCGAGATTACCTCGCATCTCCTCACCAACCTCTGGGTCATCGAGCAGTTTCTGGGGCCCCGCTTTGTGGTGAAGGGGAACCTGGGAGACCGGGGGGAGATTTTTTGTCAGGGCCGATAACTCTGGCTGCCCAGCCGCGAATCCTCCGACGCAATCTGCCAAATCAGCCACTTAAATTGCCTAAATCAGTAATTTAAAGGGAATTAGTGCGGTGAGGGTGGGACAGGTAAGACCCCTCGCCAAGCCCGCCGTGCCGCTCAAAAAAAATTCACCGCAAATTGTGCCGCTATTGTGCCGCTGGGGACCGGGGGTGTTTTGGCGGCAACCCCTTTTATTTGCAACATAATTAGCTATGGGGCCGCGGCTGTAGCGGAACGAAGAATAGTGGTCAGTGGCCAGGGGCCAGAGGTCAGTAATAGGGCGGCCGGTGGCCGCCGAAGAGGGGCGGGGACGGCCCGCCCGGTAAATTTAACCCCAGCCAAAGGGCCGCGGTCGAGCGGCGGGCGGGAACGGTGGTTGCAGATGGAACCGCGTTTTACCATACTTGCGCTCCGAAACAGGAATTTCCGCAGGATGCCGGATGGATTGCAGGTTATCAGGGGAGGCGATGGGGGGCCAGCAACGGGGGGAAAGATGGCGCAAAAAGAGGGGAAACTGCGCTAGGCAGATAATATCGGTAATTAGCTGGAATATTTGATAAATTATTAGTTTGGCAAGATAGTCGTTATTCTTGAATATCGATTCTAACAGCAGGGTTTTTGCCATTAGGGGGATTTTGCCAGTGGGCCCTTTAGGCGGAAACTGAAAACCGAAAACTGATAACTAGCTTTAATCCTGCGTTCTCCAGCCCATGATAACCACCAGGGTTCTGCCTGCCTCCGTCCAATCATATAACCACTTGATGTAGGGCTGCTCCACGTGCACGCAGCCATGGGTGGCTAATCCTTTTTTCTTCTGCGGCGGCGGTCCTTCTCCTTCATGAATCGCTTTTCTCTCTTTATAATTGAAAAATATGGAGTAAGGCATGGGGTCTGGTATTTTCGTGAATAATAGCCTTCCTCTTTCACTCGCACCAAATAAATGCCCGGTTCGGTGGTAGTTTCATCGTCCCCGGTGATCACCGGAAACTGCAGAACCTTTTCCCCCCTTCATAGGCTGCGCCCATTTGCTTGAGTTGATTAATCCAAATCATTTTTTCAGACTCCTGGAAGATGTCTGCCGCGAGAGTTGGAGATAGATTTAAATATTAGTTAATAATGCTACTAAAAATAACAAAATATATTTTTTCATCCGCTCTGTTTCCATTGATTAAGCTTAAAAGATGCCGCCTTACTAACCTAATAATTTTCCGAACGATTTCAAGACCGGTGTTCGCTCCTGGTCGAGCGATTGAGCTGGGTGGGTTATCTGGGCCGGGAACAAGAACTTGACAAAATTAAAAAGATGCTTTTCGGTCAGACTCACGAAAATATCGGGAATTTAGTAGGATGGGTTTATTAATTTTTCTATAAAAGTTCATGGGGGTAAGTGTCCTCGGACGGGCGTTCCCTTCCTTGATAATCTCACTTCCTTGAGCCATGGCCCAAAGCAAAATGACGGAGTGCCATAGTTTTTCTTGACAAACAAGCTGGAACTTATTATTGGATTATTAAAATAAGCAACACTCATTTTAAACAACGGGGGATACCTCATTGAATAAAAAAGTTATTTTTCTGATGTGCTTACTCATGGCAATGGTTTGGACTGCGGGTTGTTCATGTCCGGGAGTACGGCCCGTGGCCGCGGCACCCGCCGTGGTGGCACCCGCCCCACCCCCCCCAGCCCCGCAGCCAGAGGCTATCAAACCCAAACCGGTGGAGGAGCCCGCCCCTTCGAAAAAGCTGAAGAAACGCGTCATCAAGGAGACGAATGACTAGGGTGAAGCCCAAACAATCAGATCCGCTAGCTGATATTTTGCGGGGGAATCCCGGTTAAACAAGCCAATGGCAGAATGGACCGGGCCAGAGCGAAGCTTCGACCTGATTGTTGCACCCCGACCCCTATTCTTTTGAAGAAAAGGTGGGGAGAATAACCAAACAACCGAAAGGAGAAGACCCATGATTAAACGATTGGCATTGCTTATTTGCTGCATTTTGTTGTTACCGACCATCGCCGCCGCAGAAGGAAATACAAACTATGGAGATTTCTGGGTTGGTGGTCAAGTAGGTGGATTGTTTACTAGCAAAACGGATCCCGCCGTAACCGCTGGCGCCATTGTCGGCTACAACTTCTGCTTGCCATACCGGCAACCCTGGGAAAGGTATTTCGGCGTGGCTCTGGACTTCCAATGGAGTCAGTTAAACAACCTCGGGTCTGGTTTTTCTGTGAGCGGGAACCAGTTCGCTCTAGCCCTCCTGGCCAGGGTCCAGTACCCACTCATGGGAGATGAAAGTTTCACCCGTGGCCGGCTGGTGCCGTTCCTCATGGCGGGTCCGGCTATCGTCTGGACAAAGCCCGATGACAACGAACGCGTCAGTGGTTACAACAGGACCGACTTAGGGGTCGTTGTTGAACTGGGCTTGGAATATTTTATGATTCCGCAGCTGTCCATTGGGCCATCCTACCGTTTCCGGTATGTCTCGGAAAGGGCGGGGGAGGAGCAGCACATGGTCTTGGGTCGTCTGGGCTACCACTTCTAAATGTAGGGTGCGTTCTACGCACCATTATAGGCACAGGCGTCCCGCCTATGCCTATGAAAAGTTTGGTGGGGCGGGCCTCCGTGCCGGCCTATAAAAAGGTGGCTAGGGACGGCCGCCCCACCTTTTAAGGCTTAAGAGTGCCAGAAGGATAAAATTTAATCTGAAATCAACAACTGAATCTCCCGCTCTCGCAGCTCATGGGCGGCCACTGCCAGGTCGGCCAACTCTGCCGCGGCCAGCTGTTTCACTCCTGCCCGGGTGATTTGCCAGACGTCGATGGGCGGGCCCAGGCCGTAGGCTCCCACCTCAATGGCTTCCTCAATCACCTTGTAAGCCAGAATGGCGGCCTTTGCCGGCGTGAGGCTGCGGCCCTGATACTTTTGCAGCAGGGCATAGGCGAAGAGGTCGCCGTTGCCCACCACCAAGGGCTGGTTCTGGAACCATTCGGGGCTCCCCAGGGAACTGATGTGCAGCAACTCCGGTTCGCGACCCGACTCGGCAAAGAGGAAATCGGCATAGTGGAGTTGGAGGAGACGCTCCGGGTCCGGCGGTAGGAATTGCAGGCGAAAATCGAGCTGCACCAGTTCGGTGACGCACTGCTTGATAATGGCAGCCAGTTGGTCCCTCAGGTTGCTCAGGTGGGCGTCCTGAGGCAGGGCGCCGAAGTGCTCCCCCACCCGCTGCACCAGGGCCAGCTCTCCGGCCCCGGCCCAGAGGCAGAAGTCATTCAAGCGGTGGATCTTTTGCCCGGGGGTCCGCACCTCCCCGGTGGTGATCTGGGAGTCGGAGGCCACTATGAGGCCGTCAGTCGCCGGTATCGCCAGGATCAAGGTCATATCTCCCTCGAAAGGCTGTCAGCTGTCAGCTATCAGCGGTCAGCGGTCAGCTAAAGGCTAACCTAATTTATTTCTTGCGCCTTGGCGTGAGATACTGAACCGAAATTCTTCGCCGCACCCCCTCAAATGTGGTATATTCACACAATTGTCAAATGGATCAGGAACTTCCCCATATCTATACGGTGACCAGCCTCACCCGGGAGATCCGGGCGCGCCTGGAGACTCATTTCGCCCTGGTCTGGGTGAGCGGTGAGATCTCCAACCTGCGCCAGCCCCTCTCCGGCCACTACTATTTCACCCTCAAAGACGCCGGGGCCCAACTCAAGGCCGTTCTCTTTAAGGGTAATCACCAACACATGCGTTTCAAGCCCGAGGAGGGCAGCCAGTTCCTCTGCCGGGGGCGCCTGACGGTGTACGAACCCCGGGGCGAATACCAGCTGGTGGTGGACTACCTGGAGCCCCTGGGGTTGGGGGCCCTGGCCCAGGCCTTTGAGGCCCTGAAGACCCGCCTCCAGGCCGAGGGCCTCTTCGCTCCGGAGCTCAAAAAGCCCTTGCCCTTCCTGCCCAAGCGCATCGCCCTGGTCACCTCGCCCACCGGCGCCGCGGTGCGGGATTTTTTGCGCCTGCAAAGACAGCGCTACGCCAATCTGGAGATGCTCATCTACCCGGTGAAGGTCCAGGGAGCGGAGGCCGCCGGGGAGATCGTCCGGGCCCTGGAAGATTTGCCGAACTATCCGGGCGTGGAGGTCATCGTCTTGGCCCGGGGCGGCGGCTCCCTCGAAGACCTCTGGCCCTTCAACGAAGAGCAGGTGGCCTGGGCCATCCACCACTGTCCCGTTCCGGTGGTCTCGGCGGTGGGCCATGAAGTGGACTTCACCATCGCCGATTTCGTCGCCGACGTGCGGGCCGCCACCCCCAGCGCCGCGGTGGAACTGGTGGTCCCGGACAAGGCCGGGTTGAGCCGCCATTTAGACCGCCTGGGGGCCACCCTGGCGGGCGCCTTTAAGCAGCGCCGGGAGACCGCCCGGCGGCATCTGGAGCTAATGGCCCGGCGGCTGCCGGACCTGAGCCGGCGTCTGGTGGATCTACGCCTCAAGGTGGACGACAAGAGCGACATCTTGGTGCGCCGCACCCGGCGGGTTCTGACGGATAAGCGGCAGTGCCTGCGTCTGGCCAACTCCCGCCTGGTGCTGCTCAGCCCCCGGCGGGCCTTGATGCCCTGGCGCCAGCGCCTGGAACAGGCCGGCCAGCGTTTGGGACAGAGCTTCCGCCGGGGCCAGGAAGACCGGCGCCGGCATCTGGAGTATTGCCAGAGCCATCTGGATAAGCTCAATCCCCTGGCCATCCTGGAACGGGGTTACGCCGTAGCCACCCTCTTGCCCCAGGAGACGGTGATTCGCGACGCCGCCCAGGTGCCCGTGGGCGCCGGCGTCCGCGTTCGGGTGGCCCGGGGCCGGCTGGATTGCGAAGTGGAAAAAGTGAGCGGTGAGCAGTAAGCAGTGAGCGGATAGGAAAGCGAAATTTAGCGCAGGCGTTGCTGTGTAAGTCTTTGTAGGGGCGGTTCTCGAACCGCCCGATCCGTTGCAACAGATAAAAAAACCGAAAAAAGCGGGCTCCACCATGGCTAAAGAAAAAAAACCGGCTGACCAGAATTTCGAGGCGCTGCTCCAGCGCCTGGAAGCGGTCTTGGATTCCTTGGAGCATGGCGACTTGCCCCTGGAGCAGGCCATGGCCGCCTTCGAGGAGGGGGTTGGCCTGGTGCGGGCCTGCCACCAGAAGCTGGACGAAGTGGAGCGCCGGGTCGAATTGCTCCTGAAGGACGACGCCGGCCGCTTCTTCACCCGGCCATTCCCGGAGGAAGAAGGGGAAGGAAACTGAAAAGATTAACCACAGAGGCACAGAGAGCACAGAGAAACACCGAGAGAAGAAATTATTAAGTTTTGACGCTCCAGCGCCGGAACTTAAAAAAACTCTGTGTCCCCTGTGTCTCTGTGGTGAGATTTTTTTCAAGAGGCAAAATTTGGATCTAAAAGCATATCTGGAAGAGCGGCGCCAGCTGGTCAACCGGGCCCTGGAGGCCTATCTGCCGGCGGTGCGGGGACCGGCCTTTCGGGTGGTCCAGGCCATGCACTACAGCCTGTTCGTGGGCGGCAAAAGGCTCCGGCCCATCCTCTGCCTGGCCGCGGCCGAGGCGGTGGGCGGCGACCCCGGTGAGGCCCTGCCGGTGGCCTGCGCCCTGGAGATGGTCCACACCTACTCCCTCATCCACGACGACCTGCCGGCCATGGACGACGACGACCTGCGCCGGGGCCAGCCCACCTGCCACAAAAAGTTCGACGAAGCCACCGCCATCCTGGCGGGCGACGGCCTGCTCACCGAGGCTTTCCACACCCTGGCCGCGGCCGCGCCCCGCTTCGAAGGCCGGGAGGCAGTCCTGTTGGAAGTTACGGAATTGCTGGCCCAGGCCGCGGGCTACCGGGGCATGGTGGGCGGCCAGATGCTGGACCTGATGGCCGAGGGGCGCAAGATCAGCTTTAAAGAGTTGGAGCTGATTCACCGCTTCAAGACCGGGGCGCTGCTCACCGCGGCCACCCGCGCCGGTGCCCTGGTGGGCGGCGGCAACCATCAGGAGGTGACCGCCCTCACCAGTTACGGGGACAGGTTCGGCCTGGCTTTTCAGGTCACCGACGATCTCCTGGACGTGGAGGGGACCACCGAAGAGATCGGCAAGCCGGCGGGCAGCGATGAAAAGCATCACAAGGCCACCTATCCGGCCCTGGTGGGCCTGGAAGCCTCCCGGCAGTGGGCCGGGCGCCTGGTCGAGGAAGCCGTGGCCGAATTGGAGTCCTTTCAGGACCGGGCCGCGCCCCTGCGGGAACTGGCGCAATATCTGTTGGTGCGCCGCTCCTGAGTAAAATTAGGTGAAGACCCAAAACATCCGATAGAAATGATGAGTTGCCCTCGTATTTTTGATATAATAAACGTTCAAGGGGATGTCTTACATGGATAAACACCCGGAACGCCGCCGGTTGTTGGATAGCATCGATAGTCCGCAGGAGTTGAAAAAATTGTCCCCGGAGCTGCTGCCGCAGTTGGCGCAGGAGATTCGGGAGAAGATCATTGCCACTGTGTCCAAGACCGGCGGGCATCTGGCCCCCAGCCTGGGGACGGTCGAACTCACCATTGCCCTGCACTACGTCTTTGACTGCCCCAAAGACAAGATCGTCTGGGACGTGGGTCATCAGGCCTATGCCCACAAACTCCTCACCGGGCGCCGGGATCGCTTTGAGACCTTGCGGCAATTCGGCGGCCTCAGCGGCTTCCCCAAGCGCAATGAGAGTCCTTGCGACGCCTTCGACACCGGCCACAGTTCCACCTCCATCTCCGCCGCCCTGGGTCTGGCTGCGGCCCGCTGCCAGAAGAAGGAAACGAGCCGGGTCATCGCGGTGATCGGCGACGGCGCCATGACCGCGGGCCTGGCCTTCGAGGGCCTGAACAATGCCGGGGACTTGAACAAAGACCTGATCGTCATTCTGAACGATAACGGCATGTCCATCGCCCCCAACGTCGGGGCCCTGTCGTCCTTCTTCAGCCGCCAGTTCACCCGCCCCACCATGGTCTTTTTAAAGAAGCAGGTGGAGAACCTGCTGGGCTCTCTGCCGGCCATCGGCGATGACCTCTTGACCTTTGCCAAGAGGAGCCAGGATTCCTTAAAGGCCTTTTTTACCCCGGGGATGCTCTTTGAAGCCCTCAAATTCACCTACCTGGGGCCGGTGAAGGGCCACCGCCTGGACCACCTCATCGAGACCCTGCAGAACGTCAAGAACCTGAAGGGCCCCATCCTGGTACATGTTTTGACCACCAAGGGCAAGGGCTACGAGCCGGCGGAATCGGACCCCACCGGGTTCCACGGCCTGGGGCGCTTCGATCCCGATACCGGCGAAGCCAAGAAGAGCGTCGGCGAGGTGCCGTCCTACACCCAGGTCTTCGGCGACACCCTGGTGCGCCTGGCCACGGATGACCCCAAGATCGTGGCCATCACTGCGGCCATGCCTGACGGCACCGGGTTGGTGGATTTCCACCAGCAATTCCCGGACCGCTTCTATGATGTGGGTATCTGCGAACAGCACGCCATTACCTTTGCCGCGGGGCTGGCCCTGGGAGGCATGCGGCCGGTGGCGGCCATCTACTCCACCTTCATGCAGCGGGCTTACGACCAGGTGCTGCACGACGTCTGCCTGCAAAACCTGCCGGTGGTCCTGGCCCTGGACCGGGGCGGCGTGGTCGGCGAAGATGGCGAAACCCATCAGGGGCTCTTTGACCTCTCGTTCCTGCGCCACCTGCCCAACCTGACGTTGATGGCCCCCAAGGACGAAAACGAATTGCGGGACATGCTCTACACCGCGGTGGCCCACCCCGGACCCATCGCCGTGCGTTACCCGCGGGGCAAGGGCGTAGGCGTGGCCTTTTCCTCCACCCTGCAGAAGGTGCCCATCGGGCAGGCCGAGGTGCTGCGGGAAGGCGAGGATCTGCTCATTCTGGCCCTGGGAGCCTCGGTTTATCCGGCCCTAGCCGCGGCGGAGCAGCTGGAAGCGCACGGCTTCAGCGCCACCGTGGTCAACGCCCGCTTTGTCAAGCCCCTGGATGAGAACCTCATCCTGACCCTGGCGGCTAAGCACGGCCGGGTGCTGACCGTGGAAGAAAACGTCCTGGCCGGCGGCTTCGGCAGCGCCGTCCTGGAATTGCTGGCCGACCGGGGGCTGGCCGTGGCGGTGAAGCGCCTGGGCATCCCGGATATCTTCGTGGAGCACGGCGCCCCGGCGATCCTGCGGCAGAAATACGGCCTGGACGCCGATGGCATCCTCCAGGGAGCCCTCACCGCCCTGGAACAACCGGCCCAGCCCAAAAAGGTGGTTTGGGGCACGTTCAATTAAACGCGGTTTTCAGTTTCTGAAAAAGGCAAAGGGCAGGGGTATTTAATCCCTGCCCTTTGGCTTTCCCCGCCGGCTGCCTCAGATTATGAAGGAGGCGGCAATGGCGCCCGACTCCCCCTGACCCTGGGCAGGACTAGTTTCCTGGCTTCTTGCAGCTCCTGGCTCTGTCGATAACCCCCCAGGAAGACGTGATTGAGCCTCACGCCGTTGGACCCCAGGGTCTCCCGCACTTCATAACGCAAATCTCTTTTGGCCAGCCAGGCCAAGTCATTGCTAAGACTGGCGGCCGAGGTATAAATGCCGTACAAGACATACAATGACTTGTCCGGTAATTCAATCTCTCCGGTGGTGGGGTCGATTTTCGGCAGGGATAAGATTTGCCCCGGCGTAATAAAATCTCCATTGCTGATGTCCGGATTGGCCAGGATTACGGCTTCCAAGCCGATTTGCTCAGAGTCGCGGTAGTGCCTGGTCACAATCTTGGCAAGACTCTCGTTGCTCCTGACCACCCACTTGGTCTGGGGGACCGACTCTTCCGGCCGCGCTATTGGGAGCTCAACCCCACCCGCCAGCTGCGGGGTTGAAGAGGCCCGGTCACTCGGGATAACCCCCTCTCCGGTCCCCGAAGGTTTATCCCGGAGAGCATTCGGAGTTCCGTTGGTTGCGGCGGGCGCCGGGGCTTGGAGGGCTGAGGCCAGCAGTTTAGGTGAAGAAAGCAGCGATTGCAGCCGGTTGCGCCCTACCACGTGGCCAATGATCCCGGCTCCCAGGAGGAGGACCGCCCCGATCACCAGGGCAACCGTCGCCTTACTCGCGCCGCAATTATTTCGAGCAAACTGGCAGGCGGTCGGTTTTAGTGCCAAGATCCCCGCAAAATTTATTCGCTTGATTTTCTTCAGGCCCCTGGTCATACCGGACAGTAAAACGTCATCGCACAGTTGATTGATACGGCGAGGGACCCCTCCAGTCAAGTGGTAAATCGAATCACTGCAATCGGGTTTAAAGCAATAATCAAAGCTTGAACTGAAAAATCGCAAACGGTGGTCAATATACTCGATTATTTCCGATTGACCTAAAGGCTGTAACTTAAATTTAATATCAATTTGTTGAACAATATTATTTGATTCAAAAATGTTAAACTCAGATAGATCTGCATCATTACCAACTATTATCATAGACATCGGTCTCTTACCATTGATTTCCACCAAGTTAAGTAAGGCGATTTCACTCAAGTTGTGCCTGGAAAGCAGATGCGCATCATCTATAATTAAAACTAGATGTTGATGTTGGTTATGCAACTCTCGCAATTTTTCTTCCAGTTCATGCAACTCGAAGACATGATCTCCACTGGCCGGCAGGTCAAGCTCCTTGGAGACCTCCGACAGCAGGTGCAAGGATTCCGCCTCTGAAGCTTTGCGGACCATCGGCAGGACTGAGGGAGGTAGCTGGTCGATGAGGTAATCAATAAACCTCGTCTTCCCGACGCCGGGCTCACCAGTTATCAGAACAAAATTTTGTTGGTTCGTGATCGCCTGGAGTATATTTAATGCCAAATTTTTATTATTTTTAGAAATAAAATAAAAACTAAAGTCACTGCGGATAGGACATGGCGCCTCTAAAAGATTGGATTGGTAATTATACATCTCAGTAAATCTTCCTTGATGGTAAATTACGGAGCATCCTGTTCCGATCAAATGCCAATCAATCTCTTGCTCTGGCCAAAAAATGACAAAATCAATTTCTAGTCAGATTGGGCACCATGTTTAGCATATCGCTTTTAAATTTTCAACAAGAAAATTATAAAGCACATTCATTTTTTAAATAACGTTATTAATATTTGTCAAATATATGTGGTCCTGGCTGGATTCCATTAGGCTGAAGGTCGGTCTGGTGCCTGGCGGGAATCAACCGAGACTACGCGGCCGTTTTGGCCAACGCAGTTACCGACAACTGCTTCTGGAGATCTTATCTGGCCCTACCTCCCCAAAACTGATCCACCAGTTAGTTTAGAGTAATGGGTCGAAGGCTGGTCAGGAAGATGAGCAGGAAGCGGTTTTCCCCGGAGAAAATTGGTCTACCCTTTCGTCATCCAAGACCTGGCCAGAAATTCCCGCTCTATGCCGCTTGATCAAAACGTAGCTTACAGAAAAATATCGCTCCTTTCCTGGCCGGGTTATAATGAATCAGAGCCAATTTCTCACAAAGGGAAAAACCATTAATTCCTTATGAAAACTCGCCTGGACCAACTTTTGGTGACCCGGGGTCTGGCCCAGAGCCGGACCCAGGGCCAGGCCTTGATCCTGGCGGGCCGGGTGGCGGTGGCGGGAGGGTCCGCGGCCAAGGCCGGGACCCTGGTGCCCGAGGACGCGGCCATCACCCTGAAAGAGGCGCCCCGTTTCGTCAGTCGTGGCGGCGAGAAACTGGCCGCGGCCCTGAACCATTTCGGAGTCTCCCCGGCCGGGAAGGCGGCCCTGGACGCCGGAGCCTCCACCGGCGGTTTCACCCAGGTCCTGCTGCTGGGCGGCGCCACCAAGGTCTACGCCGTGGATGTGGGCTACGGCCAGCTGGACCAATCCTTGCGCCGCGACCTCCGGGTAATCTCGCTGGAGCGCCAGAACCTGCGCCTTCTGCCCCGGGACGCCGTCCCGGAGCCCATCGACCTCATCACCCTGGACCTCTCCTTCATTTCGCTCACCCTGGTGCTTCCCCGGTTGCGGGAGTTTCTCCGGCCCGGGGGCGAGGTCTTGGCGATGGTGAAGCCCCAATTCGAGGTGGGCAAGGGCAAGGTCGGCAAGGGCGGGGTGGTGCGGGACCCAAAACTGCAGCAGGAGGCGGTGGCCAAGGTGGCGGCCGCGGCGGCGGCCTTGGGGTTTCAGGTGAGCCCGGCCTTTCCCTCCCCCCTCAAGGGCCCCAAGGGGAATCAGGAATATTTTCTGTACCTTACCTGTCAGGGCGAGCCCCCAGCGGCTATTGACAAGCCCCGCGACTGATTTTATTATTCTATATGTCACCGTGGTCTAAAAAGAGAGGTTTAAATCAACCGGTGCCATCGGCTGAGAAACTTTAAAGTCCCCCTTTTTTAAGGGAGGATTGAGGGGATTATAAACGGGTTAATCATCTCCCCGACCTCCTTTACCGAAGAGGGGCATAATAACGACAGATAGGCATTACCCCCTAGGAGCACAACGTATGGAAAACCGTATCAAAAC
>JBIOJX010000030.1:0-17025 GCA_044451265.1 Desulfobaccales bacterium
ATTATAACTCACTTCATTTTTCTGTTTGTCTTCAAAATAGAGATATTCTTTATTAATTCTGCCTTTCAAGTAGCCGTTTTTTTCAGCATTCTGGATAATATCGTTAGCTGTCTCAACAATCACGCGTGTGCATCTAGAACAATATGGTAGCTTAAAAGAGGCATATTCTGGTTTTTCATTGCTGTGCCTTTCACGTATATGTTTTGTGCTTGCGCTTTTGAAATCGTAAAGTGCCTGATCATCATCCCCAGCAAGAAGAACAGAGTTATTCTCAGATAATAAATCAATGAGTGATACTTCCAATGTGTTAAAATCTTGGAATTCATCAACTACGATCTGATCGTAGTGAGGTATTTTATCTTTGAACTTTTCTAAATATAGAACCGCTCCAAATATAATATCTGTATATCCGTAGTGCTTGTAGTATTTCCTTCTTTTTTTATAAAAATCTATATATTCGTTGTTATCTTGCCTGTTATAAAATAACTTATCAAAATCAACTTCATTATTTAATAATAATTGTGCATCTTCTTTTATAATTTCCGATAGTTTAGGGAATATCTTAACGCCACCAGAATGCTTATTTAAAACACTATAAGCAAAACTATGAAGAGTCCTTACATCAGAAAGCCCACATAACTCCAATGATAGGTCTTCTACAAGGGAATTAACAAATGTGAGGGTAAGAGAATTGTTTTTTCTTTCCAGGATCTTTTTAAAGAGATGAGTTTTACCTGTACCTGGTCCACCGACTACTATTTTTCTCATAGAAGTAGAATTTAGTACTTTATCGACATGCCGTTGCCTTTCATTTTTGGCTTTCTGGAATTTGTCTTTAAAATCATTAGTTTCATTCATGGCAGTCAGATCGTACCTGTTATCTTGTTATTGTGAATCGGCAAACAATTACTTAGACTAAATTCTGTCAGATAAGCAAATCTGTCCGTGAATGCTCCATTATTATCATAACTTGCCTGTCGTGGCCAGGGTTTTCCCGGTTTAATTGATTGACAGCGAGCCCCGGAACCGCTATATTATGCACAAATGTGCAATAAGCAGACGGTTCTATGAAGATCAGAACCGAAATATTTTTAAGAATGGAGGTTGGCATGCCTCAGGATCAATGGAAAGTAAAAGGCCCGGTTAAAGGCTGCGCCTGCGGTTGCGGCGGGCCGGGCAGCTTACACCACCTTCAGCCGCACACTTGTGTCTGTTCGGCGTGTGGGCGGGAGATCAACCATAACCCGGGAGACCCCTGCCGGGCGGGCATCTGTCCGCATTGCGGCGGCCAGATCAAGCCCCAGGTTTAAGTCCAAATAAAAGAATCCAGGCGACGATTGCCGGAAGGGCCCCGAGAGGCCCTTCCGGCAATTTCGGTTCAGGAGATTCGCAAAGAAGAGATTGTCCCAGGGATGAAAACCTGTTAGAAATATTTTGAACCTTGTCGCTCTCAGCCTTTCTCTGGATTGGGTGATCCGATGCCGGAAGCGCAGCCTGACAAAATAGAGAACCGGAACGACTGGTCCCGCTTCATTGTCCAGCACACTCCCGGCGCGGTCATCACCACCGACGCCCAGGGCCGGATTACCGAATTCAATCCGGCCGCGGAAAAACTCACCGGCTACCGGCGGGAAGAGGCCCTGGGCCAGCCGATGGGCCAGGTGCTCAATTGCCAGGGAGCCGAGGCGGGGAGCCTGCTGGAGCGGGTGCTACACGGCACGGCGGAGGAGACCGAAGAACTGGTCCTGCAGAACCGGGCCGGCGGCCGGGTGCCGGTCATGGTCAGTTCCTTCGCCCTGCGGGATCGTCAAACGGAGCTGTTAGGCGCGGCCGTCATCCTCCGGGATCTGACGGTGGTCAAGCGCCTGGAAACCGAGCGACGGCATCTGGTGAACATGTTCGCCCACGACCTGAAGACCCCGGTGGTGGGCATGGCCGGGCTCATTCGGCGGCTGGTCCAGGGCAAGGCCGGCCCCCTCTCGGCCGAGCAGACCAAATACCTGGCAACCGTCGATCGGGAAATGACCCGGGTGGAAAAGCTCATCACCAGCTTCTTGGAGTTCGCCCGCCTGGATTTGCGCCTCCTGACGCCGCACCCGGAGGCCATTCAGGTGACAGAGGAGTGCCTGGAGGTCATCACCCTCCTGACCCCGCTGGCCGAAGCCAAGGGGATGAAGCTCGAAACCAGCTTCCCCGGGAAACTCCCGTCCCTGCGGGTGGACCCGCTGCTGTTCCGGCGGCTGCTGGAAAACCTCCTGAGCAACGCCATCAAGTTCAGCCCACCCGGCAGCGCCGTGCTCCTCAAGGTCTGGCAGGAGGGGAGCGAACTGGGCTTTGCGGTCCAAGACCAGGGTCCCGGCATCCCGCCGGAAGAATTGTCGCATCTCTTCGAGTTTTTCTATCGCGGCAAGGCCGCGGGCGGGCAGGAGGGCTTCGGCCTGGGCCTGGCCACGGTGAAGCGCATCATCGATTCCCACGGCGGCCGCCTCTGGGTGGATACGGCCCCCGGCCAGGGCGCCACCTTTAACTTTACCCTGCCACAAGAAACGCTCTAAATCCCCGGTTTTTTTCTAAAAATCGAATCTCAGCCCCAGGTTCACCATCTGCGCCTGGAAGCCCCGCCGCAGCTCCGCGGCATAGCGGCCGGAGACGGCTACGCCGCCGGTCAATTGGGCGGTAAGGCCGGCCCCCAACAGCAGGCTGTCCGTCTCTCCCTTGAAGCCATTCACCGCGAAGGTGCCGCCCAGCGCGGTCAAGCCGGCATTGATCACCCGGTTGTCCAGGGGGAAGTCGTGAGCCCAACCCACCTGGACCTCGGGCCTGAGCTTGACCTCTAAGAGGCCGAAAGTGCGGCCGGCCAGCAGGCCCAACTGGCTGCGCAGGGTCTGGGCGCTGAACCCCTGAACCGTCAGGTTAAGGTCGTCGGCCCCCTGTTCACTAAAGCCATTCTGGTTTTGATCAAAGTAAGATAATCTCGCCAGGGGCGTGAGTACCCAGCCGGCCATCGGCAGATTAACGCCGCCTTGCAGATGCGCGGCCAGATCATGGCCGGTCGAGTTGGCGGCGGCAAGCCGGTCAATTACCAGGTCGCTGGGCAGGGCGTCGATGATGGCGAGGCGTCGATTGGTGGCCGTCCAGTTGACCCCGCCGGTGAAGACGCCGTCGAGGAAGAACCGCGGGGTGAAATAGCTAGCATAGAGGCCGAACTTGGCGTTGCTCACCGAGGCGGTGCCGCCGTTATTGTTCCAGTTGAGATCGCTGCCCAGATAGGCGGCGCCGAAGCCCAAAATGAGGTCCTGCCGCGGCTGCCAGTCGAGGCCTCCCACCACCCCGCCGGTGCGATAACCGAAGCCGGTGAAATCAGAGCCGCTGGCCTGATTGCCGAACTCCCCCACGCCCCGGGCCCAAAGGCCTACGCCATTGCGGGTTGCCAAGGAAGGCATCATATTGGGCGACACCAACCGGGGGTCGGAAAAACCACAGACATAAGCCAATTGCGCCAGCCGCCCCAATCCCTCGCCAATCGTCTCGCCTGAGGCGTCTCCGCCTCCGAGCCCTGAGCGCAAGAATTGGCTGCGCTGGAACAAGGCGTCGCCAAACAGCAGGCTGTTGCGCTGGCCGAGACTGCCAAGGGAGCTGAAGCGTTCCGGGCCGATTTGCTTCAGGGCGTTTTGGAGCGGCACAGTTCCCCAGTCCGCAAAATTTAAGAAATCCAAGGTAGTGTAAACGTTTTCTAAATCGCTGTAGGCCGCGGGAACGAATTGGTCCAGATAAGCGCCGATCTTGCCGGCATTGCCGCGACCTTGCAGGGGCAAGGCATACGACAGGGCCTGAGCGCTTAGGAGTTGCCCATGAAAGAAACTGGTAGTGGGGATATAGTCCCAATTAGCATTCTCCACATCCGTATAGTTGGTGTTTACCAGATTAGTCCTCGGATTATTACTAAACCGATAATCGTGCAATTGGCTCATAATATAAAATTGCTGAGCTCCCCCCTGGCCCCAACCGGCAATGGGGCCGGCATAGCCGGTCCACAAGGGCGCCACGTTGGGAGGCACCAACACGTAAGTAATCATGGTGGGCACCGCCGGCAAGGCAAAACGGTCACGAAGTTGTTGCGGAGTCAGACCCCGAACATCGGCGGCGCGCATGATCCAACCGCCCACTTGATTGCTGGAGAAGTTGGGGTCGGTGGGATTATAAAGCCTGACGAAATACAGGGGCTGGGTCGGCATGATTTCAGGTACGCCCTGGTTGGCGGGAAATTGGGCGAAGGTTTGATGGTAGGCGGTATCGATGCTAAAGTTGCCACCCTTATATGCCAGTACGAGATTGACGCTGTTGGGGGTGGTATAGTCGGTTGCTCCAGATTCCCAGGTCCTGATAGTTGTCCCGATGGGCAGGACCAACCCGGGTGGCAGCGGTGATACTTGAGCGCTGGCCGGAACCGGAAACAATCCGGCGACACTTATACCAACCAGATATATTAAAACAAGGGCAATTATATTTTTCTTGATAAGGACCTCAAGTTTCCACAGTCTCCGATCAATTTTCTTCTTAATGACCACCTTGTATCCCCCGCTGCTTTCTACCTCACTCTACCCCAATTTAGAAATTATTATGGCCGCAAGAAGATTGAATCAGCCTCGCTCGAGAATTTTCTTCCCGAGGACCAGATTAACCTATCGGTTTTTCAGGTGGTCTACTTAAGCAAATGAACAATAAGGCGCCACACCGCCTAATGTTAAACGTCATAATGGGGCCGAAACATTAGGAGAAATTTGCCGGTAAAGCGCCATGACCAGTCTTTAGGTGGCCAGAGAACCTCATCGCCGGGGAAGCTGCCGTTATTGCCGGGCCAGGATTGGCGGGGTTTGAAGCTGGAAGGATGGTTTGCCGTTTGCCGTTTTCCACAAAAAAACCCCGTGGGAAGGGTCTGAGGCGGTGCGGAACCACCCTGACGGATCATTTTTCCCGGTTGGGTAGGGCGAAATAGAAGGTGGCGCCTGCGCCGAGCTGCCCTTCGGCCCAGATGCGGCCGCCATGGCGCAGCAGGATACGCTGCACGATGGCCAGGCCGACGCCGGTGCCTTCGAACTCGCCCTGCCGGTGCAGTCGCTGGAAGACCCCGAACAATTTCTCCTGATAGCGCATGTCGAAGCCGACGCCGTTGTCCTTGACGTAGTAGACGTTCTCGCCGTCGGCGCACCGGCCTCCCACTTCGATGGCGGCGTCTTCCCTGCACTTGGTGAACTTGAAGGCATTGCTCAGCAGATTCACCAGCACCTGGCGCATCAGGGAAGGATCGCCGCAAGCCGGGGGCAGGTCTTTAACGGTCAGTGCAACCCGGCGCCCCGGGTCCTCGCCCTTGATCTGCTTGAAGACCGCGGCGCTCAGGGTCGCCAGGTCGAGCCGGGTCTTCCTGATCTCCCGGCGGCCCAGGCGGGAGAGGGCCAACAGGTCTTCGATGAGTTGGGCCATGTAACCGGTGTTGTGGCGGACCACCCCCAGCAGGCGCAACCCTTCGGGGTCGAGCTTGGCGGTATGCTCGGCCATGAGCATTTTGGAGAAGCCGTCGATGGCCCGGATGGGGGCCTTGAGGTCGTGAGACACGGAGTAGGAGAAGGCCTCCATCTCCCGGTTGGCCGCCTCCAGTTGGGCGGTGCGCTCCCTGACTCGCTGCTCCAGTTCCTCGTTCAGTTTCTTCACTTCCTCTTCGGCCCGGCGGCGGCCGGCTTCCCGGTCCATGGACTCCAGGGCGAAGGAGAGGTCATCGGCCAGGGCCTCCAACAGGGCGATTTCCGCTTGGTTGAAAAACCCCGGGGTCCCGGCGTATAAAGTGAGGGCCCCGACGACTCTGCCCCCCACCCGCAACGGAAAGGCCCCGGAGGAGCGGTAGCCCCGGGCCAGGGCTTTTTCCCGCCAGGGGGCCATGCGCGGCTCGACGGCAAAATCGTTGCAGAGGTCGTATCTGCCCTCCCGAACGGCAGTGCCGGTGGGGCCGCGGCACTCGGGAACATCTTCCACGGGGATCAGCAGGTTATCCAGGTAGCCCTCTTCGTAACCGTATTTGGCCACCGGCCTGATCGCCCGGCCGTCGTGATCAGTGAGTCCGACCCAGGCCATGCGCAACAAACCATCCTCCACGGCAATGCGGCAGACCTCCCGGAACAGGGTCTCTGGGGTGGTGGCTCGGATAATGGTTTCGTTGACCCGGCTCAACACCTGGTACAGCCGGCTGAGGCTGGCCGCCTGCTTTTCGGCCTCCAGGCGCTCTGCGACTTCGTTTTGTAGTTGCTCCACCGTCTGCCGCAACTCGGCGGTGCGTTCTTGCACCCGCAGTTCCAACTCCTCGTTCAGCCGATTCAAAGCCTCTTCGGCGCGCTTGCGCTCCGTGATGTCCCGGGCGAGGTGGACGCTGCCGAAAAGGGTGCCATCGTCATTGAAAATGGGAGAGGTGGTCACCAGAAAATCCCGGTTTAATTCCCGGACTTCGGCGGTATGCTCCCGGCCGTCCGCCAGCAATTGCTGGTGGGGACAGATGGACGGAATGCGGCCGGATTCGTGCATGAATTCGTAGCAGTGCCTGCCCGCCAGCTCCTTGGACTCCATCCCCAAGGCCCGGGCCATGGCCCGGTTGACCCGGATCATATGATGGTCGCTATCGATAATGGTGATCAAGTCGGGCACCGCATCGAAGGTGCGCTCCCAGTCTTGCTTGGCCCGGCGCAGGACGGTCTCGGTTTGCTTGCGCTCCGTAGTCACCAAAAAATAAACCGAAATGCCGTCTTCATACGGGAAGACTCGGACATCGTACCAGTTCCGGTAGGGTTTAGGCTCAAAATAGGCTTCGAAGGAGAGAGGCTTGCCTTCTTGCAGGGCCTCGGCGTACTTCTCCTCGAAGATCGAGC
This sequence comes from Desulfobaccales bacterium, assembly GCA_044451265.1. GTDB lineage: Bacteria > Desulfobacterota > Desulfobaccia > Desulfobaccales > 0-14-0-80-60-11 > JAPLJC01. The sequence continues at coordinate 6,912 of JBIOJX010000030.1, forward strand.
CCCGGGCCTCCGGGAAGGCGTCAACCAGCTTCTGGCCCAGCACTTCATCCCGGTTGCGCCCCAGGATTCGGGCGGCGGCGCTGTTGAAGTAGGTGACCACCATCTCTTTATTTAGGGAGAAGAAGCCGTCACTGATGCTCTCCAGGATATCGGCGGTGTGCTTATTGGACTGGCCCAGCGCTTCTTGGGCCCGCCGGCGCTCGGTAATGTCGATGGCGTAGATTCGCCAAACCTTGAGCGACTCGACGAAAGAGATAGTCTCGATAAAAACCTTGCCGTTTACCGTCACCTCCCGCTGGAAGTTATCCTGCCCGGTTCGACGGGCCGTCGCAAATATGTCAGGAAAATCGTCCGGCAGGAAAACCCTAAGGTCCGCGGCCTCCAAGGCCTCCAGGACCTTAAGGGTCGCCTCGTTATAATAGCTGATCTGGCCGGCGGCATTCACCTCCAGGACCGGATTGGGATTCAATTGGGGAAACGAGGCCAGGCGCTGGATTTCCCTTTCGGCCTGCTTGCGGGCCGTGATGTCCTGGTAAGTGGCCACCCCGGCAATGATTTCTCCCCGGGTGTTCCGCACCGGAGAGGCGCTCATCTGGATTACTCCCGGGGAGCCGTCGGCCCGAATGAAATTGATCTCTTGTTCGAGGGTTTGCTTCCCGCTGGTAAGGCAATGGGCCAGGGGGTAATCTTGCGGACCGAAGGGGCGGCCATCTGGATGCAAGCCCCGATAATGGTCATAGTCTTTCAGACTTTTGGCCAAGGGCACGGCACGGCCGATGATGGCGGCCATCTTCTGGTTGGCCAGCAGGAAGCGGCCGGAAGGCGCCTCGGCAATGATGACCCCCGCAGGCATCTGCTCCAGCACCGTGTGCAGCAGAGCCCGCTCGGTTTCCAAATCACCCGAGACCCGATGCAGCTCGTCATTCTGCATCTCCAGTTCCTCGGCCTGGACCTGGAGCTCTTCGGCCTGGATACCAAGTTCTGCGGCTTGCGACTGCAATTCTTCGTTGGCTGTCTGCAACTCTTCTAGCAGTTGCTGGTTAGCCTCCGGCGCGGCGACCTCGGCAGGCGCCCCGCCCCCCAGGCGGCTGCGCAGATCCGCGCTGGTCGTCTGCGCTTCAAAAAGGCGCTGCTCCAGGTCGCGCACCTGCTGCAAACATTCTTCCCTGGTTGGGCCTTTTTGGCTCATAAGGATTCCTTACTCAGGTAGGTCTTCCAGGTGAGCGGTGGTTGGGGCGAGGGGGGCCTGAGTAAATAATTTTAACTTAAATTTAGAAAAATATGAATACCTTGGTTTTATCGAGTCCTGGGCACTTATAGCGTTTGCCAAAATTAATTTCGTTTTGCTGGGGCCAAAAGTTTTTGCCGAATGGCCAGATATTTTATTGCAGGGGCACAGCTTGATGTGTCCTCAACCTCCGCGGGCCTAGCAAGCTATGCCCCTACTGCTAACAGTGTTGACCTTTCCTTATTTCAAAAGGGAGGGGCGGCCGCGGCCGGGGAAGGGTAGGGGAGCGACGCCCCAGGCCTAATATGGATAAATCTCGGCCTTGCCGATCATCCGGCTCTTCTGGAGATTTTGGACCAGACCCTGGCGATCGAAGCTGACCGTCAACATCCCGGTGGTTTGCTTAAAGCCCGGCGATAAGGAATTCATCACTGGGACGAAATCGACGGCCTGGGGGTACTCCGTGACGTAGTAGTAATTCCAGGTTTCCTCGCCTTTCCGGGCGTAGGTGACCAGGACGGGAAATCCCAACAACGCCGTGACCTCTGCCTTGGTGGACTTGCCTGTCTCCAGCCTACCCAGGGTAGCGGGTTGGGTAATCTCCCTGGCGCCGGTGGAGACGCAGGCGGACACCGCCAGCAAGGCGAAACAAACCAACACTATATTTAACCAAGATCGCATGGCTGCCTCAGGTCCCAGGATGATCTTGCTGTTGCATAACATGGATGTCTGCCGGTCTCAATAAAAAAGCGCCGCCCCAGTTTCAAGGAAATTAACCGGATCGATGCAAAGAGGTGGGTCAAACCTGTCACTGAGAGGCGCCGCGCTAAAGAGATTTAATTTGTCTTAAAAGATTCGGCACCTATGGCTGGCGGCCAGGGAGGATTTAACTTAAGGAAGGAAAAAGGAGGCGGCCTTGCACGGCGCGGGAGGAAGAGTGAGTCAGGAAGCCGACGCCCCGGAAGAGACTGGGGTCCATGGGAGGAAGGGCGCCTGGTGGCGGCCGGCGTTGTTGCTCGGCCTGCTCCTGGCCGCGGCCGTCGGGGTCCGGTTCCTGGGGGGGAGTGAAAAACTCTGGGCCCTGCGCCAGTGGCTCACTACCCTCGGTCCCTGGGGAGTGCTGGTCTTTCTCCCGATTTACCTCATCGCGGTGGTCGCTATCGTGCCCGGCGATCTGATTACCATGACCGCGGGGGCCATTTTCGGCTCTATCTGGGGGATAGTGGTGGCCTCCATCGGGGCCACTGCCGGCGCCGGCCTCGCCTTTCTCATCAGCCGCTATTTAGCCCGGGATGCCGTAGTCCGTTGGCTGGGAGGGAATGAAAAGTTCCAAAAAATGGACCGGCTCACCGCCGAACACGGCGCCATTATCGTGGCCCTGACTCGTTTAATCCCCTTCTTTCCTTTCAACCTGCTCAATTACGGCTTCGGCCTTACCAGAGTGCCTTTTTGGACCTACCTCTTCTGGTCCTGGCTCTGCATGCTCCCGGGGACGATTCTCTACGTGGTGGGGGCCGATGCCCTGGCCCAGGCCCTGGTGCAGAGACAGGTACCGTGGGCCTTGGTCGGCGTCGGCGCGCTGGCCTTGCTCTTGCTCAGCATCGCGGTGCGCTATGCCAGACGCCTGCTGCAAAGGAAGGAAAGCATTGCCGGCCCGGCGCCGCCAGCCGCTGGTCCTCGACGGCGGCGCCGCCGGACTGGTAAGTACGGCCGGGGCGGTTAGTACAGAGGTTCAGATCAATTAACCAATTTCTCCCTGCTCCATCAAGCCGGCTTTTTCTCTTGCAAGTTTTCCCCTTTCAAGACGATAATATGCTCTCTAAAAGAGAATCTTTCCTCGACACCCGTGACTCAGGGATCCGGATTCACTACATTTAACCGTATTTCAACTACCTTTTAATGCACCCAATGCAAGACATTGCGGATAATGGACCACCGGTAGCTCTTGCGCTGGGGCGTCTTTCCCAAAATCCAATAGTCAAATTGCTGGGTAGCCACCCCGCTGGTGCTTTTGAGCTTGAGCCAATGGTTGAGATATTCCAGGAAGACGTAATCCCCTTTGGTGAAGGGCACGGCATAAGCAATATCATAACTGAACAAAACCGGGTGAGGCACTGCGACGCCAAATTCAGGATACAAGAGAGCCCAGGCTTTGCCGATCTTATCGGTGGTCAACAACGCCTCCGCCAGGTTCTCTTTAATAAAAAAATCTTTGATAGAGGGCAGTTCAATCGGTGTGGCCATGCGAAAACCAGTTTTGATCTCGCGCCTCTCTTCCTGGGTATTGGCGGGCGTGCAGGCAATTCTTAAATTTTTCATCTCCGCGATTCTACCCTTAATCCTGAAATCCTTCTTTCTATAGTCTTTGACGACGAAGGCGGCGTTCATATCCATGTAAGGATTGGTGAAATTCATCAAACCCAGGTTTTTTGTGGTAATGGGAACGGCAGACATGATGATATCGCAGATGCCTTCAGCTAGATAAGTCCGCATACTATGGTTATCCACCGGGATAAAATCCACCGCTACCCCCAGATCTCTGGCCAGTTGGTGGGCGAAGAAGATATCGTAGCCTACCAGTTCATTTTTCTGGTTAAAGAAGGCAAAAGGCAAGGCCTCGGCATTGTATCCCACCCTCAGGACCCCACGCTTATTAATGCGCTTTAAGATATCTTCGGTTGGTTCTCCTGCGGTTTTCCTGAAATAATCTAAATCCAGAGGGTCTTTGAAAACCTTATTCGGGACAGTATCGCCTATCTCCATACTCATAAGGATGACATCTTCAAAATAGATATGCCCGACGGTCATGCTTAAAGTTGCCCTTGTCCCGATGATTAAAAGCGCCACTAAGACTATGGTACTACCAACCGCAGTGAGCGTTTTCTTGATATTGAGCTGAAATTTATGAAGAACGATATAGGATAAGATCAGGGTCACTGCCTGAAAGCTCATGGATTGCAATATGATTTTAAATTTTCTGGTCACTACATCGGAAATAAGATAGAGGTCAAAGAACACGCTGGGCAACTTCATATAATTCAATAAAAATGGCACCCCGATCTTGGGAGAGCCGAAGAGGCTCATAACCCCGGCTACTGCCAGTTCCAGGTGTTGCAGGAGGCCGATAGATTGATTGACGTACCAGGCAACAAAAGTGATGAAAAGCAAGTCCATGAGTCGCCCGACACTGGGAAAGCTATAGGCCAGCGGCAAGACGGAATCGATCATGGTGCCGCTCTTCTCATCTTGCAGGCCGGTTTTTTGGAAAAGCTCCTTGGATTTGGCGGCAATGATGGGCAAGATGATAAAATTGTTGCCGGTAACAAACCCCAGGATGAGGGCATCTTTGGAATAATTCAGGATGTCTTTGAACCGAAAGGGTGTAAAAGCGCTAACAATAACAGGCAGCACCCAGAAGGTCAAAACCAGGCAGATGAGGATAAAGAGGACGAAATACACATGCAGACGCTGCAGCTGCTCCAGGGAGAGGGTCCCGGCGGCGCTGGCGGTGAGGGCGAAAACCCCCAGAGGGGCGGTTTTGATCACCATTTGGGTCATCCGGGATAAACCCTGGGATAACACCGCCAAGACCTTCAGAAACGGTTCCTTGTCCTTGATGGCGATGAGGGAGAAGCCCAAGAAGACGCTGAAGAGCACAATGGCCGGAATAGTCCCCTTGGAGAGCGCCGCAAAAATGTTGGCGGGGATGTAGATAGACAGGAAATCAATCTTTTGGGCGGGGGCAAGCTCGGACACGCTGAAAAATGAGGAGATCTGCACCACCGGAAAGGCCAAGGCGAAGGTAAAAATCACCACGAGCCCCACACTCCACAGGAACAACAGCAGCCCGCTCCCTTTGGTGGCAATCAACCTGGCGTCAGTGGTGGAGAGACTCCCGATTCCATGAATCAGGGAAATCACGATGAAGGGCAGAACCGCCATCTGCAACAGCATGATGAAGGCCTTGCCGATGAAGTCCAGATTTCGGCACATCTCGCCGAAGAAAAGGCCGCAAAGCGCCCCCAGGATCAGGCCGAGGAAAATGTAAGTGGAGAGGCTGAGATTGGTTAGTCTGGCCCACATATCATGGCTCCGGTGGTCCTGGTTTCTCCGTCACAATGCTGTCGACCACGGCGAGCGTCGCCTGATACGAACCCTTCTGGCGGCCAGTCCTAACTATCCCCCCAGAGCCTTTATAGGTCAGGCCGGCCGGGGCATGGAATCTTTTGTGGCCAAAGCCGACAGAGCAGGGAGTGGCCCCCATGATCAGCCCTGCCGGCTTTTCGTTCCCCACTTCCACCGGCACATCAATCTCGGGGGTGATTTTACCCTCATCGACTACTGCTTGAAACTTAACCTTTAAGCGCTGTTTATTCCAATCAAAGGATACATGGGCGTAACTTTGCGACCCTCCGTTAACTCTGGCTTTGTAGCGATATTGCAAAGTCCCGGAGTCCCCGGCTTCATTAATCCTGACCACGGCGTTTCCATCTTTTTCCAGGTGTCCCAGGGTGGTGAGATAATAGCCGAAGCAGAAGCCGCCGATGCGTAAAATCGGGATGGTCTCCTCGTTGAAAGTGGAAAAGTCCCCATGAATTACCCCGGAGAAGGAAAACCGCCATACCGGCGCCACGGTTTCCTGGCCGTCCTTGGTCCTGGTGCGTTTTTCGAGATAAGTCTGAGTGAAGCTGACGGTGTCGGGCTGGCTCAGACCCGTGGGGGCCGCCACCTGATAAGAGTCGCCGAACAGCAGGTGCATGGGGAGATTGCTAAAGGAGAGGAGCTTGCCGTCTGTGGGGGAAAACTTGAGGAGATAAAACCGGTCGTAGGTTTCATGGGGCCAGGTCCGAGGTCTGAGATCCGTTACGCCCAAAGCCCGGGCGAAGTCGCCAATCTCCATATGTTGGGAGCAAATCAAGACATTTTTGCCGTCGTATTCCCGCCGGCTTTTCAGCCAGTCGACGGTCTCTGCCACCTGGCCATAGGTGAACTGGTAGATCACCGGCAGTCCCAGGGCTTTGCTGAGCGGTTCTATAGTCTCCAGAGGACGAACGGATTTTTTCTTTTCGGTAGGGCTCTGGGCAATGATGGCAGCCGGTGGCCCGAATTCCAGCACCTGGGGGTCGGATCGGAAGAACTGAGAGAGGGCTTGAGCCCGCGTCAGGCCTTTGGGGGTGAGGTGGATGATGGCGCGATCCTCATACTTCTCCGCGTGCCGGATAATGATGACCTGGGCCGGCATGGCCTGGGCGGCCGAGGGCAAGGCGCCCAGAAAAAAGACAATGATAAATACCAGTAATCCGAGATGATGCAGCAACCTCGCCGGGTCTGCCCCGACTCGGCACCGGCAACCTTTTTTTACCAGGTTAAAATCCATTATAATCCTTTCTCAAAGGCCCTTTTCATGTAAACATAATAGCATAAAGATTTCCATAAAAATCAATTTGCTCCAGATTTCGGGCATATCCGGCCATCGGCCCCCAGGTATCACGGATTTGCGGCATCAGAGCCCGAGGCCGGGGTCGCCGGTAGTCGGTGAGCCGAAGGGAAAGCGGCCGCCGGTGAATCAGGCCTTGATTAATGCGGAGCTTTGGGAGAAAATAATCGCCGGCCAGAAGCCCTATGACGAATGGGGCAACGAAGTGGGCCTGGATGGCGCCCTGGCCCCGGAGATGAAGATTTGCGTCAAATAATCTAGCCGATGGAGGACAGCTGCCATGCCTGAGGTGGAACTCCCCAACCCGGAAGAACTGGAAGAGCAAAAGGGCAAGGCCTTTACCCGACACGTGGCCCTCACCACCGCCATCTTTGCGGTCATCCTGGCCATCAGCTCCCTGGGGGGCGGAGTGGCCATGAAAGAGATGCTCCTCGCCCAGCAGCAGGCCTCGGACCAGTGGGCCTTTTATCAGGCCAAGGTGATCCGGGAGCATTTCTACCGCAGCCAAAAGCAACAGCTGGAACTGGACCTGCTGGAAAAGGAAAACCTAAAGCCCGAGGTCAAGAAGCGTTACGCAGAGTTGCTGCAGCAGACGACGCGGGAAGAGGCGCGCTACAACGTGGAGAAAAAGGAGATCGAGAGGGAAGCCAAACACCTGGAACACGAGCGGGATGTCTACCGCGGCAAGGACCCCTACTTCGAATACGCCGAGGTGCTGCTGCAAATCGCCATCGTCATGTCCTCCATCGCCATCCTGGCCCATTCCCGGCTGATGTTCGGCTTCTCCCTAGTCTCAGCCACCCTGGGCGCGCTGTTGGCCGCCAACGGCTTTCTGATGATCGTGCACCTGCCGTTCTTCGGCCATTGAAGAAGGAGGGAAGGGGATCCGGGCTTAATCACCCGGAGGCAGCCCTCTACACCTCACCGTAAAAACCCCAGGACGAAATAATATATCCCCCAGCCCCCCAGGATCAGGCCCAGAAGCCACAAGATCTTCTTTTTGATCAGCGCCCCCACTGCCGAGCACATGATGGCGATCTGCAGCAGCATGACCGCCAGGACAAAGTCACCGTTCTTTAGTTTGTAGCCCTCCTGTTCCTTGATAAGGTCTTCGGCGCTCTTTTTTAACTGGTCTTGTTCCTTATTATAGCGGGCTATCTCATCTTCATATTCCTTGATCTTACCATTCAAAAACTTTTGGGCCTTGGGGTTTTTGGTCTCCAGCAGCCTGACGGCAGCCAGGAGGTCCCGGTTGAGGGTGTAGCTGTGCTCTTTGAGGCTCTTGGACTGGTAATAGGCCCACCGGTTGGCCTCTTGGGAGGTGGCGATCTGCGCCTTGGTGGAATAGGTGGAGGCCCGCAAGGCCGCGATGGCCGCCAGGACCGCCAGGACGGTGGCGGTCAGGGCCACCAACTGGATCCAGGTTTCTTTCTGTTCCGGCATAAGACCCCCTAAAAATTCGCCCGGGGCCCCGGTAACCAATCGCCCCGGAATATCATCAAGGCTTGCAGCGCCAGGCGGGAAAAATGTCAACGGCGTGTCTAAATAAAAATCTTAGGCATTTAGGGGAAGATTATCGAGGGTCGGCGGCATTTTTTAATTGGATAATAAATTTCAAGATGAATCAATTTAGCCGGCAACGGACCCGGCTCTTTTCAAGTCGAAGGCTGGCGCCCCCTTTTCTCCTCCGCCACGTACCGCCCCATTACTGCGGTGACGAAATTCTGAGTCTCTTTGATGGATGGTATCTGATAACCGCAATCGATGACCCGCTGAAAGCCGGCATTATAAGAGGCCAGGGCCAGGGGCAGGTTACCCCCGAACAGGTCGATGAGCTCCCGCAGGTAGCGGCAGCCGCCGAGGATATTGTCCCGGGGATTGAAAGGCTCCCGTACCCCCAAAAATTCGGCCGTGCCGGGCATGAGCTGCATCAACCCCATGGCCCCTTTGGGGGAAACGGCCCAGGAGCAGAAATTCGATTCAGCCTTAATGACCGCTTTGATCAGGGTAGGCGGCAGCCGGTGAATTTGGGCGGCCTCCAGGATGATGGGCTCCAGTTCGGCGTAGACCGGCATCGGCGGCATCTGGCCCGGGACCGGTGGGGGCAGCTCCGTGGTAATCCTTAAGCGCCCCTTGGCATCTTTAAAGGCGGTGATCCGAGGCCCGGCCCCGCTGAGAGTCGTGGGGGTAGCCGGCAGGGGGGAGGGGGCCGAGTCCGGCAGGTTCGGGACAGCAGGAGCCATCGGCGCAGCAGCCATGGGGGCCATCGAGCCGGGGCCGGCCTGGCGAGGCGGCAGCACCACTCCCGGAGGAAGGGGATATTCCACGGTCTTAATGTGGGTGACCCCTTTGGTATCCCGGTAACGCCGGATGCCGCCTTCGGTGATAACCTCAGCAGTTTGAGACGGCGCAGCCTGCACCCGCTTGAACGGTTGGATGCCGCCTTCGCCGTTCCAGGCCACCGGCCGCCAGGCCAAGCCGCCCTCGCCCTCGCCCGCGGCCGGCAGCGGCCGCCTGGCCAGCGGCTCAAACCCCGCGGCAGCGCTGCTCCGGGCCATCAGGCCAGCGGGCCGCGGGGCCTCCCGGGGTTCGGGGTCCACGTTCGAGATGTGGATCACGCGTTTGCTGTCCCGATATTCCCGGATGGGACTCGGACTACCGGGGGCCGCCTGCTTGGCCGCGGATGAGGTAGTCGGCAGGGTCGCCAGGCGGCGATCCTCCGGGTTCCAGGCGGCCTGGCGGAAGGGCAGCCGGGGCTGCGTCGCCGCCGGCTGGCCTAACTCTCTGGCCTCGCCGCCTGGATTATTGGGGCTTTGAGCCATCTCCACCGCCGGCCCGCAGTCTTCGGCTCTCGGCGCCGCATTGCTGAAGTGTAAAACGCCCCGGGCATCGCGGTAGCGCCGGATATCGCCAGCCGCAGCGGCTTCGGCGGTTGGCGACGCGGCCGGGCTGACCCCCTGGTCATGGTAAACCTGACTCACCGGCAGGTAGTTATAATCTACTGCGACTTCCGCAGCTTCCATCTCGGCCGCGGCCTGCTCCGCGGCGACGATGATGCCGTCGAATTCGTGGGCTTGCGCCTCACCCAGGGCCAGGCCCTGGCAGGCCTTCTGGATAGCATCCAGGTCGGATTCGGGAGCAGAGGTTTCTTCAATCTGACCGAGCAGCCGGAGATGACGGCTCCAGGCGCGCCGCGGCCCAACCATCAATGCTTCGGGAACTACGCTGGGGTCGTAGGGCTGGCTCGACGTCGGCTGGCTCGGTGCGACATTGCCGATATGGAGCACGCCCCCGCTGTCGGTATGGAGCTGGATGGCCCCCGATGTGGCGGGCGACGCTGCCGGCGGGACCGGTGGCGGCGCTTGGCTTGGCGAGCCATCGGGCTCGGCGGTGGCCGGAGCGCTGATGATGGCCGGGGCAGGCGTTTCCTTGGCGGCTGTGGACCGGGG
>JBIOJX010000031.1:0-16990 GCA_044451265.1 Desulfobaccales bacterium
CCAGAAGATCGCCCAGCACCTGGTGGGCGGTAGCCTCCAACACCGCCTCGGCCCGGCCGTGGTCCCAGCCATGCTTTTCGAGGAATTTGTTGTATTCAAAGGTGAATTTGGCCAAGACCCTATGCAGCCGGTTGCCCCGTTCCCGGGGGTCCAGGCCCGCCTCGATCTCCGGCAGTTCCTTCAGCTCCAGGAGGAATTCCAACAGAAAGCGGCAGGGGCAGCCTAGGGCCGTGGCGGCCTTGCTCAGGGAATACTCGGGAGCCAGGGGAATGGCGAGCGGGCCGTCGCCATAGCCGCCGAAGGCAGTCCCGATGTCAGAGAAGGCGGCCCGGATCGCCGGACTGCGGAGCCAGGCCGGGTGCGTCTGGCTTAATACCGCCATTTCCTGCGGCTGCCACGGCCCTAAGTACAGGGGGCTGCCCACGCGCTCCTCGTCGTCGGCCACCTTAGGCCGGCTGAGAATCAGCTCCGGGGCGGCGCCCAACAAGGTATCGTAAAGTTCCCGGGAAAATTCGTGCTGACTCCGGTAAGTGCCCCCCAGGACGGCGCGGCGTTCGGCGGCGGTAAGCAGGGGCAGCGACCGGGGCGGCGGCGGCAAGGCCCCGGAGTTCATGCCCAGGCAAAAGACCCGGGAAAACTCCAGGCCGCGCATCTCCAACAGCCCCAGAACCTGGATACCCGCGTCCTGGACCCCGGGGCCGGGCAGCGGTAGGCGTTTCGCCCCCTGCTCCAGCCACGCCAGCAACTCGCCGGCCTCCAGGGGTTCGGCCCCCAGGGCGGCCTCCAGTTCCTGAAGCAGCGAGTTGAGGTGGCCGTGGGCGCCGCCTTCGGAAGCATCCCGAGGGCCGAATTCCCAGGCGTTCCAGGCCTGCTCCAGGCGTTGGCGCCACTGCCGGGCGTTGCCGGGAGCCTTGAGCGTCTCCCAAAGCCGGTGCAGCCGGGGCAGCAGGTCCCGGCCTTGGGCCGCGGAGTTACGGGCGACGGCCCGTTGCAGCCGAGGCCAACCTTGGTCAACCCGGTCTTCCCGCCAGAGCCGGTCCCAGGGCGCCGTCTGGGCGCGGTACCTGCCGAGGGCGCCATAAAAGGGTGACAACAGGAAGGCCAGCAAATCTTCCCGGCGCTCCCCGGCGGTGACGAACCTCAGGGGCAGGATGGCGGCCAGGAAGAGCGGCGTTTCCGCCAGCCGCGGCCCCTGGGAGAAGTTGTAGGCCCAGCCATTCTCCGCCTGCGCCGGCCCCAGCAATTCGGCCAGGACCCGCTGTAACCGGGGCCCGTAAGCCTCCATATCCGGGGAGGTCACCGCCAGCCGGTGCAGGGGGAGTCCTTCCCCGGCGGCTAACTCCACCAGCCGGGCGGCCACCCAGGCCACTTCCTGATTCCGGTCGGGCAGGACCACCGCTTCGGTCACCGCCTGGGGATCACCCTGCACCTGGAGGTGCAGCACCCGGGTGCTCCGGGCGGCGGCGGCCTGGACGGCCGCCTCCGCCGGGGCCGAGCTCTCCAGACCCGCCACCAGAAGCCGTCCAGGCAGATTAAGCTTTCCTTCATTTAAACGCCCCAAAAGGAAGGCGGCCAGTTCCCCCGGCGCCAGCCAGCCGCCCGCCGCCAGGAGCCGCCTAAAAGTCTCGAACACCTGATTCCGCCAGGTGATCAGGGGTGAATCGTCGCCGATAATGGCGGGCACGGAGGCCCGCCCCACCGGGGCCGCCCGCCCCACTTTGGACGCCCGGCCCACCTGGAGTAAGGAGTGGCGGCACAGGATACTGTAAGCTTCGTCCAGGGCCTGGCCCCAGGCGAGATCGGCGGCAGCCGCGGGTAACTCCGGGGTCGCCTGCATGGCTCGCAGCATTAGTGACCACCGCAGCATATCGGGGGCCAGCGCCACCTCGGGCCAGAGGGCAGTGAAGATATCCTGCAACCAGCCCTGGAAGGTTTTGACGGCAAGTGGTTCCCAGGCGAGGCGACCGGCCTGCAATTGGGCCTGGCGCTGGCGCTGCCAGAGCTGTTGGGCCAGCCGGCGGTGCGGCACTATTACCAGGGTGCCGGGGCCGGCTTCCTGGAGAATAAAATCTTGTAAGACGGCGCTGGAAGAAAATGGCGCTGGGTTAGCCATGGAAATTCCCTAGGACAAAAGGGCATCTTCCGGTTCCCAAGCCTGTATAGGAACCTCTTTTTTCCACTCGTTTCCAAGTTACACTTGGGAACGAAAATGGTTTGCCAAGCTCAGCTTGGCGGATAAAAGGTGTTCCCAAGCTCAGCTTGGAAACGAGCCATTCATATTTCAAGGGAACACCCATAACCATGAAAATGTAGAACCGCCGCCCTCGGCGGTTTTGCGCCGGCGAGGGCGCCGGCGCTACATGGTGCCTGTTTCTGGAAAACTTTCAGAGCAGAATAAATTTAAGTCCCGCCCCGCCTGGCGTCTTCAGGCCTTGGTGGCGGAATTAAGGATCTCCCGCAGTTCCTCACCCTCCAAAACTTCCTTTTCCAGGAGGATCTTGGCCGCCTTCTCCAGGATAGGCCGCTCCGCTTCCAGCACCTCTTTGGCGCGCTGGTGGGCCCGGTTTATCAGTTCCGCCACCTCCTGATCGATTTCCTGGGCCGTGGCCTCGCTATAATCTTTGGTGCCTTGCGGCATGAGGCCCTCCAGGAACATGGGCCGGCGCTCCCGCTCGAAGGTCATGGGACCCAGCTTTGCGCTCATGCCGTACTCCCGAATCATGGAACGGGCGATATCCGTGGCCCGGTAGAGGTCGTTCTGGGCCCCGGTGGAAATCTCCTGGAAAACCAGTTCCTCGGCCACCCGGCCCCCCATCATCACCGCCATGCGATCTTCCAGCTCCGTCTTGGTCATCAAATACCGGTCCTCGGTGGGCAACTGCATGGTGTAGCCCAGGGCGCCGATGCCCCGGGGGATGATGGAAACCCGGTGCACTTTGTCGGTGGTGGGCAGGGCTTCAGCCACCAGGGCGTGCCCGGTTTCGTGGTAGGCGACGATCTCCTTCTCCCGGGGGTTCATGACCCGGTTGCGTTTTTCCAGCCCGGCCACTACCCGGTCGATGGCCTCCTCGAAATCGTCCATCTCCACCGCGGTTTTGCTCTTCCGGGCCGCCAGCAGGGCCGCCTCGTTGACGATGTTGGCCAGGTCCGAGCCCACCATGCCGGGGGTGCGGGCCGCCAGGGTGGTGAGGTTGACCTCGGGGGAGAGCTTGATCTGCTCGGAATGAATCCGCAAGATCTCTTCCCGGCCCTTGAGAGAGGGGCGGTCCACCAGGATGTGCCGGTCGAAGCGGCCCGGGCGAATCAAGGCCGGGTCGAGGATCTCCGGCCGGTTGGTGGCCGCCATGATGATCACGCCCTTGCGGGTGTCGAAGCCGTCCATCTCGGAGAGGAGCTGGTTCAGGGTGTTTTCCCGCTCCTCCGGGCCGGCCATGGGACTCAGCCCCCGGGCCTTGCCCACCGCGTCCAGCTCATCAATGAAGATGATGCAGGGGGCCTTATCCTGGGCGGTGGCGAACAGGTCCCGCACCCGGGCCGCGCCCACGCCCACGAACATTTCCACGAAGTCCGAGCCGGTGAGGCTCAAGAACGGCACTCCGGCCTCCCCGGCCACGGCCCGGGCCAGCAGGGTCTTGCCGGTCCCCGGCGGGCCCACCAGCAGCACCCCTTTGGGAAGTTTGCCCCCTAGCACCTGGAACTTGGCCGGATTTTTCAAAAATTCGATGATCTCTTTGAGTTCCTCAATGGCTTCATCCACCCCGGCCACGTCCTGGAAAGTGACCTTGGTTTCGTCCTGCATGTAGACCTTGGCCTTGCTCTTGCCCACGGTCATCAGACCGCCGGCCCCGGCGCCGATCCTCCGGAAAAAGTAGACCCAGATGCCCACCAGCAACAACATCGGCAGAATCCAGGCAATCACCGTATTGAGTAGGGTCTTCTCCGGGGTGGCCTTGTATCTGATCTCCTGCTTACCCAGGAGTTGCACCAGATCCTTGTCCTCCATCCGGACGGCGGTGAAGAAGGGGGGCTTCTTGTCTGGCTGTTGTTGAGCGATCTTTTGGGGCAGGTCCGGCTCTTTGCGCAGCTTGGCCAGCTCTTCGATGCCGTTCGGCAGGAGCTTGCCGGTGATATTTTCGGGTTCGACGGTCAGGTCATTTATGCCTTTGATTTCCACAAGACGGCGAAATTCGCTATAAGTGATCTCGGCTCTCTGGGTGGCGGTACTGTAAAATTGAAAAATGAGCAAGACCAGAATTACGGCCAGCACGTACCAGATAAGATAGCGGCCTTGGGGGCTGGCTTTGGGTTCATCGGCCATGACTACCTCGGGAGGGCGGATTTGCCAAATTTTGCAAGCTGCATAATAATATAATGATTACCCGAACCTTGGCAACCATCCATCTTGATGCCACCGGCCACCGGGAGGGAGGAAAAATGAGAGCTATTCTGTCCAAGTACTTGATGAGGTCGATCATGCTGTTGGTTTGTCTGACTGCCGTCGGGCACGCCGCCGAACCGCCCGCCGTTGCGCTCCCTACCATTACGGTGGAAGCTGACGGCAAGGTCATGGCCATTCCCGACCGGGCCCTTTTGACCCTGGAGGTGGAAACCCGGGCGCCCCAGACCGAAGCCGCGACCCAGGAAAACGCCCGCCGGAGCGACGCCCTCCTCAAGGCCCTGAAGCAGGCTCTGGGTCCGGACGATCAGGTGAAAACCCTGGGCTTCCGGCTCAACCCGGTTTACGCCGCCAAAGACAAGACCAACCCCCCGGAAATCAAAGGCTATGAGGCCTTACACCGCTTCCAGGTCAGGGTCAAGGGGACGGAGCGGTTGGGCGCCATCATCGACCTGGCCCTGAAAAATGGCGCTTCCGGGGTCAACGGCCCGTTTTGGGAACACTCCCGTCTGGAGGAATTGCAGCGGGGGGCGGCGGTGGCGGCCCTGGAGCGGGCCCGGCGCCTGGCCGAGGCCCTGGCCCAATCCCAGGGCCTCAAAGTAACCGGGGTGGAGAAGATCTCCACCATCGTGCAATTTCATCCCTTCCAGGGGGTGGCCAGGGCCATGACCGCGGCTGCTCCTCCCACTACTCCCATCGAGGTGGGGGAAGAAGAGATCAAGGCCAGCGTCCAGGCGGTCTTCCAGGTGAAGCCCTAACCCCGGTCTTTTGCCGCCGCCGCTTTACAATCGTTCCCGGTGTTGTTATGATTAGACGATATTTCGTTTGGGAGGACGTCCGTGGAAGAATTGAAGCAAACGGTCCAACAAGCCCTGGCCAAGATCCGCCCCATGCTGCAGCGGGACGGCGGTGATATCGAACTCGTCGACGTGACCGACGGCATCGTCAAGGTGCGCCTCACCGGCGCCTGCAAAGGCTGCCCCATGTCCCAGATGACCCTCAAGCAGGGGGTGGAAAAGCTCCTGATGAAGGAAGTCCCGGGGCTCAAAGAGGTCCAGGCCGTCTAAACTATCAGCAGGCTGCCGGAGGGTGAACCGCGGTCGCCCTGATAGTCGTCAAGTTAACTCAGGAGACCGGTCTGGCGGTCGAAGGCGCGGCGTGCCCCGAGGCGAAGCCGCGGCCGCGGCCAGACCAACCCCTTCCCGGCGCAATTAGACTTGACATCAATGCTGCAGCCGACATAATTACAAGACACGTGGGGATGTAGCTCAGCTGGAAGAGCGCCTGCTTCGCATGCAGGAGGTCAGGGGTTCAAGTCCCCTCATCTCCACCATGAATTAGGAAGGATTACAATAGGTTGGCCATCTTAGGGTTGCCGGCCTTTTTTACTTCCAGGCCAATGTTTACCACTTCACCGGCAAGTCATTAAGCGGTTGGCCGATCCCGTTTGTCCCGGATGGTCGGCTGTTCAGACCGCCGGTTCGCCGGGCCGGCTGGCCTGGCGCCTTGACCCGGGGCGCAAATGACAAGGGCGGCTGCAAGCCGCCCTTGTCGTGCAATGCCTGGCGGAAAATTAATCGTCGTCAGTGGCGCCGCCGCTATTCACCAATTGCCGCGCCGCTTGATAAAGCTCATTCTGTTGTTCCCGGTAGGACTGGGAGTTCAGTTGGCCGCTCCGGGCTGCGGTATTGTGGAGATCATCCGCCTGCATGGTCATCCGGTCCAAAATTCCAAGCCTGAGGCTGTCCTCGTCAGGTTCGGAGGTATTCAGTTTGCTGACCAGCGACCAGACCATCTGGGCTTCCGGGGAGGCCTCAGGGTCTATTTTCCCGTTCACCGGGACCATATTCGCGGTTATCTGGTTGTAGGTGGGCTGGAAGAGGTCGCGCAGGTCCGTGGCGAACAGGTCGCCCAGATTCATGGGCGGCAGACCCAGCAGCAGTTCTTCCGTCTTGACGGTGGAAGCCGTGCTGTAGTGCCTCTTAGCCAGGTATCCAGGCTTGGCGTAAGGGCTGACCAGAGTCAAAGGGGTGCGATGCGGATGGATATGGTCCAGGGAAGATTGGGCATCATCTTCGGTGATGAAGATGGCGCAGCCTTCGCCGGTCTTCTGATTGTAGTAAATGGGGCTCTGCATGATGTGCTTGACCACCATGCCCAGGGAGACGTCGTTGTCAGCCACCTGCTGAGCCGCTAGCATCGGGGGATTCGTGACTACTTGAGAGGCGTTGGACGCCTGCACCCCCCCCGTGTGGTCATTTGGCTGGTAAATGTAAAGGAACTGTGGCAGCGTGCCGTTTTTGACCATACGGTCGAAGTCGGCGATGAACTCCAGGGCCCGGCGCTGGTCGGAGATGTTGAAATTGTAACCGGGATAATTTTTGTCCAGACGCGGTTCGCCATTGGCGTTATTAGTCCCGAGAATGGCGAGCACCGGCAGCGATAAGAAATAAGACTGGCCCAACCCGGAAGTGGGACTGGTGACATCTCCCAGCATCGTATCGGAGACCGTGCCATCAGGGTTTACAAACGGGTAGCCGAGTAAGCCGCTGTTGGGGTCGTCAAGAACGGGGTTGGTTCCCGTGTCGGTGCCGTCAATGCGGACCATGGCCCCGTAGTCCTTGAAGCTCACGCCATTGCGGGCGCAGTTGTTGAAGATGTAGCCGCCGGCCGGGTAATCTTCGGGTTCGAAGTTCTTATTCACCAGCAAGCCGCGGCCGCTCTTAACCAGGAGCGTCTTTTCGGTGTAATCCGTCGCGGTGCCCGAGGCGCAGAATTGGTGGCCGGCGTCGCTCTCTTCGGAATCGGAGTAATTGTTGACGGCCAGGGCAAACGTGCTGGCCAGGGCCTGGAGGTTCACCGTGACCCCGGTGAACTGGTGGTTCGTATAAGACGAACCATCCTTGTTGTTATAAGCGAGGCTGCCAAACGGGCCAAGGTGGCCCAGGTTGCCCAGGACGGAATCGACGGTCTTATTTTCGTGGAGGATAAAAATGACGTGCTTGATCTTTTTGGAGGGCCCGTCTCCCAGGGGCACGACGCTGGTATCCTGGTGTTCATGCTTGGCAAAATTGTTGTCCAGCACCGCGTCGCCGCAAAGATTGACGGTCTTGAGATCAACCTTCTGGGCGGTGCCGAAGATGTAGTTGGAGTCCACCGTGGGGTCGGAGCCGAGCCCCGTGGGCAATCCCACTGGACTCACCACGATGTTGGGGTTGATATCTTCACCGATGCCCTTGGCGTTGGCGATGTACAGGTATCTGCCGTCGTTGCTCAGGGCCAGACCGGTGGGATACCAGTTGGTCTTGATCCGGCCCAGAAGCTCGGGCCTCAAGGGATTGCAGATGTCGAGCACCGCCACGGAATTGATCCCGGCTTCCGCCACATACATCCGCTCATTATCGGCCGAAACTGCCAAGGCGTTGGGATAAGTGCCATAGAGGGGAACTTGATCCTTGTCGCAATGGTCAGTCTTGATGGGAGAGAGATTGAAATCCGGCAGCTTGGTGTTATTGTTCAGATTGATGACCCCCAGGCTGTCGACATTGGATTTCGCCACAAACAGGATATTTTGACCACCTTTGTGCACGATGGCCGTGGCGGAAGGATGGGTTTCGCCCACTTTATCCAGCATATCCAATGCGGTGCCCTCGAAGATGGAGTTCATCAAGGCCAGCTTGGAGCCGTCGCCGCCCGGGGCGCTCAGGATGGAGACGGAAGAGCTTTGGGGATTGTTGCCGGTTGTGCTCTGCACGGGGACATAAAAGCCATCGGGGAGGTTGGTTCCCGTGGTCCCCAGGGCAGTCAACTGGGGAGGAGTACTGGAGTCATAGGTGGGGTTGGCGAACTTGTATTCGGTGACCCCCCAATTGGAGACGGCCACTTTCTTACCATCAGCGGTCACCGAGACGCCGTAAGGAAAGTAACCGACCGGCACCTGCTTCACCACCGTTTTCGAACTCGTGTCGATGACGGCCACGCTGTCATCGCCATTGCAGGCCACATACAGGTATTTACCGTCGGGACTGAGTGTGCAGCCCGCCGGGAAGGTGATATGCGCCCCGCTGGTGCTAAAGCCGGAGGGCACCGGTTTTCCTGCCCAAAATGAAGCGTTGGTATTGTAATTGGACACGAAGCCTTGATCGGGTGGAGTAATGGGAGCTATGGGAATCTTCGGGGTCGTCGGGTCCTGGCTGATGACCCCCGTAGTTGAAATACTAAAGACCTTGACATCGCTATCGGCGCCGCCGGAAGCCCACAGGGTATAGCCGTTGGAGCCATTGTTGGCCGCGGCTAAGCCGATAAAGACTTTAAACGCCGCCCCGTTAATTTTAGTGATGGTGGAAACCACCTGCATGGTGTTGGCATCCAGAACCGAAATGGAGTAGCCGCCGACATTCGCCGAACTCTGGTAGGACGAGAAACCGCCCTCGCGTTCGTCGTCATTGGTGGTGATGAGGAACTTGCGGTCGGGGGTCAAAACTGAACCGAGAGGGTTCATGCCCACCTGCACGGTGGTCCCGGCCGGCTTCACCATGCGGCCGTTAGGGATGACGCCGTGGAAGTAACTGCCGAACTTGTTCGGCCCGGCAAACAATTCCGCCCCGGCATAAACGCCGGTCTCGGAAGTGCCGTAAACCGGGGCGGTGATTGCGCCCCATTTCTTCAAGTCAACCTCGGCGGGCGCGTTCCCTCCACACATCCCGGCACACGCGGGCATCACCGTGGTGACCGTAAACCAGACGGCCAGCACGGTCTTGAAGATACTCATTGCCTTCGGATTCCTGTACAGCGGGTTCATCGGGTTCCTCCTCCTGAAGTGAGTGTATTAATGCTTCGACCGGACATATCCATCATCCGTCTACGGCAGCGTAGAAGGCTGATGTACCCTTAATTATTGAGTAATTATGGGGTCGTTGACGAAGGCCTTCTTGTGAAGGCCATTAAAACAGGGGATTATTTGGCTGGAGTGACGCTGAGGTTAATTCTGTGCTAATTTTCACGTCCGCCAATTCAGGCAATCTGCCGGAAAAAACGCCGGCTCGCGCCGCAATTCTTTTAATAAATAATTAATCACCTCCAAACCTTATCTTCACAAACGTACGATAGGGTGGAGACGTTTCCCTTTCCCCTTACCGAAGCGGCTGGGCTGATGGCAATCCCGAAATTCAGGGCTTTGATATCGCCCAGCCCTTCACCTGTGAGCAGAGGCTCCAAGGAGACTATGATTCTTTGAGACCCCAGCAGCCTTAACCAGCCGGATTGAGAGAAGGAGAGCGAATTTATGGACGCCAAGGTCTGCCCCCGATGTGATGGTGCCGAAATGATTACCGAACCATGTCCTTTATGCCAAGGACAGCCCGAGAGGTATCCGGGTGGCTGCCCGCTGTGCTCGGGTGATGGTTGGTTGGAAACCGAGTGTCCGCAATGTGGGGGAACCGGGCAATTGGATGAGCGGAATTTTTTGAACGAGGGGCTATAAAACGGGCTTTTTTAAGCTTTTGGAGTTTAGAGTAAAGCTCTTCGGCAAATTCAGAGTCAGACGCGGATTTCGGCAAGATCAAATTCTAACCATATTCTCATCAATCTTTAACAATCCCTGATTAACCTTTATGGGGGAGGCGAATGTCCCCCTGAAGGGAAGCATACCGCAGGCGCGGCCAAGCCCATCTTCTGAGAGAATCCTGACCAATACTCTCCCTTCGTCCCGAGGAAAAGCCAACATGGATTCCATTACGGCAGACTCAACCTTGTTTCCCCCGGCCAGCGCCACTGATGAAGGATCTGCCTATGCAGGTTCGAAGCGGTCCATTAAGATCATCGCCCGCCGGGTGAACTTCTTTTATGGAAACCAGCAGGCCTTAGTCGACAATAACATGGAAATTGCCCGCAACCGGGTGACGGCCATCATTGGGCCCTCCGGCTGCGGCAAATCCACCCATATCCGCATCTACAACCGGATCTACGAGCTTTATGGAGAACAGCGAGCCACCGGGGAGATCTTGCTGGACGGCAAAAATATCCTGGACCCCTCCTATAACCTCATGGAACTGCGCCGCAAGGTGGGGATGATCTTCCAGAAACCCACGCCCTTTCCCATGAGCATCCTTGACAACGTGGCCTATGGTCTCAAGATGCACTATCGCCTCAGCCGGGGTGAAATGCTGGACCGGGTGGAAGAGGCGTTAACCCGGGCCGCCATCTGGGAGGAAGTGAAGGACAATTTATCCCAGTCGGGGACGGCCCTGTCCGGCGGTCAGCAGCAACGGCTGTGCCTCGCCCGGGTCTTGGCCATGGAACCGGAGGTGTTATTGATGGATGAGCCGACCTCGGCCATTGATCCCATTGCCACGGCCAAAATCGAGGAATTAATCCACACCTTGAAGCTGGCCTATACCATCGTCATCGTGACTCATAATATGCAGCAGGCGGCCAGGGTCTCCGATTATGCCGCCTTCTTCTGGCAGGGGCGGATCTTTGAGTCCGGCCCGACCCAGAAAATCTTTAGCAATCCCTCGCAGCAAAAAACCCAAGACTATATTACCGGCCGTTTTGGTTGAACAATTAAGACTGCAATTGGGGTCGCTCAAAAAAACCCCCGGGGGCCTGACATGGAAGAAATCCTGGTGTGCGTGGTCATGACCGTCGTCATTTACGCCTTCATGTTCGTGGCCTACAAGAAAAACTGGTAGGTTCGATCAGGAACCGAATTCTTAATATTTCTGAAGCCGGAAGGAAACAATGGCGAGAGATAATGCCTGCCAGAGGCTCAAGTAAAGACGTGGTTTCCGAAAGGAGATATCGTGAACCATCTAGACTATGTGATCGAGGCGGCCGAGGCGTTGGACGCGCCTGGGGAGATTTGGCTCTTCCGCCACAAAATCTTATTCGATCCGGCCAGTCGGGAATGGCGTTTTACCGGCTCTGGTTTCACGGGGCTGAAGTTTGTGGGAGAAACCAGGCATTGGATTCTCAGAATTTGCGGCTGGCTCCAGTTCAAGTATCCGGATGGGCCGGTCTTCTCCACCTGACGACCGGCCGTAACTTTTGCAGAGGAAGGCCGAAGTTCATGAATACTGCCATTAATGACACCTCCCGGGAAAGGCAGGCCATCGAGAATATTCGTGATGAGCTGGGCGAACTCTATCGGAAGGTCGTCGGCAAAGCGCCGGACCCGGAAGTATTGTGGGCAGAGGCGGCAGATTTTGTGGCCCGGTATGGGCTGGATGCCAGCCTGAAGCAATTCTTTTGAAGATTGCCCGCCCCAGCCCCGCTTAACCTCGCCGATTTCTTCCTTGTGCAGGACAATTAATGGCGCGTCGTATCAATTCTTATTGTTCTTTTAATAATAACTAAACATTAAAGAAAGAAAATAGGAAACCTGGGGGGCTCAGGTTAAGGGGGCCTTCGGCTCTAAGGGGGCTGACATGGGGATTCCGGATTATGTCATTGAAGCGGTTAGTGAGTTAAGGGCGCCGGTAGGGTTGTGGCTTTTCCGGAACCATTTCACTTACGATTGGGCGAGCCAGGAGTGGTGTTTCCACGGACCCTATTCCAAAGGGCCCAAAACCCTGGCGGAGGTCCGGGAGTGGGTGGAAAGAATCTGCGGCTGGCTCCAGTACAGATACCCGGAAGGGCCGCCGGACGAGCTTAGTTAAGCTTGGCCAGCCCTGGGTGGAGCTGGCGCTGGAAGGGCAAAATAACTGGGGGAGAATTGCTTGATGCCGGTCTATGAGTATCAATGTGTGGATTGTGAGGGTTTGGACCAGAGAGTCGCCGGTCTCGATGACCACACGGCTATTTGCACCCAATGCGGTAGCCTGATGCTGCGCCTGGATGAGGACGTCTTCCAGCCGTACTTCGATAACCAAGATGAATTAGCGGAGATCAGCCGCGTAGCTGAAATTGGAGAATTCCTTGGAGAAGAGAGAACTAATCGCCATGTTTATGGAGAGCCCCTTTTACTTCGACCTGCGGCTCCGGGAGCGGCTGGTGCTGGTGCAACAAAATCAGCGGCGATTTTCCATAAATATTAAGGCGGCTCAAGTCAACCTGGCTGAGAATGGAGCCAATACCGCTGAGGTGGTCAGCGTCAGAGCAGGGTTTAATTCCCGCCAGTAATTCAGCCGCAGCAGGCCTGTCCAACCCATAATCCTTCGGGCCATCCCGCCGATCCCGGGGGCCGGCCATACGGCCGTCTTACCGTCCTAACCGCGAGATCTCAGTTGCTCACGCAATTGGCTACCAGACGGCGAAGCCCGGTCCAGCCCAAGGGTTTGAAGTTATACCCGGTATCTTTAATCAGGTAGGCGCCGATGGGCGACCTGACCTCGGGGCCCGGCCGCAAGATCATGACCGCGGTCTCCGAATTCATTTCCCTGACTGCCTTGATGAAGGGCCGGGTGTCGGTCCAGTCATTGCTCAAGCAGGTGATGATTAGGGGGAAATTATGGCTGCCCAGGAGCTGGATGGCTTCCTGGGTTTGGTGGGTGGTGGTGACTTGATGGCCAGCTGCCGTTAATAACCGACTAAGGATGGGAAATAGCTGCGAGCCATCGCTAAGTAACAAAATGTTGCCATGATGCATGATTTTTCCTCCTAAATGCGCGGTAAGATGCCTCCCATGCCCCGTTCTTCCCTGTTCTCAGGCCTTGCCAATCTAACTGGCCGAAAATTGGTATGAGTTGGCCTTTTCCTCATACATCTTCCACGAGGCGTGGAAGGCGGCGGCAAAGGAGCGCTGCTGCACGTAATCCCGGGCCGCCTGTCCCATCTCCTGCAACCGCTGCGGTTGGGCGATCAACATCTGGATGGCGTTGCAGAGGCTGTCTTCATTGGCCGGAATGATGAATCCGGTTTTCCCCTGGACCACATTTTCCTGAGGCCCCCCGGCATCGGTGACAATGACCGGCAGACCTGAGGCCTGGGCCTCCAAAACGACGTTGCCGAAGGTGTCGGTGGTGCTGGGAAAGACGAACAAGTCGCAGGAGGCGTAGACCTCGGCGAGTTCCTCCCCCGCCAGGTAGCCGGTGAAGATGCAGGGGGCGCCGGCCATCTCGCGGCGCATCTCTTCCTGATAAGGGCCGTCTCCCACGATGAACAATTTGAGCTCAGGATGGCTGCGGACCAAAGACTTGAAGGCCTTTCCCAGGAGTTGCAGGTTCTTCTCCTTGGAGACCCGGCCGACATAAAGGAGCTTCAGCCCGTCTTTGACCTGATAGCGCTTTTCCAAAACGCCGTTACGTTTGGACGGATGGAACAGCTCGACATCCACCCCCCGGGGGTAGATGCGGAGCTTCTGCGGCTCGATGCCTCTCTGGGCCAATTCTTCCGCGGTGCTGCCGGAGGGCACGAAGACGAGGTCCATCTGATTGTAAAACCAGATGATGTACTTCCACATCAGCTCCTCCACGGCGGCATCACCGGTAAGATATTGGGCATACTGGGGCAGGGCGGTATGATAGGTGCCCCAGATCGGCAGCCGCAGTATTCGGGCGACTCCCAGGGCCGCCAGTCCCATGGGGCCGGGCGTGGCGGCCTTGATATGGGTAAAATTATTCTCGTGACAATAATTGAGGATCTCCAGGAAAGGCGGATGGACCAGCTTCTGCTCCGGGTATTCCGGCAGATTAAAGACCCCGATGGGCGCAAAGTTGCGCACCCCTGGTTGTGGCGGCTCAGCCGTTTCGTCGCAGGTGATGAGGGTGTATTGTTTATTGGCGCTGACCGCGGCCTCCACCTGGCTCCGCAGGGTGAGCCCTACCCCGTTGACTTCATAGAAGGTGTCGGTAAAGTGGACCAGGTTGAGCTTGAGCTGGTCGTGCCAAGCCGCGGCGCCGCCCGACTGCCGCGCCATGGCATGGCGAATGATTGCCGATCCGAGCCCCCGGTCCTGGGAGAAAGAAGAGAAGGCCGCCAGATAAGGAGTCAGCCCCAGATAAATTATCCCCGAAGAGGTAATGGCATTGATCAGATCAAGGAGATTGGCTCCCGCCACCGCCTGGCGGAAATGTTCATTAAACTGCTTCAGGATATTGGTGGAGATGTCATTGAGGATCTGGAACCACTGCATCCCGGGCTGGTTGGGTGATTTCCGGGGAGCCTTGGTGGTTTCACTGACGAGTAAAGACAAAAGCGGATCGGTTTGGCTGCTTTTCGGAGAACTCTTAAAGAAGTATTTGACCCTGTCGCGATAGTATTGATATCTGGAGACCGAATTTTTGGGCGCTAAATTTGTCTGCAAAAACCTCTCGAAAAAATTGATGAAAATGCTGGAGTCGGCATACTTGCCCAGGTCATATTTCTTTTTATAGAACTGGTAAGCGATACTATACAGATTGTAGCCCAGGGTTAAGGGCGTGGAGGCCTGCCCCTTGGGCTTGGCCTGGCCGGAATTGAGGCCATGAAAGAAGTGTCTCAGATCCCGAGCGCCTTCCACCTGGGTAAACATCCGGGCAATATTGAGGGAACTGTGGTCATCGGAACCGCCGGTCAGATTCTTTTGCCAGGGGTTATGCATGCAGGGGGCGATCCCGTGCTTATCCGCCAGGGCGCTCATATCCGCCGGGGTAAGTTGGGACAGCAGGGCCTTTAACCACTCGTTCAGGCGGGCGTCCCGCGCCCCGTTCAGTTCCAAATTTTTGAAGAGCAGCAGGAATTTTTCGAAATGTTCCGGGGTCAAGCGATCGTTAACGGACCAGAAAGGATGGGCTAAAGTATGGGGAATGCCTCTCTCTTGCAGATAGTTAACTAAATCGAAGATATTTTCCCGGGCCTGCTGCAGCTCCCGGTGTTGTGACTCGTTGATCTCATAGACCAGCACGTGGGCCTTGCAGCCGTCCTCCGGGAAATAGGTGGTCACTTCCTCGCTGATAAAGGTGTCCGGGAGGCCGGCGATTTCCAGGCAGCCGTCGATGACGTTATGGTCCGTGATGGTCACCAGAGACATGCCCCGCTTTTTGGCGAGGCGGTACAGGGTCTGGGGCTCCGTGTAGCACTCCTGGCAGCCCAACTTTTGCAGGACCCATTGGGAGGGTCGGGTGGAGTATTTGGAATGGACGTGCAGATCAATCTTCATAATCCCTCCTTTCTTGCAAGATTAAGCGATTAAGAGGGTCTCCCCAGCCCGGACCTTATCCCCGGGCTGGACCATGATGCTCATCTCGGGCCGGAGCGGCACCACCAGGTCCACTTGCGAGCCGATGCGGATCATGCCGAAGACCTCGCCTTTGTTGATCTTCTCTTCCGGGTGAAAGTAGCTGTCGATGCCGTTCACACTCCGCCCGGCAATTTGGACGACATAATAAGAGAGGGTCTCTCCTTTATATTGGCCTACCATATTGGTCACGGTCCGTTCATTGGCCACAATGTGCCTGGAATTCTCATAAAGGGGCAGCCGTTTCAGCAAGGTGCGCCAATGCATCGGGGCCATGCAGTAGTTCTTTCCCTGGGCGGGGTGATGCCGGATAAACTTGATCTTGCCGGCCAGCGGGGCGCGGTTGTAGTGGACGCTGAAAGGGCTCATGAAGATGCCGATCAAAATCTTGGGAGCGGCCAAATCTTCCCGGACGATGTCGGTGAGAGTCGCCGGCAACCCCTGCTTGATCATGATCACTTCCTGCCGGGGCTCCACCTTACTGACATACACCACGGTGCCGTCGGCGGGGCTGACGATGCTCTCTCCCGGGGGCGGGACTCGGAGGGGATTGCGGAAAAACCAGACGTAGCGCCAGTAAAGGTACCCTGCTAGTATGGTTAGCGGCAGCAATATGGCCAGGTAAGTCAATGGAGATTCTTCCAGGCGGAGGGGTCCAGGACCCGAACCAGGGCGACACCCGAAGAAAAAGGAAAATCGATCACTTCAAAATTTTCCTCTTGCCTCTTGATGAACTTCAGCCATTTCTTCACCCCCGCGTGCTTGATCAGCTCCCGGAGGTAGATGTTGGTATCGTGCAGGAAGATATAGGTATTCTTATGCGACTGCTCCAGAACCTTGACGAAATCGTACTTGACATCCTTATAGGCATGGCTGCCGTCGATGAAGGCCAGATCTATGGGAGGCAGGTTGAGGTTGGGATAGGAGGGGAAAAACTCGTCGCTTCGCATCTTATAATGCGTCACGATATTCTCCACCCCGAAGCGCCGAAAATGTTCGGTGACGGAAGATTCATCCTTCCAAACGCCCCGGCCGCCAATCGTGCTGAAGGGGCCGTCCTTTAATAAAGAATAGGCCGGATCGACGAATCTTAGCTGGCCGCGGGTGTTATCCTTTAACCCCAAGGCGAGACAGACCACGCTGAAGCCATATCCTGAGCCGATTACTAAAACATTTTTGGGTCTTAAAGCCCTTACCAACCCGTAATAAATAAACCCGAAACCTAAATTCAACTCTTTAGTCTTTTCGTTGTGACCGAATGGTTTGGCAACTTCCAAGATGTCTTTGAGAAGATTGTGGCTTAAGCTAAAATCTCCCATCCGTCGAAACCTCCTTAATTTGGTTTTAGAATGATAGAATTAACTAATGCCGTTAGTTACTCGATATAACTTGAGCAATTACTACAGGTTTTGTATTAAAAATGTATTTCATTTACGTTA
>JBIOJX010000032.1:0-16536 GCA_044451265.1 Desulfobaccales bacterium
CGGATCTCCCCGGGGACGCTGGCCGGGGTGAGGCCAAAAAACAGGCAAAAGGCCCGGCCCGTGGGCCAGTAGCCCAGGTCGCCCACCTGCACCACCGGCGTGGCGGTGTCGTCTAACTCCGCCACCACCCTGGGCACCTGGAAATAAATCTCGTCACCCCACAGTTGGGCGGCGCCGCTGATGGGCAGGGCCTCGGCCAGGGCCTGGGCGGTGGGGGAATCGTTCAGCCTGCCTTCCAACTTCAGGTCATTGACCGCAATGATGATTTCAGTGGGCATTGCCATCCTCCATCTCTTCGATAACCAGGGCGGCCAGCAAGGGCAAGAGCAACTCATGATGCCCGGTCAGGGCATAGCCCCGGCCCGCCCCGGCGGTGGGCCGCCGCACCACGTTGGTCAGGGGCCGGTAGTGATGGACAAAATCCAGGTTCACCGTGGTCAGGGGTTCGACCTTATGTCCCAGGTTGCGGGCCAGGGTCAGGGCCTTCAAGAAGACCTCCGGCAGGATCACCGCGGACCCGAGGTTGAGATAGACGCCCTCGGCAAGATGGCTCACCAGGGCGGCGAAGAGCCGAAAGTCCCGGTGGGTCGTGGCTCCCAGGGCCTCCGGGTTCACCGAGGGGTGCAGGTGGACGATGTCCGTGCCCACCGCCACGTGCACCGTCAGGGGCAGTTCCAACTCGGCGGCTACGGAGAGCAGGCTCAGCCCCTTATACGGGAAGCCGGAGGCCAGCAGGCGCCGGCCCACCGCCTCGCCCAGGCCCAGGCCCTGCTCGCCGCCCCAGGAGATGGCGGCGTTGATAAACTCCCCGGTCTCCCTGGCCATGCCGAACTGGCCGCAGCCCAGGACCTGGTCCACGTCCTCGGAGGTGCGGCCCACCATGGCGATCTCGGCGTCGTGGACGATGCCGGCCCCGTTGAGGGCCAGGCCGGTGAGGAGATTCCGGCGCATCAGGTCGATGATGATGGGACTCAGGCCCACCTTGATGGGGTGTGCCCCCATGCCCAGGAGAACCTGGCGGCCGTTTTTCCGGGCCTTAACCCAGGCCGCCACCACCTGCCGCAGGGTCTCGCCCGCCAGGATATTGGGGAGACGGTCCACGAAATCCCGCAGGCTGCCGCCCTTCTCCCAGGCGCGGCCGAAGTCCGCCCGGTTCACCTTGGAGTGGCGCTCCTGCAAACTATAAGTCTCGATACCTTCCAAAGAAAGAGGTTCGATCTTTTTCATCTGATGAATACCTCACGCAATGACGCAAAGGCGAAAAGCAATGTCGCAAAGATGGCGGGCGGGGACGCCCGCCCCACCAACCATTTCATCATTTATGGGTGAGCCAACGGCTCATAAACGACTACCTTTGGTCAAAAATTGCAATTTAACGTAATCAGGTTGGTAAACATGGGACAGTTAGCCGCAATGAGCGTTTCACACTTGCTGAATTTTGCGGAATCTGTACCGCTTCTGAGCCGCTGGGGGCCGGAGGCGTTTGGGCGGCAAGCCCCTTTATTTCCGGGATAATCCGCCGTTGCGCCGCGGCCGTTGCGGAACAAAACCTATTTCCGGCGCTTTTAGATGGATGATTGCGGAGCTTTTCCACCTCTTTTTTAGGTACATTAATCAGGAGAAAATTCCAGAAAAGAAGATATGGTTGACTGCTTTTTTTGTCTGCTCTGAAAGTTTCCAGAAGCAGGCCACAATGTGGCGCCGGCGCCCTCGCCGGCGCGAACCGCCGAGGGCGGCGGTTCTACATTTTCATGGTTTTGGGTGTCCCCTCGGAACATGAAGGGCTCGCTCCCAGGCCCCTGCTTGGGAACGCCGTTTTCCACCCAAGCTCCGCTTGGGCAACCTGCCCATAATAATAGGCATTTTATTCTTGATAGAAGCTTTGCAAAGCTGGAGCTTTGCCCAAAAGTGGGTTCCCAAGCAGGAGCTTGGGAACCAGAAAATGAAAATCCCCCTAAATCCCCCTTTTTCAAAGGGGGACTTTTTGTACGCCGGCTATTCCGGCTCGCCCGGTTCCTCCATGGCCTTGAGAATCTCCCGGGCCCGGGCCTCGTCCTCCCGGTACACCAGGAGGCGCACCCCCCGGATGAACTGGAGCGGGGGATAGACCCCGCCGGCGTCGTCGGCCGCAACCATGGCCTCGACCCCCTCGGACTCGAGCAAGCCCGCGGCCATCTCCGCCGCAATGCGGTTGGGAAAGGTTTCCAGTACTATGGCATCGTCGAGGTTCATGGCAAATCCTTAATTTTATCGATTAAAGCACAGGCGGGCTGTCTGTGCCACCAATCTTTTAGCTAAGGGATTGGAGGTGGGGGCTGGAGGAAGTTTGCGTAACGGTAAGGACTTTTGCCCTTAGCCCCCTAAGGCACTGGACGGCATGGCCCTCGATTGGCCTCCCCCAATAAATCAAGTTTGTTCGAAACCAGTTATTTTTGCCACCTCAAAAGTTGACTTTGAAAAAAATTATTTTCTATCATAATTTCCATAATAGTGTAAGAGTATGTCCTTGATCTCTTTTAGAGAAGAGTTCCAAACGATCAATTTGTGACAGCCAAACCTGATGTTGAATTATACTTTGATCCTCAAAAGAGGAGGAGAGAAGCGGTTAAAATAAAAATCTTGGGAATCCTGCCAGTTTGGTGGAGAAGAGGTCAATCAGGTTACCTTAAAAAAAAACATTGGAGGAGAATGATAATGGGAAAACACAAACTAATATTACCTCTGTTGACAATTATTTTAATGGTTCAAGTTGGTTGTGCCAGCTACCAAGCCCAAACAATATCGGCTGGCTCGATTGAGGGATATGCTCTTAATTCGACCAAGGAAGGTATTTCTTTTGCCGCCGAACCTTACGACACTGCAGAAAAGGCTAAGGGCGCCTTCTATGCCGACATCACCAGTCAAGGGTATTATCCGGTACTATTGGTTTTTAAGAATAACACCTCTGAAAAC
Organism: Desulfobaccales bacterium; assembly: GCA_044451265.1. Taxonomy (GTDB): domain Bacteria; phylum Desulfobacterota; class Desulfobaccia; order Desulfobaccales; family 0-14-0-80-60-11; genus JAPLJC01. The sequence continues at coordinate 2,953 of JBIOJX010000032.1, forward strand.
GTCATGGTGTTAAGGGGAACGGTGGAACTGGAGACTGCGGGTAGTATGTATAAGGCTGTGCGCAGCAGCAATATGTTTAATGATTTTGAGCATAATAAAATGGCTTACGCCTTATTGGGTTTTGGCATTTTTTCCTACATGTCGGCCGAAGAAGCAAATCGTAAAATGGAGAGTGATTGGCGTGAAAAGGAAATCTCAGAACAACTTATCGTTCAGCCAGGTCGAACATCACATGGCTTTGTTTATTTTAAGCTCCCGCAAGGAGTGAGTATTCGCGGTAGTAAGATAAAGGTTGATGCTGAAAGAATGAATGATCGGAAAATAGTAAAATTAGAACTGACAATTTGAGGCGTTATTCCGGATCAAATCTCCGGGAAAATCACCAAATTATCTCGATGGATGACCTCGTCGTAGCCTTTTTGGCCGAGGAATTGTTCGATCTCTTGGGTCTGGCGGCCCTGGATGCGGGCGATGTCCCGGGCCGAGTAGTTGCTGAGGCCGATGGCGAAGGGGCGGCCTTCGGGGTCCATCAGCTGCACGGCGGCGCCCTTGCCGAAGCCGCCGAAGACCGCGACGATGCCGGCGGGCAGCAGGCTTTTGTGGCGTTTGGTCAGGGCTTCCCAGGCCCCCTTATCCAGCAGGATGGCGCCCTTGGGGTTGACGTTGTAGGCCAGCCAGTACTGGCGGCTCTTCAGTTTCTGGGCCTGGGGCAGGAAGAGGGTGCCCACTTTCTCCCCGGCAAAGATCTTTTTCAAAATGCCCGGGGTCAGGCCGTTGGCAATGATCGTGGGGACGCCGGCCGCGGCGGCCTTCTTGGCGGCCTGGAGCTTGCTGCCCATGCCGCCCCGGCCCAGGGCCCCGGCCCGTCCGGAGGCGGCTTTTTCCAGCTTGGCGTCAAAGGCTTCCACCAGGGGGACCAGTCGGGCGTCCGGGTGATTCCGAGGGTCTTTGTCGTAGAGGCCGTCGATGTCGGTGAGGATAATCAGCAGGTCGGCGCCCACCAGGTTGCAGATCAGGGCGGCCAGGTTGTCGTTGTCGCCGAACCTGAGCTTGAGTTCGTCGGTGGCCACGGTGTCGTTTTCGTTGATGATGGGGACCACCCGCCACTGGAGCAGGGTGAAAATGGTATTGCGGGCGTTGAGGAAGCGCTGGCGGGACTCCAGGTCGTCGTGGGTCAGCAGGATCTGGGCCACCTTGAGGCCGAAGCCGGCGAAGGCCTCTTCGTAGGCCAACATCAGGGCGCTCTGGCCGGCGGCGGCCACCGCCTGCTGCTCCGGGATGCCGGTGGGACGGCTGCTCAGGCCCAGTTTGCGGCAGCCCGCGGCGATGGCCCCGCTGGAGACGATGATGAACTCCCGCTCGCCGCCCTGGAGGGCGCCGCTCTCCGCCACCAGCCGTTCGATCAGGGGCAGGTTGAGGCCGTCGGGCGTGGTCAGGACCGCGCTCCCCACCTTGAGCACGATGCGCCGGGCTTTACTCAGGTATGGTTGTCTGACCGAGGTCATGGCCGTGGCCCCTGATATCAAGTCGCAGCAAACGGAATTTTTAGCAGAGGGAAGCTTATTTTCGCCCGCCGGTTAGGGCGAACACAAGGTTCGCCCCTACGATTCAATTTCTTTTTGATCGCGACTTGATCTGAACTCCTCCCAGATGGCGTCGCTCAAGGCCGTCAGCCCCAGGCCCGCGGCGGCGGAAACCATCAGGCACTGCCGGCCGGTGGCTGCATAGGCCTTGAGTACCTGCTCCCGGGGAAAATCCGGCGGCAGCAGGTCGATTTTATTTAACGCCAAAAGTCTGGGTTTGTCCAGTAACTTAGGGTCAAAGGCGCGAAATTCTTCTTCTAATTCCAGCAGGGGGGCCAATGGTTGAGTCGGGTCCACGGCCGCCAGGTCAATGACCTGCACCAAAAGCCGGGTGCGTTGCAGGTGGCGCAAGAAGCGGTGCCCCAGACCCTTGCCCAGGGACGCCCCGGCGATCAGGCCGGGAATCTCGGCCAAAATCAGGGGGTCGCGGTCATCGGGAGGCCAGAGAACCCCGAGTTGCGGGGTCAGGGTGGTGAAGGGAAAGGCGCCCACCCGGGCCCGGGAGGCGGTAAGGGCCTTGAGGAGCGAGGTTTTGCCGGCGTTGGGGGCGCCCACCAGCCCCACGTCCGCCAGGATCTGCAACTCCAGGTGAATCAGGCGCTCCTGGCCCGGTTCCCCGGGTTGGGCGAAGCGGGGGGAGCGCATCCGGGAGGAGGTGAAATGGGAGTTGCCTTTGCCGCCGCGGCCGCCCTTGGCCACCACCAGGCGCTCGCCGGGAATGACCAGGTCGCGCCAGAGCCGGCCCTCGGCAGTGAAGACCCGGGTCCCCATGGGGACCGGGATGATCAGGGTCTCGCCGCTTTTGCCGTGGCGGTCCTGGCGCTGGCCGCGCTTGCCGTTTTCCGCCTGAAAGACGCGGCGGCGCCGGAAGTCGGCCAGGGTGCGCAGGCGAGGGGAGGTTTCGAGGATGACGTCGCCCCCGGCCCCGCCATGGCCGCCGTCAGGGCGGCCTACGGGCTGGAACCGGGCTCGGAGGAAGCTGACACAGCCCGGGCCGCCATTGCCGGCCCGGACCGTGATATCGACCTCGTCAGGAAAGGATTTCAAGTCGGAGGATAGACGCTGACCCGTTTGCGATCTTTGCCAAAGGCCTCATAGGCCACCACCCCGTCGATCTTGGTGAACAGGGTGTAGTCTTTGCCCATGCCCACGTTGGTCCCGGGATGGATGCGGGTGCCCACCTGGCGCACCAGGATGGTGCCGGCCTTCACCACCTGCCCGCCATAGCGCTTGACGCCCCGGCGTTGGCCCGCGCTGTCCCGGCCGTTACGGGAACTGCCACCGGCTTTTTTATGTGCCATGGTATTTCTCCTCTATTGCCAGGGGAGGGCGAAGACAAGATTCGCCCCTACCACCAATCAGACAATAATTTCCTGGATCTGCACGGCGGTGAACAACTGCCGGTGGCCCTGCTTGCGGCGGTAGTTCTTGCGGCGTTTCTTCTTGAAGACCAGAATCTTCTTCGCCTTGCCCTGCCGCACAATCTCGCCCTTGACGCTGGCGTTTTCCACCAGGGGCGTGCCCACCCGGACTTCGCCGCCGTCGTCGGTCACCAGGAGAACCTGGTCGAGTTGCACTGCATCACCGCGCTCGCCCGGCAGGCGCTCCACTCGGAGCACGTCGCCGGGGGCGACCCGATATTGTTTCCCACCCGTTTGGATGATGGCGTACACGTGTGCCTCCAAATCTATACTTTAGACGTTTAAGCTTATCGTCTTTTTAAATCTTGTCAAGGCCCCGGCCCGGAATTATTCTCTATCCTGCAATCCCGCCGCAATTTCCTGCACCACCCGGCGGGCGGCCGCCGCCGGATCGGGGGCCTGACGAATCGGCCGCCCCACTACGATATAGTCGGCGCCATTCTTAATGGCGTCATAGGCAGTGGTGATGCGCCTCTGGTCATCTCCCGGTACTGCGGCCCAAGACGGCCTGATGCCCGGGCAAACCACCAGGAAATCCGGCCCGAACGCGGCCTTTACCGCCCGAGCCTCGGTCCCGGCGCAGACCACGCCGTCGCAACCGGCTTCCCTGGCCAGCCTGGCCCGGAGGAGCACCAGCTTGGTGGGTGAGGCATATTCTTTAGCAATTCCCATAGCTTCCAGATCATCCGGCCCGAGGTGGGTCAGAACCGTAACTCCCAGAACCTTAGCTCCACCTTTCAAGGCCTCGACGCTGGCTTTCAGGGTTCTTTTGCCTTGGTCCACATGAACGGTGACAAATTTGGCGCCTTTCATTATCCGGGCTTTGGCGCTTTTCATGGTGGCAGGAATATCATGAAATTTTAGATCGAGGAAAAAATCGACTCGGGCCGTGTCGCCCAGGAATTGTAGAAAAGCAGGGCCTTCGGCCATAAAGAGTTCTAACCCCACCTTGAAAAGTCCAACTTCGTCCTTGAGCAGAGAGATGAATTTTACTGCTTCAGCCTTATTGGGGACATCCAGGGGGAAAATGAGGCGGTCTCTAGGCTGCAACATAACGACCCCTTTAGCACAAATTTCACATAATTATCCTTTTTCCAGCCTGATAGTCAATGGAATAGTCCCAACTGGGGACCGCGGGTTGGACCTTTAGTTGACGACAGCGGCCCGCCGGATTAAGATGGCGTAATCACAATTGACTCAGCGGGAGACTCGATGGATCAATTACCGGCCAAGACCGGACCTTTAGGATACGTGGTCATCCACGGCCATTTCTATCAGCCCCCCCGGGAGAACCCCTGGATCGAGCAGATCGAGGTGGAGGCCAGCGCCCATCCCTTCCACGATTGGAACACCCGCATCAATGCCGAATGTTACAGTCCCAATGCCGCGGCCCGGATTTATGACGGCCAACACCGCATCCTGGACATTATCAACAACTACGAACATATCAGCTTCAATTTCGGCCCCACCCTGATCAGTTGGCTGGCGGACAAGGCCCCGGAAACCTATGCCAGGATCCTGGAGGCCGACCGCCAGAGCCTCACGGCCCTGGGGCACGGCAACGCCATCGCCCAGGCTTATAGCCATGCCATCCTGCCCCTGTGCAACGCCCGGGACCGGGAAACCCAAATCATCTGGGGCCTCAAAGACTTCGAACACCGCTTTCAGCGCCCGGCCGCAGCCCTGTGGCTGCCGGAGACCGCCATAGATTACCCCACTCTAACGGCCCTGGTGGACCACGGCATGAAGTTCGTCATCCTCTCCCCTTACCAGGCCAAAAGGGTGCGCGCTTTGATCGGCGGGGACTGGACCGCAGTCCAGGGCCACAGCCTCGACAGCACCCAGCCCTACCGCTGCTTCCTCCCCCAGGCGCCGGGAGAGACCGGCAAACGGCGCTATATCGACGTCTTTTTTTATAATGGCAACGTGGCCGCGGACCTGAGCTTCGGCGACCTGCTCACCGATAGTTACCGCTTTTCCAGCCGTTTGGTGGAGGGTTTCACTCCGGGCCGCCCCCGCCTCCAACTCCTGAACGTGGCCACGGACGGGGAAAACTACGGGCATCACAAGAAATTCGGCGACCTGGCCCTGGCCCACGCCCTGTCCCAGGTATTGCCCCAAAAGGGCTTTCAGCTCACCAATTACACCGCTTTTTTGGAGATGGCCCCGCCCGCCCGGGAGGTTGAACTCTACCTGGGACCCGAAGGCGAAGGCAGCTCCTGGAGCTGCGCCCACGGAGTGGGGCGCTGGAAGGAAAACTGCGGCTGCTCCACCGGCGGCCAACCCGGCTGGAACCAGCGCTGGCGCACGCCCCTGCGGGAGGCCTTCGATTTTTTAAGCGCGCGCCTGGCCCGGATTTTCGAAACGGAGGGACAGAAATATTTACCAGACCCCTGGGCTGCCCGGAATGCCTATATCCAGGTGATTCTGGACCGCAGCCCCCGGTCGCTGGCGGATTATTTCTCTAAACAAGGGACACCCGGCCTCCCGGAGAACCAATGGGTGCCGGCCCTGAAACTCCTGGAAATGCAACGCCATGCCTTGCTGATGTATGCCAGCTGTGGCTGGTTTTTCGCCGACGTCTCGGGTCTGGAATCCCAGCAGGTGATCAAGTACGCCGCCCGGGCCCTGCAATTGGGCCAGGAATTCAGCGGAGAAGACCTGGAGCAGCCTTTTCTGAGCATCTTGGAGCGAGCCGTGAGCAACCTGGTAGAAGAGGGCAACGGCCGCACCATCTATTTCCGGCGCATCAAACCGGCGGTGGTGGATTATCCCAAGGTGGCCAACCAGTGGGTGATCTCCTGGTGCAGGGATCGGCTGCGCCAATGTCCCTCCAGCGTCTATCACTACCGGGCGGAGCCCCAGGACCTGGAGGACGGGACCCAGGGGACCTTGTTTCTGGCTACCGGCCGGCTGCGCCTCACCTCCGGGGTCACCCTGGAGACCCGGGATCTGACTTTTTTCACCGTCTATTTGGGCAGCTATCTCTATCGCACCCAGGTCAAGGCCAATCTGGCCGCGCCGGATTACCAGGCCTGGAAGAGCGAGTTCTTCGAGGCTCTGGAAAGGGCCCCCGAAGATCTGATCCCTCTGATGGTGCGGCGCCTGGGGGAGACCTACTACAGCTTCCACGATATCTTCCGGGAGGAAAAGCTCCAGCTCTTCCAAGACCTGATGCACGACAACCAGGAGGAGGCCCTGAGCCTGATTTCCCATAATTTTGAGGCTGCCCATGCCCTCCTCAAGGCCATGGCCTCCGAAGGCCTGCCCCTGCCTCGGCTGTACCGGGCCCTGGGGGAGATCACCCTGAACCGCCGCCTGGTGGAACTGCTGCGCAAACTGGAGCCGGAGCCGGCCCAGGTAGCCACTTCTCAGGATATCCTGGACCTGGTCCAGGATGCCGCCCTCCTGGGCTTGAAGCTGGAATCCGGGGAAGGGGCCCGGATTCTGGGGCGCATCTTGAAGCGGCATCTGGCTGACCTGGCCGCGCACTTCCAGGTAGCCACCGTCACCCGGTTGCGCCAGTTTCGCGATCTGGTGACCCGCATGCCCATCACTCTGGATCTGGCTGAAGCGCAGGATTTCATGTTCAACCTGATGAAGGAGCACTTCCCGGAGGTGGCGGCCCGGGCAGCCAAGGACCCCAAGTCCGAAGCCCTGGCCCGGCAGTTGATCGAACTGATGGAGGCTTTGTCCTTCAGCCCGGTGCGCTATCTGCGGCTGCTGGGATAAGTGGCGGTGGGGCGGCCATCCCGGCCGCGGTGATCGCGGGCACGGAGCCCCCCCATCCTTACAGGCCTGGGGCGACCCGCCGGGTCGGCCGACAGAGCTACTAATTTTTATCACCTCAGCCGTGGAGCCCTTATGGACCTGGTAGCGCGCCTGGAAGCGGCCGTAGATGAATCAATCAGCCTCAAGAAACGTTTCGTCGCCGCCCAGGGCGACGCGGTGGTGGCCGCGGCCCAAATGCTGGCCGGGGTCTTTCAAGCCGGCGGCAAGGTCTTCCTCTTCGGCAACGGCGGCAGCGCCGCCGATGCCCAACACCTGGCCGCGGAATTCGTCAACCGCTTCCAGGTGGAGCGGCCCCCGCTGGCGGCCCTGGCCCTGACCACCGACACCTCGATTCTCACCGCGGTGGCCAATGACTACGACTTTCTCCAGGTCTTCGCCAAGCAAGTGCGGGCCCTGGGCCGCCCCGGGGACCTGGCCCTGGGCCTCAGCACCAGCGGCAACTCCCCCAACGTGGTGGAGGGACTCAAAACGGCCCGGCAACTGGGGCTCAGGACCCTGGCCCTGAGCGGCCGGGACGGCGGTCCGGTGGCCCAAGCGGCTGAACTCGCCCTCATCGTGCCTTCCCGGAACACCGCCCGCATCCAGGAGGTCCACATCACCATCGGCCATGTGCTCTGCGACCTGGTGGATTTTCTTCTCTATCCGGAAAAATTTGCGTAAAATGGATATATGAGTGCTGCCTTTTGCTGAAAGCTGACCGCTGATAGCTATTTTGGAGAAAACATGGACATCCCGGCGATGGTTCGTAATCTGGCCCTGGAAGCCAAGGCCGCAGCCCGGCAGGTGGGGAACCTCTCCCGGCCCGTTAAGGACCGGGTTATCCTCCGGATAGCCGAGCTGCTGGCAGAGCGCTGCCCGGCGATTCAAGCGGAAAACCGCCGTGATCTGGTGGCGGCCCAGGCGCAAAACTACCCCGCCGCCTTCATCGACCGCCTCACCCTGTCGGACCAGGTCATCGCCTCCATGATCAAAGGGCTCAAAGAAGTGGCGGCCCTGCCGGATCCGGTGGGCGCGGTGACCGGCATGTGGCTGCGCCCCAACGGGCTCAAGGTAGGTCGTCAACGCATCCCTTTGGGGGTGATTGGCTTTATTTATGAATCCAGGCCCAATGTCACCGTGGACGCCGCCGCCCTCTGCCTGAAGAGCGGCAACGCCGTGATTCTCAAAGGCGGTAAAGAGTCCATTCACTCCAATCTGGCCTTAGCCGCACTCATGCAAGAGGCCTTGGAGGAGGCCGGAGCACCTCTGGCGGCGGTGCAGGTCATCCCCAGCATCGCCCGGGAGGCCACCCTGGAGCTCCTGAAGCAGGACGAGTTGGTGGACCTCATCATTCCCCGGGGCGGTGAGGGTTTGATCCGCTTTGTGGCGGAGCACTCACGCATCCCGGTATTGAAGCATTACAAAGGGGTCTGCCACATCTTCGTGGATGCAGACGCCGACCTGGAGATGGCCGACACGGTCTGTTTCAACGCCAAGGTGCAACGCCCCGGGGTCTGTAACGCCATGGAGACCCTGCTGGTGCATGAGCAAATCGCCCCGGTGTTTCTGGCCCGGATGTTGAGCCGTTTCCGGGAGGCCGGGGTGGAAATTCGGGGCTGCCCCCGCACCAGAGAGATCGACCCAAGCGTCGTCCCGGCCAAGGATGAGGATTGGGGCTTCGAGTTCCTGGACCTGATCCTGGCGGTGAAGGTGGTGCCGAACCTGGACGCCGCCCTGGACCACATTGCCCGGTACAGTTCCAACCACACCGAGGCCATCATCACCCGGGATTATGATCGGGCCCAGCGCTTTCTGAAGGAGGTGGATTCCTCGGTGGTCCTGGTGAACGCCTCCACCCGCTTCAACGATGGCGGCGAGCTGGGGCTGGGGGCGGAGATCGGCATCAATACCTCAAAGCTGCACGCCTTCGGGCCCATGGGCCTGGAAGAGCTTACCACCACCAAGTTCATCGTTTATGGCGACGGCCAAATCAGAACTTGAGCCTAAGCTTAGACTGGGCCTCTTCGGGGGGACCTTCAACCCCATCCATTTCGGCCACCTGCGCGCCGCGGAAGAGGTCTGTGAAGCCTTGTCGCTGCACCGCCTCTGGTTCATCCCCGCCGCCCACCCGCCCCATAAAGAGGCCCGGGATCTCACCTCCTTTGAAGTGCGCCTGGCCATGACTCGGGCGGCTGTCGAGGATCATCCGTTCATGGAGGTCTCCGACCTCGAAGGACGCCGTTCCGGCATGTCGTATTCCATCGATACCCTACGCCTGATTCAGGAGAATTTGGGACCGACCTGGGAGCTTTACTTCATCCTGGGGCTGGATGCCATGCTGGAGATCCGCACCTGGAAGGATTATGCCCAGCTCTTCAACCTGTGCCATTTCGTGGTCCTGGACCGGCCGGGATATGACCGCCGCCGCCTGGAAGAGATTCTCACCCGGGAAGTCGAGCCGCGGTTTCACGCCCTGGAAGGCGGCGCCGGATTTCAGCGTCCTTCGGGTTATAAAGTATTATGTCAGCAGACCACCCTGATGGATATCTCCGCCACCGGCATCCGCCGTCTGGCGCGCCAGGGTCATTCCATCCGCTACCTCTTGCCGGAGCCGGTGCGAAGATATATAATTAAACATAATCTCTATAAGTAAGGAGGGCGACACGGCGCCTTCAACTCCTCTCACCCCAGAAGCTCTGGCGGAGCTGGCCCTCAAAACCTTGGTGGATCACAAGGCCTTGGAGCCAGTGCTTCTTGAGGTAAAAAACCTTTGTTCCTTCGCGGACTATTTCATCCTCTGCTCCGGCGGCTCCAAGCGCCAGGTGTCGGCCCTGGCCCAACAGGTCGAAGAAGAGTTGGCCAAAGTCAAGGTCAAGCCCCTGGGGGTAGAGGGTAAGGAAGAAGGGCTCTGGGTCTTGATGGACTATAATGCCGTGGTGATTCACATCTTTTTCCGGGAACTGCGAGAATTTTACGACTTGGAGGGTCTATGGGCTGGGGCGCCCAGGACCTCGATGACGCCATCTCCTTCGGCAATGTCCACCACCGACCCTGCGCCAGCACCGCTTCAGAACCCGGAATCCGAATCCGGGTCCTCTTCATGAATAATTTGCTTATCTACATCAGAAAGTCTGGGTTCATCCTCTTCTTGGCTGCCAGCCTGCTCTTGGCACAAACCGAGGGGTCCTGGGCGCTGTTCGATGAATTCAAGGAGCTGACCATTGAGAGAGAAAAGCAGATCGGCGAGCAATTTCTCTTAGAGATACAACAAGAAATTCCTCTCATAGAGGACCCTTTCCTCACCTCCTATATCAATCGTCTGGGACAAAAACTGGTGGCCCAACTGGGGCCGCAACCCTTTAAATATAAGTTTTTCATAGTTAAAGATCCCACCATGAATGCCTTTGCCGTGCCGGGCGGCTATATCTTTCTTCATAGTGGCATGATTATGATGGCCGAGCGCGAGGGTGAACTGGCTGGAGTAATCGCCCATGAGATTTCCCACATCTATTGCCGGCATATGGCCAAGATGATGGAAAAATCCAGGGCCGTCACCATCGCTTCCTTGCTTGGCGCCATGGCCTCGATATTCCTGGGAGGAGCCTTGGCGCAGCCCCTGCTCCTGGGCACCATGGCCGGGGGCGAAAGCGCCATGCTGGCCTACAGCCGGGACAATGAGGCTGAGGCTGACGCCCATGGGTTCAGGTGGATGCTCAAAGCCGGCTATAACCCCCGGGACATGATAAGCATGTTCAACAAGATGAATAAGCAGCGGTGGTACGAGGGAGGGAAGGTGCCGCTTTACCTCCGCACTCACCCATTCACCGACGACCGCATCGTGGAACTCTCCCACCAACTGGCCATGCATCAAAGCGAGGTCCCACCGGTAAGAGACAATCCAGACTTCCAATATTTCGCCATCAAGTTGGAGGCTATCTGTGGCAATCCCAATCAACTCTTGCGGCGCATGACCCAAGATGCTATTCACGAGCCGCAGAATCCGGTCTTCCAGTATGGCAAGGGCCTGGCTTTGGCCAGCCTCGAGAAAGATAACGAAGCCACTGCCGCCTTTCAGCAGGCCCTGAAGCTGGCCCCCGGACAGCCGCTTATCCAACGGGATCTAGCTATCTTTTATTTCCACCAAAATCGCTTCCAGGACTCCCAGCAAGACCTGGAGCAATTGGCCCAGCGCTTTCCCCAGGACGACGTGGTCCTCTATTTTCTGGGTCGGATCTATCAGGAACGCAAGCAGATTGATAAGGCCCTGCCCCTATTCGAGAAAGTTCACCAACTGAACCCCACCTTCAGCGAAGTTTATTACAATCTGGGCACCCTTTACGGCGAGAAAGGCCAGTTAGGCCAGGCCCACTACTATTTAGGATTTCACAGCCTCAGGGCCAGGGCCCTGCCCCTGGCCTTGTTCCATTTTAAAATAGCCCTAAAGAATCTGTCGCCAGGGGATACTCACTACCTCGAGGTACAGAGGCAAGTGGCCCGCCTGGAGAAGATGAAGGTCAAGAGGCGTGACTGAGTTTGACATTTTCCCGGAAAAATTAATCTCAACTTCGTTTTCAGGTCAGACACAGACATGCCCATTTATGAGTATCAATGCCAGGAATGCCGCCGGGTCTCCGGTTTCTTGATCCTGAATCTCAACGAGCCTTTCACCCCCGTCTGCCCCAAGTGCGGTAGCCTGGCCCTGACCCGGGTACTGTCCCGGGTGCACGTGCGCCTGTCGGAGGAAACTCGCCTGGAGCGCTTAGCTGACCCTAGCGCCTGGGCCGGGGTGGACGAAAACGATCCCAAGAGCATGGCCCGGGTGCTCAAAAAAGTGTCCCAGGAAATGGGGGAGGAGACCGGCGACGAAGTTGATCAAATGGTGGAAGAAGCCATGGCCGGCGGCGCAGGTCAATCCGGAGAGGACTCTCTTTAAACCGGTCCCCTGGCTCAATCCCCAGGATGGTTTCCTCCCCACTGGCCGAGCGAGTCCCAGCCCATTCCCCTCTGCTCTCCTCCCAACCCGCCAACTGCGCCAAACTCTCCGAATGTAGAAACTCACCGGTCTCCTTGCCGCGGCGGACTGACACCTCGCCGCCATCCCCAGAGACCCAGCAATCCCGACCCAAAAGGATGATTCCAGGCGGCAATGGCACTGCTTCCGGGATCGTCCCTATCTGGGCCAGGCCGTCGGAAAAAACGATATTGCCGTCGTTATCCTTTAAATAAAAGAGGGCAAAATCATTCCAGGGGCTCAGGTCTCCCGCCAGGAAGGCCCAATCAAAAGTGAAGCTGCTCCCGGGGGGGAAAGAGACGGCTGTCTCCAGGATGGAACCGGTGGTCCCCGCCTGCAAGCTGGCATTGTGAAACGCCGAGGTGTCGGGTCCAGTCCCCAGGCCCATCTGATGGGAGAAGTAGTCCCCCTGCGTGGAGTCATAAACGTTGCCGCTATAAGCGATTACCGAATTGGTGACCTCGGCGGCACTGTTCCCCAAAAGGCTGTAACCGGAATAATTTCCTGATTCAAGGCCGCGTTTGGTAGCTCCGCCCCCTTGACTCAGGTTGTCCAGCAGCAACTCCGAATAAGCGGAATTGTCAATGACATTGCTTACCACAAAACCCGCCGTGCCGGTAAATCCGTCCGGACCCGCAGGGTAAATATAGGTCTGCCACCCTGTATCTCCCTGGTCAGGAACGGAAATCCAGGCCGCTCCAGAGATAACCGTAGCAAAGACGAATAACAAAGTTAAGAGAAGGATTCTTTTCATGGTCGTCTCCTTTTTCTTCCTAAAGATGCACGCCATTACCCGCGGGCTTCAGGGAAGGGAAAAAATTGAACTATTCGACAGTACAATTCAATGACCACCTAGCAGAGACATGATGTATCACGCCTCGCAGGGCGCAATGAATTGCGTTCTTACCGGAAGGCTGATTCGATTCCGGCATTAGCTCTTACCGCCACCCCTCGGCAGACCAAAAAGCATATTCCATGCCAGCAATTTCGGGGGTTAAAATGGCAAAGTCTAGGTATTAACTGGCAAAGCTTGGGGGTGAACCGTCGGTAAGGGAACAAGTCTGGGTCTATACCCGGCGGTGATTCAAGGCTATGATTACTGCGGAATCAGAAGAAGCGGAATATCTGTGGCGGGATTTGGCTAAACCTTAGGATACCGGCAGCCCCCAGCCGGTGGGGCATGAATCGGGTCCCTTAATGAGACTGAGGCCCGGGGCCGGCTCCGGCGTTGGCGGCTTTTTCCTTTTTCTGGGCCAGATGGTCGCCTTCTTTGGAGGGCGCGGCCGGATTCTGGCGATACAGGGTATAAAAGGCACCCTTGGCATCCTTACCCTGCTTCAGGGTCACCTTGCCCCCTTTCTTTTGCAACTCGCTCATCTTAGCTTGGGCCGTCTTGCTGTCCCGGAAGGTGCCTATCTTAACCTGAGTGGGCTGAGGTTTGGCGGCGGTTTTCTCTTTTTTCTGGCCCGGTTTAGGGGTGGAGTCGAGGCTGTTTTGGAAGGTGAGCTTGCTGGCCACTTCCTGGCGCTCCCGGTGCAGTTGATCCTCCCGGGCCTTCTGCTCATGTTGGGCCTGGGCGGCCTTGGCCTTCTTTTTGCTCGAGGCGGCGGCGGCCGGCGGCGGTAGCGGGGCCATGGAGCCGGCGATGGGGGTGGTATGGGTCAGCTTGGCCGGGGCCGCGCTGGGCGCCGCCGGGCCACCTGGCAGTGAGGCCAAAGCGGGAGGAGCTGGGGTCGCACTGGAAGCAGCCGCAGTCGGAGCGGGAGCGGTTGGGGCCGCGGGCGCCACCGCGGTCGCC
>JBIOJX010000033.1:0-16508 GCA_044451265.1 Desulfobaccales bacterium
CTGCTGCTCTGGCTGGGCCTGCAGTTTTACGGGCTGCGCCAGGGTGGGCCGGTGGGTTGGGTGGCGCACCTGGGTGGCTTTGGCATCGGCATGCTGATGGTCAACTTCTTCACCCCGATGCACCCGGCGGCGACGCCATCGAAGCCTGCCGGCAAGAAGGGCAGGGGCGGGAAGGGGAAAAAGAAATGATCACCACAGAGACACAGAGTACACAGGGTAAAAGATAGGGGGAAAAGGTTAAAAGGGAAAAAGGGGAAGAGGTGATGTCCCTGCCTCTTCCGGAGGTTTTATCCTTTTTCCCTCTTCCCCATTTCCCCTTTTACCCCTATCTTTAAGTCCTCTGTGTCTCTGTGGTTAAGGTTTTTATAAGGAGGGCGTCATGCAATACTGCGAAGGGCAGATGGGGCGAATCTTTATCCTGCGGTTGGAGGAGGGCGAGCGGCTCAATGACAGCATCGAAAAGTTCGCCCGGGAGCAGCAGCTCAGCCATGGGCTGGCCTTCTTCCTGGGAGGGTCGGCCGGCGGCAGTAAAGTGGTGGTGGGTCCGGAGGCCAACCGGGAGACGATCATTCCCATGATCCACGCCCTTAAGGGCGAGCAGGAGGTCCTGGCCCTGGGGACGCTCATCCCCAACGAGGCCAGGGAGCCGGTGCTCCACATGCACGGCGCCGCCGGGCGCGAAGGCCGCGCCACGGTGGGCTGCACCCGGGCCGGGGTGCACGTCTGGCTGATCGGGGAAGTGGTGCTCCTGGAAATCCTGGGAGCCGACTCGGCCCGGCGCCAAAAAGACCCGGCGACCGGGTTTCAATTGCTGAAAATTGATTGAGAAACAAATTAAAGAGAAAATAGGTAGCCACAGGCTTTACCGTGAAAATCAAAATCCCCCTAAATCCCCCTTTGTTAAAGGGGGACTTTAAAACCCCCCTTTGAAAAAGGGGGGCAGGGGGGATTTTCATCCCCGGTGGGTGGCCGATATCGGCCATGACCGATTAGCCTGCACCGGCACAGGCGAGACGCCTGTGCCACTAAGGCACGAGGTGGCGCTTTTGGAACTGGATAACGCAATGTTGGACAAAGTGGCCCAGACCGGGCGGCAGGCGGCCCTGGCCGCGGGCGCGGTGCTGCGCCAGAACTACTACAAGCCCCATCAGATTACCATGAAGGGGGCCATCGACCCGGTGACGGAGAGCGACTTCCAATCCCAGGAGATGATCATCGCCCTGATCCGCCAGACCTTTCCCGATCATGTTATCCTGGCCGAGGAAACGACAGGGGATGTAGAGCCGCCGCCCTCGGCGGCTGCTTCCGGCCCGTGGGAAGCCGACCCGCCGCCTTACCGCTGGATCATCGACCCCCTGGACGGCACGGTCAACTTTGCCCACGGCTACCCGGCCTTCTGCGTCTCCATCGCCTGCGAGGCCGCAGGCAACCTGCAATACGGCGTGGTCTACGATCCGCTGCGGGAAGAACTCTTCGAGGCCCGGAAAGGGCAGGGGGCCTGGTTAAACGGCGCTCCCATCCGGGTTTCCACGACCGACCGGCTGGAGCGGGCCCTGGTAGCCACCGGCTTTCCCTATGATATCCGGGAGCGCCTGCCGGAAACCCTGGGCCGCCTGGGGCGAATCATGGGGATTGCCCAAGGGCTGCGCCGGGGCGGCTCCGCGGCCCTGGATATGAGCTACGTGGCCTGCGGCCGCCTCGACGGCTTCTTTGAGGAAAACCTCAAACCCTGGGATACCGCCGCCGGGCTGCTGCTGATCGAGGAGGCGGGGGGACGGATTAGCACTTTTGATGGTGGGACGTATGATATTTGTGCAGCGAATGTTTTGGCCAGTAATGGGGTGCTGCATGATAAAATCATTGACATTATAAAGAGTTAGAACTTATGATCCATGGTAAAAAATAATTTAAAATTATAACAATGGATAAGCTAAGCAGTCTATGGGCCTGGGCCACCGAAGCGGCGAACCAAAGAGGCATACATACTATTGCCCTCATAGCCGGGCTGGTGGCCATGCCCATATTGACGGTTTGGGCATTAATCAAATATTTTTCCAGGCGCGGAGCATCAGCAGCGAATCTAACCAAGGTAACGGCAAAAAGCGGCGGAATTACTGCCGGAAAAAATGTAACTATAAACTTCGGCATTACTCCGGAGGAATTTTTAAAAGCCCTAAAGCAAAGAGAAGACGAAGTCCGGCAGGAACTTGAGGAACTTAACGCGAGCGAAATAGAAAAACGCCAGATTCTCGAAAGAAGCCTTGATAGCGTTTCTGAGCAAATGGCAAATCTCCAAGCGGCCCTGGAAGCTAAAGAGGCCAAACTTGATGAAGCATACCAAGCTCTGGAGATGTATAAAGGTGAGTTGGGGCCGGAAAAAATAAAACAGGCACGTAAGGCCCTGGAGAGCGGCGATACTCTTGTCGCCGAGACTTTGTTTCAGGAAATTTATTCCAAAGCCCAGGCTCAAGTCGAAACCGGTGCCGCCCAGGGGGCGGAAGCCGCCTATCTGTTGGGGGTCTTGGCTGAAAGTCGCATCGATTATGGGCAGGCGGAGAAATACTACCGCCAGGCAGTGCAATTCCAGGCTGACGATCCCCGTTATCTGAATGCGGCGGGTAACCTGAGCCGCACCTTGGGGCAATATCAGGAGAGCGAGAAATTCCTGAACCGGGCCCTGGAGCTCAGGGATGAGGCTCTAAATTCAGAGCACCCGGACGTTGCCCAGAGCCTCAACAACCTGGCAGGACTATACTGTGATCAAGGACAATATGGGGCGGCGGAACCCCTTTATCAACGGGCCCTGGTCATATGGGAAAAGACCCTGGGAGCGGAATCTCGTGAAGTTGCCAAGTGCCTTAATAACCTGGCAGTACTTTATAAAACACAGGGGAAATACGAGGAAGCGGAGCCGTTGTACTATCAAGCCTTGGCCATCCGGGATAAGGGCCTTGCAACGGAAGATATAGACGTTGCTAACGGCCTTAACAACCTGGCAGGGCTATATCAGGCTCAGGGGAAGTATGGAGAGGCGGAGCCGCTGTACAAACGGGCCATAAGCATTGTGAAAAAGGTTGAGGGGATGGCGCATCCTCATGTGGCCACCTGCCTCAACAACTTGGCAGAACTTTACCGTAAGCAGGGGAAATACAAGGAGGCGGACCCTTTTTATCAACAGGCCCTGGCCATCCGTGAAAAAGTACTGGGACCGGAGCACCCGGACGTGGCCCAGAGCCTCAACAACCTGGCATTGCTCTACTCCGAGCAAGGAAAGTACAAGGAGGCGGAGCCCCTTTATAAACGAGCATTGGATATCCGGGAAAAAATATTAGGGCCGGAGCACCCTAATGTGGCTACCTGCCTCAATAATCTGGCAGGACTCTACTATGAAGAAGGGAAGTACGGCGAGGCGGAACCTTTATTTCAACGGGCCTTGTCTATCAGTGAAAAGGCATTGGGGCCGGACCATCCGGACGTGGCCTATCGTCTCAACAACTTGGCAGGACTTTACCGTAAGCAGGGAAAGTACAAGGAGGCAGAGTCCCTGTTCCGGCGCGCCCTATCGATATGCGAAAATTCACTGGGGGCAGAGCATCCGGACGTGGCCACCAGCCTCAACAACCTGTCAGCACTTTACTGGGCCCAGGGGAAATATTCAGAGGCGGAGCCCCTGCTTCATCGGGCCCTGGTCATCTGGGAACAGGCTCTGGGGCCGGAGCACCCGGACGTTGCTCTTTGTTTGGAAAACTTCTCTGCCTTATTAAAGGAAATGGGCCGGGGCGCGGAAGCAGAACCCCTGGAGGCCCGGGCTCAGGCGATCCGGGCTAAGCATGCCGAGAAAAATCCCCCGAAGTAAGATTGATTTTCTGGTCAGCTCCAGAGCTTTTAAAAAGTAATTGACAGCAAAGATTTGATGGGATAAAAAATTAGCATGGTGATTAAACAGATAAACAACAGGTGCTGGTGGCGCGTGATTTCGGACTCGTGAGGTGCGTCCACCGACAGGTTTGTATAATTTCGGGGCCCCTGGCGAGAGGGGCCCCGGTTTTTTTGGCACAGTCTCAAGCCGTGGCCCGCAGGGGGCACGGCTTTTTTTTTACCGCCGATAAACGCCGATAAAACGCGGATAAAATAAAAAAATTTGGCCTTAGCGGTGTTCATCGGCGTGCATCTGCGGTAAATAGATGATTACCTTAATTAACGGAGCGGGTATGGTTCAACCGGATTTGGCCACTTTCAGCGACATGGCCCGGCAAGGAAATCTGATCCCGGTGTACCGGGAGATCTTGGGAGACCTGGAGACCCCGGTGTCGGCCTACAAGAAGTTGCGGGGCGCCGGCCCTTCCTTTCTCTTGGAAAGCGTCGAGGGCGGGGAGAAATGGGGGCGTTTCAGTTTCCTGGGGCTCAATCCTTCCCTGCAGTTTCAGGTGCAGGGCGGCCGCACCAGCATCCAACGCCGGGGTCAGGAGGAAATCCTGGAGCCCGGCCGCGACCCCTTTGAGCACCTGAGAGTCCTGCTGCAGGGCTTCCGGGCGGTGGACGCTCCCGGCCTGCCGCGGTTTTGGGGGGGGCTGGTGGGTTACCTGGGCTATGATATGGTGCGTTTCATCGAACGGTTGCCGGAGCTCACTCCGGCCCTCACCTTGCCCGAGGCCCGTCTGATGCTGGCGGACAACCTGCTGATCTTCGACAACCTGCGTCAGACCATCAAGGTGATGGCCCTGGTGCACCTGGACCCGGCTCTCTCCCTTAAGGCCCAATACGACCGGGCGGTGGCGGACATCGAGGCTCTGATCCAGCGGCTGGACCAACCGGTGCCGCGCCGCCCCGGGGCGCCGGCCTCCGAAAAACCGCCCCTGGCGGCCAATCTGACCCGGGAGCGCTTCGAGGCCATGGTGGAGCAGGCCAAGGAATACATCGCCGCCGGGGACGTGATCCAGGTGGTGCTGTCCCAGTGTTTTAAGACGCCGCTGCGCCACGACCCCTTCGACCTATATCGGGCCCTGCGCTCCATCAATCCTTCGCCTTATATGTTTTACCTGGACCAGGAAGACATGAAGCTGGTGGGGGCCTCGCCGGAGATTCTGGTGCGCCTGGAGGAGGGCCGCATCACCTACCGGCCCATCGCCGGCACCCGGCCCCGGGGAGCCACTGAGGCCGAAGACCGGGAGTTGGAGACGGAGCTGCTGGCCGACCCCAAGGAGCGGGCCGAACACCTGATGCTGGTCGATCTGGGGCGCAACGACGTCGGCCGGGTGTCCAAAATCGGCAGCGTCCGGGTGCCGGAGCTATTTTCGGTGGAGCGCTACTCGCACGTGATGCACATCGTCTCCCAAGTGGAGGGGCAGTTGGCCCCGGGCCTAGACGGCCTGGATGTGCTCAAGTCCACCTTTCCCGCCGGCACCGTCACCGGCGCCCCCAAGGTGCGGGCCATGGAGATTATCGAGGAACTGGAGCCCACCCGCCGCGGCCCGTACGCCGGGGCGGTGGGCTATCTCGGCTTCGGCGGCAACCTGGACTTTTGCATCACCATCCGCAGCTTTGCCATTCACCAGGACCAGGTGTATCTGCAAGTAGGGGCCGGTATCGTGGCCGATTCGGACCCGGAGCGGGAATACCAGGAGACGGTGAACAAGGGCCTGGCCCTGGTGCGGGCCCTGGACCGGGTCGAAGAAGGATTGATGTGAGTATTTGGGGAAACCCGGCATGGTTAGAAAAAGCGAGGTTCCCCCAAACCCCATCCTGGAAAAATAGAAGGGTTTAGATAAGAGGCAGAATATGTTAGTTATGATAGATAATTACGACTCCTTCACCTATAATCTGGTGCAATATTTCGGCCAGTTGGGCGAGGAGGTTAAGGTCTTTCGCAATGACCAGGTGGACCTGGCGGGTCTGGAGGCCGCCGGTCCGGACCGGCTGGTGGTCTCGCCCGGCCCCTGCTCCCCCAATGAGGCGGGGATTTCCATGGCGGCCATCCGTCATTTTGCCGGGAAACTGCCGATCCTGGGGGTGTGCCTGGGTCATCAGGCCGTGGGCGCCGTCTTCGGCGGCCGGGTCATCCGGGCCCCGCGGCTGATGCACGGCAAGACCTCTCTCATTTATCACGACGGCCGGGATCTCTTCCAGGGTATCCCGTCACCCTTTGAGGCTACCCGTTACCATTCCCTCATTGTGGAGCGGGAGACCCTGCCCGACTGCCTGGCGGTTACGGCCCAAACCGCGGTGGGGGAGATCATGGGCCTGCGCCATAAAGAATACATCATTTACGGGGTGCAGTTTCATCCGGAGTCCATCATGACCACCGAAGGCATGAACCTGCTGCGTAATTTTCTGAGACGCAGCCGGGGGTGAGGGGAGGGGCAGGGTTGGTGGAGATAAAGAATTTGGGGGAACCCCACTTTTTTAAAAAAAGTGTGGTTCCCCCAAACCCCCTCCTGGAAAAATGGAAGTATAAATGGAACGCAGGATAGAGCCTGCGGATACAACAACGGTGAGCGATCAATGGATCGAGACGCAGGTCCGGAAAAAGAGCCAAATAAAGACCTGGAACCCAGGGCGGCGCTCAACGGCGACGACCAATCCGAGAAGCCTCACCCGGAGTATGAAATCGACATCTTCCGGGACTGGTGCAAGTCCTGCGGCATCTGCGTGGCCTTCTGCCCCCGGCAATGCCTCGGGCTGGACGAAAACGGCGCCCCGGTGGTTAAAGACGCCAAACGTTGCACCGGTTGTCGCTGGTGCGAACTCCACTGCCCCGACTTCGCCATCTGCGTCAAGGAGATCGTGGCCGGAGAGCAGCAAGCCGAGGGAACGGACTGAAATGAACAGATTCACCACAGAGACACAGAGAGCACAGAGAAATATTTATAAAAACCCTCTGTGAACCTCTGTGTCCTCTGTGCCTCTGTGGTGGAAATTAATTAAGCAGACTATGACTATTGAAATCGGAAAACCCAGACTGCTGCAAGGCAACGAAGCCGTGGTGGAAGGCGCCCTCTACGCCGGTTGCCGGTTTTTTGCCGGCTACCCCATTACCCCGGCCACCGAGATCAGCGAAGTCATGTCCTGGCGCCTGCCGGCCGTGGACGGCACCTTCATCCAGATGGAGGATGAGATCGCCTCCATGGGCGCGGTGATCGGGGCGTCGCTGGCCGGGGTCAAGGCCATGACCGCCACCAGCGGCCCGGGCTTTTCGTTGATGCAGGAGAACCTGGGCTTCGCGGTCGCAGCCGAAGTTCCTTGTGTAATCGTCAACGTCATGCGGGGCGGACCTTCCACCGGACTGCCCACCATGGTGAGCCAGGGGGACGTGCAGCAGGCCCGTTGGGGCACCCACGGCGACCACCCGATAATCGTCCTGGCGGTCTCCACCACGCAGGAGTGCTTCGAACTGACGGTCAAGGCCTTTAATTTCTCGGAAAGATACCGTACCCCGGTGATCATCTTGAGCGATGAGGTGGTGGGCCATACGCGGGAGAAGCTGGTGCTGCCGCCGGCGTCGCCCCTGGAGGTGGTGGATCGCGTCCGCCCCGACATGCCGCCGGAGTGGTACCTGCCCTATGCCGACACGGCCAGCGGGGTGCCGCCCATGGGCATCTTCGGCGACGGCTACCGCTACCACGTCACCGGCCTGGTCCACGACGTGCGGGGTTATCCCACCGAGCGGCCCGACGAGATCGAACCTTTTCTGAACCGCCTGTTCCGCAAGATCAACCAGCACTTCCACGACATCCAACTGGTCAAGGAAGAGCAGACCGCTGACGCCGAACTGCTGGTGGTGGCCTACGGCTCCGTGGCCCGGTCCGCCCGGCGGGCCGTGGCCGAGGCCCGGGAGCGCGGCCTCAAGGCAGGGTTACTCCAGCTCATCACCCTGTGGCCCTTCCCCCGGCGCAGTCTTACACCCCTGCTGCGCCAGGTCCGGGCCGTCCTGGTGCCGGAGCTGAATATGGGCCAGATGTCCCGGGAGGTGAAGCGAGTGAACCAGGGCATCACCCGGATCGAGACCTTGAACCGGATCGATGGGAACTTGATTACGCCGGAGGAGATATTGGAGCGGCTTATAAAGATGTGAAAGGCCCACAATTCTGGACTAAAGGATGGAGGCAGATCACCGGCTGGAAGCCGGTGCCACTAGGCTTTCTTTCCTGTGATAGGGTGTGACTTATGGCGGGCGGGACGCCCGCCCCACCAAAAACCAGAAACTAAAGACTCGAAACTCGAAACCAAGAGCTGATAGCTGAGAGCTAAAATGGCCGAAGTTACTAAATTAATCCACAAATACCTGCGCCACGAAAAGAAGTTCCCGCACGTCTGGTGTCCGGGGTGCGGCAACGGCATCGTCCTGGGGGCGCTGATCCGGGCCATCGACCGGACCGGCCTCACCAAGGACGAGATCGTCCTGGTTTCGGGCATCGGCTGCTCCGGGCGCCTGAGCGTCTACGTGGATTTCAATACGCTGCATACCACCCACGGCCGGGCCTTGACCTTCGCCACCGGGGTGAAGCTGGCCAACCCCGATCTCCACGTGATCGTGGTCATGGGCGACGGCGACGCCACCGCCATCGGCGGCAATCACTTCATCCACGCGGCCCGGCGCAACTTGAACCTGACCGCGATCATCATTAATAACAATATCTATGGCATGACCGGCGGGCAGTATTCGCCCACTACGCCTTACGGGGCCCGGGCCGCCACGGCGCTTTACGGTCACATCGAGCACGCCTTTTCGATCAGCGAGATGGCGGTGACCGCCGGGGCCGGCATGGTGGGCCGGGGCACGGTGTACCACGCCACCCTCCTGGACCAGCTCATGGAGCAGGCCATCCTGAAGCGCGGCTTCGCGGTGGTGGAGGTCATCAGCCACTGCCACACCCAGTTCGGCCTGAAGAACAAGCTGGGCGGGCCGGTGGAGATGATGCGGGCCCAGAAGGAGATGGCGGTGCGGGTGGAAAAGGCCACGACCATGACCCCGGAGGAACTGGCGGGCAAGATCACCATCGGCGTCCTGGCGGACCGGGACTTGCCGATTTATACCCAGGAATACCGGCGCATCCGGGAGGCGGCCAAGGCGGCAGTGAAATGATCACCACAGAGACACAGAGAGCACAGAGAGCCACAGAGGAAGCAATATATCTGCTCTGTGACCCTCTGTGTCCTCTGTGCCTTGGTGGTTAAAGGCTTTTCACGCATGACAACACGCTACGAAATCAGGCTGGCCGGGTCCGGCGGCCAGGGTTTAATCCTGGCCGGGGTGATTCTGGCCGAGGCGGCCGGGATTTATGACGGCAAGTTCGTCTGCCAGACCCAGAGCTACGGCCCGGCGGCCCGGGGCGGGGCCTCCAAGGCCGAGGTGGTGATCAGCGACGCCGAAATCGACTACCCCAAGGCCATCCGGCCCGACGTGCTCCTGGCCCTGAACCAGGCGTCCCTGGATAAGTACCTGGGCGACCTGAAGCCCGGCGGCGTCTTGCTGGTGGACGCCGACCTGGTGCGGGAGGTACCGGTGGCAGGGGCGGTGGCCATCCCTTTTACTCGCCTGGCCCGGGAGCTGGGCAAAGAAATGATGGCCAACATCGTCGCCCTGGGCGCCTTGGCGACCATCACCGGGGCCGTATCGGCGGCAGGCCTGCAGCAGGCGGTCCTGGCCCGGGTGCCGCCGCAGACCCGGGAGCTGAACCAGAAGGCTTTGGAGGCCGGCATGGCCGCGGCCGGCCAATATCTCGCGGCAGGCGCTCCCAAGGGCGTGGAGAACACGGCTGGGCTTTCCGAAGCAGGCGAGAACTGAGGGGACCATGCAGAAGGCTTTTTGTTTATTTTGTTTAGGAACGATCGTTATTGGCTGGGCCTTGGCGCTGGCCGCAGGGCTGGGCCCCGTCCTGGCGCAGGAGCCGGCGGCCGCGGCGGGCCCCGGGGGATTCGGCCGTCTGACCCCGGCGGAGCAGTGGGTTATGCAGCAGGTGGGCGCCGGCGGGGTCCCGGACTTAAAGGAGCGCTTCGGGGAAGATGAAGGCGGGCGCACTATCCGGGGCCAGTTTTTGGTAGCCCTGCTCACCGATGGCTTTCCCGGATTCAAGGTGCCTCGCGGCGGCATTTATCTGCTCAACGCCGTTATTCCCGACATGGTGAGCCTACAATTCGCCGAAGTGGAACAGGCTATTTTTCTGGTGGGCTGCCAGTTTCGGGGGTTGGTGGATTGCAACGGCAGCCATTTCAAAAAGACCCTGGGGATGAAACAGGCAGTTTTTTCACAGCAGGCCAATTTTCATCAGCTCAAGGTGGACCTGGATGCTTTCTTCGGAGAAGCGGAGTTTAAGGGACCGGTGGATTTCGGCGCCGCTCAAATCGAGGGAAATTTAGTCTTTAAGGGGGCCAGGTTCACGGGGAAAGACCAGGTAGCCGGTTTGAATGGGCTCAAGTTGGGAGGGAGTCTGCACTGCTCGAACGCCGTCTTTGAGGGTGGCGTGGACCTGGCTGGCGCCAAAATAGGCGCCGAACTCAATGCCCAGGACGCCAGGTTTGCCAGTCCTGATCAGAAGGTGATCTTCACCGGCGTGAAAGTGGGCCAGGTCGCCGGGTTCGACCGCGCCGAATTCCGGGGGCCGGTGAACCTTTCGGACATGGAGGTCAGCGGCACATTTTCTGCTGTCGGCACCCGGTTTGAATCCCCCGGACAAGAAGTCCTCTTCAGTGGCCTGAAGGTGGGTTCCGGAGCGCTTTTCAACGGCGCCGTCTTCAAAGGCCCGGTGAATTTCAGTAATGGCTCTATTTCGGGGAGCCTTTACGTCCACGAGGCGCGCTTTGAAAATAAAGAGCAGCCACCTAAATTTTATGGCTTGAAGGTGGACAATTTCGCCTCTTTCATGGCCACGGTTTTCCAGGGTGGAGTTTCCATGATCGGGGCCAGCTTCAAAAATCTGATGTTCTCCGGCAGTGCCGAGTCACCGTTGACTTACCCGATAGTGAACCTCGATGGTGCGGTGGTGGACTATAGCCTGATTATTGGCGACCTGAACCTGGATACCCTGCAGGCCACCCGATTACAGGTCAAGGGTCCCACCGTCCTGAAGAAGGTCAAGGTCAGTGGACGGGCTGACCTGCGGGACAGCAGCCTGTACTCGCTGAAGATGATCGACGTCACCTGGCCCGCCAAGGAGGAGCAGGTCTGGCTGGAAGGCCTGACCTACCAGAGCCTGAGCGCCGGGGAGGGGACCCGCGATTGGCAGAAGCTGTCGGCCTGGATCAATGACAGCCGCTTTGACAGCCGCAATTACAGCCAATTGGCGGACTATTTCAAGCACGGCGGCTACCAGGACCGGGCCGATGAGGTCTATATCCAGGGCCGGCGCCGGGAGGTCCTGGAGCAGTGGTGGCGGCCGGACCATCTGGCCACCCTGATCTTCTGGGACGGCCTGGCAGGCTACGGCAAGAAACCCGGCCGCACCTTTTGGCTCAGCCTGATCATCGTCATGGTGGGCACCCGGTGGTTTGATCACCGGAACTTCGACCCCAATTTTGTGGGCGGCTGGACCTGGATGTTAAACGGCAATGTCTGGCGAACCAGGGTAGTGCGTTTCTTCCTGAGCCTGGATGAGTTTCTGCCCGGGGTGGACCTGGGGCTGGCCCGGCTGTGGCAGATGTCGAAGATTTCGTATCCGACGCTGGTGTATTATCATTTTCACAAGATCAGCGGCTGGATCCTGGTGCCCATCGGCCTGGCGGCGGTCTTTTCGCAGTTTAAGTGATCGTGAATCGGCACAATAATTTAACCGCAGATGAACGCCGATTAGTGAGTACGATTAAGATGGAGAGCAGGCGCCTCGCCTGCAAAATGTTGCGCCGCCGCCCTCGGCGGTGCAATCGTGACACAGGCTTCCAGCCGGTGTCGCTCACAGGCCAGAGGCCTGTGATACTAAAAGGTTGTTAATATGACCCCGAAACAGTGGCTCACCCTGAGTGACGGCAGCATTCTCACCCGGCAGGAGCAGTTTGTCGTGAGGCAGGTGGCCGCGGGCGAGATCGCCGACCTGAAGCAGGAGTTCGGCGAAGCCGAGGTAGACCGCCGCCTAAGGGCGCGGTTTTTGGAGGAGCTGTTAACCGGGGAGTTGAAGGGGGTTAAGGTTCACCGGCAAGGGGTGAAAATCAAAAATGTTGTTATTGACGAGCCGATAGATCTTGATAATGCAGAAATACCTTTTCCAATAGAATTGTATTCTTTTGTTTTTATGGACTTCGTAAGTTTTAGTGATGCTATATTTAAAAATAATTTCATATTATTAGATTCATATTTTTTCGATTGTGCTGATTTTTATAGAATGAAAGTAGAAAAATCATTTTTTTGTGAGAAATGTGTATTTGAAAATAAGGTAAATTTCGGAAGCAATTTAATTAGCTTTCAATTTGGTATGAAAGAAACGAAATTTCTTGATGAAGAACAAGAAGTAATCTTTAATGGAATTCAAGTTGGCAAGGATGCCAGTTTAGAGAGGTGCGAATTCTATGGAGGAGTTGATTTATGTGGCGCGGAGATCAAAGGCCAATTGATAGCTCAGAAGCTAAAAGTGCTTTCTGAAGAAAAAAAGGCAGACCTGAATGGATTGAAAGTTGGCCAAGCTGCCTTTTTTAATGAGGCGGAATTTCATGGGTTTGTGGATTTTGGCGGGGCACAAATTAGATCATTTGAGGCGCAGTGGACGAAATTCCTATCGAATGATCTTAAAGCAAGTTTTAATGGAATGCAGGCTGAAATCGGCGTTTTTGATGACGCGGAATTTCATGGACCGGTAAATTTTGTCAGTTCAAAATTCCAACACCAATTCAGGGCAATGGGAACAAAATTCCTCTCTAAAGATTTTAGTGCTGATTTCAATTCTATGTATGTAGGACAAGTCTTGCGCTTGGATGGCGCTGAATTTTATGGCCCTGTTCATTTTCATAGAATCACAATAGGGGAACAGTTAGTTGCACGTCAGGCAAAATTTATGTCAGGGAACCATAAAACTAGTTTCAATAGTATGCAGGTAGGCCAAAACGCCTTTTTCGATGAATCAGAATTCCATGGCGAAGCTGATTTTGTTGGATCAGATATAAAAGGATACCTCTTGGCAAATGGAGCTAAATTCTTGTCCTCGGACCATAAGGTCAGCTTTACACAAATGCAGGTGGGGCAGGACGCTCGCTTTCGGGGCTGCGATTTCCATGGGATAGTTAGCTTCATCGGATTAAAGCTAAGTGGAGATTTGCACCTGGACCCTCTGCTAAAATCCGGCCTTGAGATGTCCACCACTTTTCACGGCGGGGTGAATTTTCGCGGCGCCGACATCGGCGGGGAATTGCAGGCGGATAAGGCCCATTTTTTGGGTCACATCGCCGATTTCGAGGCCGTGCGGGTGGGGCGCAGTTTCCACGCCAGCGGTGCCCTTTTTGCCGGCTCGGTGTATTTCAGCAGGATGGAGGTAAAAAGCAACTTCTATATCAATCCTTTTGAGAGAATGAAGTCATTTAAAACCCTGTTTAAAGGCGCGGCGAATTTCTCCGATGTTGAAGTCCACGGGGTCTTCAATGCGGATCAGGCGATTTTTCAGAGCGAGAGTGTGATTTTTTCCGGACTGAAGGTGGGCCAGGGGGCCTTTTTCATCGGCACGATTTTTGTTGGAGGACTAGTGCTGAAGGAGGGGCAGCTAACCGATCTGGTGATCCGCGGCTTGCACCGACTATCGAAGGGGGGTTTGCCTCTGACTGAAATCATCCTGAATCGCACCAAGATCGCCCATAGATTGACCATTGAAGACGTTGAGGTAAAGAGATTCAATGCCAGGAATCTGGAGGTCAAAGGACCGACTGAGTTCGGCAGACTATTGATTAAAGATGAGGCGGATTTCCGGGACGCGGCCTGCCATCATCTTCAGATGGTTGAGGTAGATTGGCCGGAACCGCGGGATGGCAAGGAAAAGGTCTTTCTGGACGGGCTGACCTACGAGAGCATCACTACCAGGAAGGAGCCGGATAAGCCGGAAGATTGGCCGAAGCTTTTGGCGTGGCTGGGCCTGAGCCGCTTCAATACGCAGAATTACGGTCATTTGGAAGATTATCTTCAAAGGGGCGGCAAAAGAGAGCAGGCTGACAAGGTTTTTATCGAGGGCAAACGCCGCGCCTGGCGGCGGCGCAGTTGGTTGTCTCCTAATAAATGGGGCCTCTTACTATTCTGGGATTGGCTGGCCGGTTATGGGCGCAAACCGGGGCGGATTTTCTGGGTCAGCCTGGCGATCATCCTGATCGGCGCCTGCACTTTCGAGCCGCATTTCCAGGAAGTTAATGGCTGGCTGGCGCAACTGGACGGGCAGCATCCCTGGATATCGCGATTCTTACTGAGCCTGAACCGATTTTTTCCCATAGTTGATTTAGGCATGTTTAATATATGGAGTCCGGCTCCCTTATCCACCTTTGCCGGCATATGGTATCAGGTGGAGAAGATTTGCGGCTGGATACTGATCCCCATTGGCCTGGCGGCGGTCTATACCAGGCTAAAATAGCCAATTAGGAGCAACGACGTTGAAAGAAGCCATCTTAAAAGTGGTTACCGGCCAGGATTTGAGCGAAGCTGAGATGACCCGGGCCATGGAGGTCATCATGAGCGGCGAGGCCACCGAGGCCCAGATCGGCGCCTTCATCACCGCCCTCAGGATCAAGGGCGAGACGGTGGCCGAAATCACTGCGGCGGCCCGGGTGATGCGGGCCAAGGCCACCCGCATCCCCATTCAGGACGGCATCATCGACCTGGACCGGGACGAAATCAACGTGGAATGGGAGACGGTGGTGGACACCTGCGGCACGGGCGGCGACGCCACCTCCACCTTCAACGTCTCCACCACCACCGCCTTCGTGGTGGCCGGGGCCGGCCTCAAGGTGGCCAAGCACGGCAACCGGGCGGTCTCAAGCCGCTGCGGCTCGGCCGACGTCATCGAGGCCCTGGGCATCAACCTGGCCCTGACCCCGGACCAGGTGGCCTGGTGCATCCTGGAGGTGGGCATCGGCTTTCTCTTCGCCCCGCAACTGCACGGCGCCATGCGCTACGCCATCGGCCCGCGGCGGGAGATCGGCATCCGCACCATCTTCAACATCCTGGGGCCGCTCACCAACCCGGCCAGCGCCAACGTCCAGGTGCTGGGGGTCTACGACGCCCGGCTCACCGAGCCCCTGGCCCAGGTGCTGGGGAACCTGGGCGGCAAGAGCGCCTTCGTGGTCTACGGCGAAGGGTCGTTCGACGAAATCAGTATCGTCGGCCCCACCCGGGTGAGCCAGCTCAAGGACGGGACGGTATCCACCTAC
This sequence comes from Desulfobaccales bacterium, assembly GCA_044451265.1. Taxonomy (GTDB): domain Bacteria; phylum Desulfobacterota; class Desulfobaccia; order Desulfobaccales; family 0-14-0-80-60-11; genus JAPLJC01. The sequence continues at coordinate 15,325 of JBIOJX010000033.1, forward strand.
AACATAGCGCCGGAGGATTTCGGCCTGAAACGGGCCACTATCGAGGCTATCAAGGGCGGCGACGTCTTCGAAAACGCCCGGATCGTGCGCGCCGTGTTGGAAGGGGAGGGGGGACCCCGGGAGGACATGGTGGCCCTGAACGCCGCCGCGGCCTTCATCGCCGCGGGCCTGAGCCCGGATTTCGCCCAGGGCATAAAAATGGCCCGGAAGACCATCCATAGCGGCAAGGCCTTGCAAAAACTTAATGACCTGATCGCCAAAAGCAAGAGCTTTGAAAAGTGAGTAGTGAGCAGTTAGCGGTTAGCAGTCAGCAGTTAGGAAAAGAATAAAAGCGCACAGCCATTAGTCCTGATAGAGTAAGTATATGGACTTCTTAGCGACAATTGTCGGATTGAAAATGGTCGAGAACCTGCGCTTGCAGGAGGCGGGAGTGATGGGGGGCTTTGAGGCCGCCATCGCCCGGCGGCCGCCGCCGTTAGGCCTGAAGGCGGCCCTGGACGGCTGCCTCGGCACCGCCATCATTGCCGAAGTGAAGCGGGCCTCCCCCAGCAAGGGGGAGTTCGCCATGCACTGGGACCCGGTGGAACTGGCCCTAACCTATCAGGACCATGGGGCCGCGGCTATTTCCGTGCTCACCGAAGTCTCCCTGTTTAAAGGCGAGCCCGATTTCATCCGGCGGATGCGCCCGGTGATCCGAGTCCCCATCCTGCGGAAGGATTTTATCCTGGAGGCGGTGCAGGTTTACGAAAGCGCCGCCCTGGGGGCCGACGCCCTGCTGCTCATCGTCAGCCTGTTAAATCCGGCCCAGCTCAGGGACTTGCTGGCAGTGACCCATTCCCTGGGGCTGGAAGCCCTGGTGGAGGTGCACACCGAGTCGGAGATGGCCCTGGCGGTGGCCGCCCACGCCCGGGTGATCGGCATCAATTCCCGGAACCTACGCACCTTCGAGATGTTCCCGGACCGGGCCCTGGAGCTGGCGCCGCTGGCGCCGCCGGGGGTGACCCTGGTGGCCGCCTCGGGGATCAAGACCCGGGCCGACGTGGAGAGATACGAGGCCGCGGGTATCAGGGCCTTCCTCATCGGCGAGACGCTGGTAACCCAGGCGGAGCCGGGAAAGAAGCTGAGGGAGTTTTTGGGATAGTGATTTTGGGGGAGGGGGCTAAGGGCCGATGGCCCTTACCCCC
>JBIOJX010000034.1:0-16163 GCA_044451265.1 Desulfobaccales bacterium
CCTGATGTCCGGCCTGGTCTCCCTGACCCTCACCCCCATGATGTGCAGCCGGTTCCTGCGGCCCCCCAAGGAGGAGCACCACGGCCGGCTCTATGACTTGACGGAACGCTTCTTTCAAGGGTTGCTGTCCCTGTATGACCGGACCTTGAAATGGGTGCTGGGACGGCGCCGCGCCACCATGATCGTATCGCTCTTGCTCCTGATTCTGACCGGGGTGCTATTTCTCAGGATTCCCATGGGCTTCCTGCCCAACGAGGACCAGGGGTCGGTCTTCGCCTTTACCGAAGCGGCCGAGGGCATCTCTTTCGACGCCATCATGGGTCAGCAGAAGAAGGTGGCGGCCATCGTCGCCAAGAATCCCTATGTGGACAACTTTTTCTCCTCCATCGGGGCGGGCGGCATCAATGTGTCCGGCAATACCGGCCGTATCTTCATCCGCCTGGTCCCCCGCAGCCAGCGGCCACCGGCGGAAAAAATCATCCAGGACCTGCGCCCCCTTTTCGCCACCATCCCGGGAATCAAGGTTTATCCGCAGGTTCTGCCCACCATCCGCCTCGGCGGCATGCTGACCAAAGGCCTGTACCAGTTCACCCTGCAAAGCCCGGACATCGCCGAACTCTACAAATATGCCCCGCTCCTGCAAGAGAAGATGCGGACCATTCCGGGGCTGATTGATGTGAACAGCGATCTGCAGATCAAAAATCCCCAGGTGAATGTGGGCATCGACCGGGACAAGGCGGCCACCTTAAACATCAGCGCCCAGCAGATCGAAGACGCCCTCTATTACGCCTATGGTTCCCGGCAGATCTCCACGATCTACGCCCCTAACAACGAATACCAGGTGATCATGGAACTGGAGCCGAGATACCAGATGGACCCGGCGGCCCTGCAATTGCTCTACGTGCGCGCCTCCGGCGGCCAGTTGGTGCCCCTGGATGCCCTGGCCACCCTGACCAAGGGCCTGGGACCCCTCACTGTGAACCACATGGGGCAACTCCCCGGGGTGACCATTTCCTTCAACCTGAAGGAGGGCACGGCCCTGGGCGAGGTCGTGGCCGGCGTGGGAAAAATGGCCGGGCAGATCCTGCCGGCCACCATCACCACCAGTTTTCAGGGCGCCGCCCAGGCCTTCCAGGCCTCCACCCAGGGCCTGTGGCTCCTGCTGATCATGTGCATCCTGGTCATTTACCTCATCCTGGGCATCCTCTACGAGAGCTTCATCCACCCCATAACCATTCTCTCGGGCCTGCCGTCCGCCGGGGTGGGGGCCCTGCTGGCCCTGATGCTCTTCCACATGGAACTGAACATCTATGCCTTTGTGGGGGTCATCATGCTGGTAGGCATCGTCAAGAAGAACGCCATCATGATGATCGACTTCGCCCTGGAGGCCCAGCGCAACGGCAAGAGCCCCCGGGAGGCCATCTATGCCGGGGCCCTGGTCCGTTTCCGGCCCATCATGATGACCACCATGGCGGCCCTCATGGGCGCCCTGCCCATCGCCCTGGGGTTCGGGGCCGGGGCCGAGGCCCGCCGGCCCCTGGGCGTCTCCGTGGTGGGCGGCCTGCTCATCTCCCAGCTCCTCACCCTCTATATCACCCCGGTCTTCTACCTCTACATGGAATCCTTCCGGAAAAAGCTGGGCCAACGCTTCCACAAAAAATCCTAAGCCCGGCCGGCGCCACTTCGGCCCAGCAGCCTGAGCCCTTGAGCGGTCGGCCTTTCGGCCATGCCGGGGGGCTGCAAGCTCTTAATTCTTTTTGGTGCCCTTGGTGGTTAGGAGGGTATGAGGGAGGAAATGAGGCAGTGGCATTGACAATCACCGGAACGATATGTATATACATTGTATAACAAAAGTTTTAGAGGAGCACTCCCAATGCCCGCGCTCAGAAAATGGGGCAATAGCCTGGCCGTGCGCATCCCCGCGCCTCTGGCCCGGCAATTAAACCTCACGGAAGATACTCCGGTGGAATGCTCCGTCCTGGACGGCAGCCTGGTGATTTCTCCGGTTATTGGGTCCCGGCCATATGCCCTGGATCAACTCCTGGATCGGGTTACCCCTGAAAATATCCATGGTGAGACGGCTGTGGGCGCGCCCGCTGGCCGGGAAATCTGGTGACGGCCGATTACCTCCCCGAGCGCGGGGACGTGGTCTGGCTTGACTTTCAGCCCCAGGCCGGCCATGAGCAAACTGGCCGGCGCCCCGCGGTGGTGCTGTCACCCCGAGCGTACAATGGCAAGGTGGGTCTGGCCCTCCTGTGTCCCATCACCACGCGTCTTAAAGGCTACCCCTTTGAGGTAGCGGTTCCTGCCGATTGCGGGGTCACGGGGGTGGTCCTGGCTGACCACGTGAAAAACCTGGACTGGCGAGCCCGCCGAGCCGAATTTATCTACCGCCTGCCCGCCCCCATCATCGCTGACGTCCTGGGCAGACTGGCCGCCCTGATCACTTGAGAATAGCGAGAATCGCCAGCAGCCACGCCAATTCTATTCTGCCACCTTCAGAAACAGAAAAGGGCGACCCCGATGGGTCGCCCTTTTTACATATACGGGTGGGGAGGTGGTTTGGGGGAGGGCAGGGATGAAATCCCTGGCCCTCCCCCAAAGACTTTTCCCTCCTCGCTCAGCAAATCCGCGGCAGCAGGTCGCCGCTGGGCGGGTCGAGGATGCGGCTGGTGCCGATGCTGGTGCGGACGGTGACCCGGCCGGCCGGTTTCTCCCGCACCTCGCCGATGATCCGGGCCTCGGCCCCGTAGCGGCTCCCCCGGATCAAATCCAGAGCCCGGGAGGCATCTTGCGGGGCGATAATGATCAGCATCTTGCCTTCGTTGGCCACCTTGAAGACATCCAGCCCCAGGGCTTCGCAGGCCGCGGCCACCGCCAGCTTGACCGGAATCAGGGTTTCGGAGATTTCCATGGAGACTTGGGATTGCCGGGCGATTTCGTTGAGGGACCCGGCAATGCCGCCCCGGGTGGGGTCCCGCATGGCGTGCACGGCGCAGTTGGCCTCGAGGAGTTTCAGGACGATGTCGCTCAAAGGCGCGGCGTCGCTGGCGATGGCCTCGCCGTCCAGGAGTTTCTCCCGGGCCAGCATCACCGCGGTGCCGTGATCGCCCACCGAGCCGGTGAGGATGATCCGGTCGCCCGGGACCGCAGCCGCGCCCGAAACCCCGGGGCGCAGGATCAGGCCCACTCCGGCGGTGGTGATGAAGACCTTGTCCGCCGAGCCCCTGGGCACCACCTTGGTGTCGCCGGTGGCGATCTTGACGCCGCACTCCGCCGCGGCCTGCTGCATGGACGCGGCAATGGCCTTGAGGGTATCGATCTCCAGACCCTCTTCCAGGATGAAGGAGGCGGACAGGGCCAGGGGCCGGGCCGCGGCGGTGAGCAGGTCGTTCACCGTGCCCGCCACCGCCAGGCGGCCGATGTCGCCGCCGGGAAAGAAGAGCGGGTCCACCACGAAGGAATCGGTGGTGAAGGCCAGCCGGTGAGAGCCGAGGAACAGGGTGGCGCTGTCGTCACCGCTGAAGTCCGGGGAGCCGTAGCGGGACAGAAAGACCTGTTCGATGAGCGTGGTCATCTCTTTGCCGCCGGCCCCGTGACTCAAAAGAATGTGTTTCATGATGATATCCTTGTCAGGCTAACGAAAACCGGGCCGTAATTATATCCTGGGAAAATGGTTGTTTTTGCCCTTACCAGAAACCTGCGCCGTCCGGCCTCGCACCTATAAGCTCCTAACCAGGAAAGGAGTGTGCTATAGTAACTTTAAGCTCCAGAAAATCCTCCTTGGATCTCATCGGAAGGCAGCATGAGTTGGCTCGAAGGCGAACGAGCGACGGTGATCGGCGGCACCATTTGCGCCGCGCTGTCGCTATTGTTTTTCTTCGGGGTATGGTCGGCCTCCATGGATTTTTCCACCCTGAGATCAGCCACCGGCCTGCCGCTGGCCGCGGATTTCGCCAATTATTGGGCCGCCTCCAAACTGGCGCTTTCCGGAAAGGCGGCCCTCGCTTATAACATTAATGAGCTGCACGAAGTGGAACAGCAGTTCTTTGGGACCCATCATTATTATGGCTGCGGCTGGTATTATCCGCCCTTTGCTCTATTTTGGGCCTTGCCGTTGGGGCTCATGCCTTATGTTACTTCACTAATTGTCTGGACAGTTGTGCCGCTGGTCATTTTCGCGATAGTCTTCTGGCGCGTCAGCCATCATCCCATGTCGTTAATACTATTCTTGTGTTTTCCAGGTACACTTCTGAATGTTCTTTTCGGGCAAAACGGCTTTATTTCCGGGATTCTGTTAGGAGGAGGATTGCTGCTCCTTGACCGATTGCCGATTTTAGCCGGATGTCTCTTCGGTCTGTTGTGTTATAAACCACCACTAGCGGCCTTAGTCTTGGTGGCTTTGATGTTTGGGCGTTACTGGGAAACCTTGATTGCCACACTGGTCACTTTATTAGCAGCGTCCCTATCCAGTATAATGGTCTTCGGCTATCAGGTATGGGTGGCCTACTTCCAGGTACAATCCATTCCCATGCAGTTGCTGGAAATGGGGGCGGCCAATTGGAGCATAATGCCCACCTGTTTCGCCACCATGCTTTCTGCCGGGTCCGGAGTCAAGACGGCTTATCTGGTCCAGGGAGCGGTCATGCTGGCAGTTCTGGCCGCCGTGGCCTGGGCCTGGCGCCAACGGCTTTCCCTGGCTAACCGGGGGGCGGTCTTGGTCTTGGGGACCCTGTTATTCACTCCCTACGCCTTTGTCTATGACCTCGCCCTTCTGGCCCTGCCGCTGGGCTGGCTCTGGGAAGAAGGCCGACAACGCGGCAGATGGCCGGGAGAACTGCTGCTTCTCTGGTTCGGCTGGCTCATGCCTTATGCCGCGCTATATTTGTGGAATGAAATTAATGTCTTCAACGGGAAATTACAGCTCGCCCCGATCGTGCTGCTGATGCTGTTCCTGCTCTCCTTGGTGAAGGCGAAAATTGCCCTGAAGCAAGCATCGGCTGATCCCCAAAACCACCCATCTTCGGCTTCGCCTTCCTGAAAATTCCCCAGACTCCCAAGCTCAACCATCATACCGATAGGCCGCGGCGCAGGCGCCTTCGCTGGAGACCATGCAAGGGCCGATGGGCTGCGACGGGGTGCAGGACTTCTGGAACAGTGGACACTGCTTGGGGCGCAGCACGCCGCACAGCACCTCGCCGCAGCGGCAGGGGGAGGGCGCGGCAGGGGTCAGATGCTCCCAAACCTCGGGAAAACGCAGGCGGGCGTCGTAGCGGGCGTAGGGCTCGCGAATTTTGACGCCGCTGCCGGGAATGAGGCCGAGGCCGCGCCATTCGGCGTCACAGGGGGCGAAGACCTCGGCCAGCAAGGCCTGGGCCCGGGGGTTGGCCTGCACCCGGACCGCCCGGGTATAGACGTTGTCCACCCGGGCCTGGCCCTCGTGCAACTGGCGCAGGATCGATTCGATGCCCAGCAGCATGTCCAGCGGCTCGAAACCGGTAACCGCGCAAGGGATGCCGAATTCCCGCGGGATGAAATCGAAGGCCTCGGCGCCGATGATGGTGGTGACGTGTCCGGGACAGAGGAGCCCCGAGACCCGGACCTCGCCGCTGGCCAGCAGGGTCCGCAAGGCCGCGGGCATGGTCTTGTGAACGCAGAGGACCGAAAAGTTCTCCAGCCGCTGCCCCGCGGCCAGGCGGATGGCCAGGGCGATGGCAGGCATGGTGGTTTCAAAGCCCACCCCGAAGAAGACCACGTGTTTGCCGGGCTCCTGCCGGGCCAGTTCCACCGCGTCCAGAGGGGAATAGACCACCCGCACCGCGGCGCCCTGGGCCCGCCGGCGCTCCAGGGAGCTGTGGCTGCCCGGGACCCGGAGCATATCGCCGAATGAGGTAAGGATCACGCCGGGTTCGTCGCCCAGGGCCAGGAAGGCGTCGATATCGGTTTGGGCCGTGACGCACACCGGGCAGCCGGGGCCGGAAATGAGCTGCACCGGCTCCGGCAGGAGGGATTTCAGGCCGAAGCGGGCGGCGGCCATGGTGTGGGTGCCGCAGACCTCCATGATGGTGGCCGGAGCCCCGGCCAGCCGCTGGATGCGGCGGACGATCTCCTGCACCAGCTCCTGGTCGCGAAATTCGTCAATATACTTCATCGGCCAAAGTCCGCAGCAGGGACAGGGTCTCCTGGGCGTAGTCCGGGTCCACCCGGGCGATGGCCAGGCCGGCGTGAATCAGGATGTAGTCGCCCAGGGCGACCTCAGGCAGCAGGTCCAGACGGACTTGCCGGGTGACGCCGTCCACTTCGGCGACGCCGGCGGCGCCGTCGATCTCAATGAGGCGCATGGGTATGGCAAGACACATAGAAGCATTCCTAAGGTTAAATTTAAAAGAACAGATAATAGCAGTTAAGGTTCCTGCTCTTTTCCCTTAATCTTACCATTTTTTTCCGCAATTAGCCGCGCCGCGGCCACGGCCGCCTGGCCCAGGGCGATGCAGCCGTCGTTGGGCGGGGTCAGCCGGTGGGTCAGCACCTGGAAATTCCGTTTTTCCAGGGAGTCGCGCAACCGGGTCAGGAGCAGGGCGTTCTGGAAGACTCCGCCGGACAGGGCTACCAGGTCCAGGCCGGTTTGGTCCCGGACCAGCTCGCAGGCCGCGGTGAGCAGGCGCACCATGGCATTGTGGAACCGGGCGGCGATCTTGCCGGGGCCGATGCCAGCGCGGTATTCCTCGATCACCCGGCGGAAGATGGCCAGGGTGTCCAGGATGAGGGTGTCCCGCTCCAGGCGGATAGGGGCGGGATAAAAACCCTCCTCTTCCGGGTCGGCCGCCATTTCCAGTTCGATGGCCGGCTGGCCCTCGTAGGTGCGGTGGCGGCAGATGTTAAGGGCCGCGGCCACCGCGTCAAAGAGGCGGCCGGCGCTGGTGGTCAGGGGCGAATTGCCGCCGGTGGCCAGTTGCCGGGAAAGGATACGGCCCTCCAGGGGCGGAAAGCCCAGACCCAATTCCTGAGCCAGCGAGGCAAAATCCTCCCCAAAGACCTGATAAAGATAGGCCACGGCAATGCGCCGGGGGTCCCGCACCGCGGCGTCGCCCCCGGGGAGCAGGACCGGGGCCAGGTGTCCGGAGCGGCTAAAGCCCGCCAGGTCGGCCACCAGGATTTCCCCGCCCCAAATGGAGCCGTCGAGGCCGTAGCCGGTGCCGTCCAGGGCCAGCCCGAGGCACTTGTCCAAACGCCGGTTTTCGGCTAGACAGGCGGCCACGTGGGCGTGATGGTGCTGGACGCCCAGCAGCCTGACTCCCTTAAGCCCTTGGGCATAACGGCTGCTCATATACCGGGGGTGTAAATCGTAGGCTACCACCTCCGGTTCCTTGCGACACAAAGCCTTGAAATGGCTGATGGCCTGGGTGTAAAAGTCGAAGGTCTCCACGGTGTCCAGGTCGCCAATATGTTGGCTGAGGATGGCGGTGTGGCCCCAGGCCAGGCAAAAGGTGTTTTTCTGTTCCGCCCCCACCCCCAGGATGGGCGCAGGCGACTCCAGGGGCAGGTGGATGGGACCGGGCACGAAGCCCCGGGCCCGGCGCACGGGCATGGCCTGATCGGCAGCCAGGGGGCGGACCACCGAATCGTCGCAAGGAACGTGGATGTCCCGGTTGTGCAGCAGAAAGGCGTCCGCCAGGGCGGCCAGCCTGGTCCGGGCGGCCTCATTGGTGTGCGCCAGGGGCTCTTCGCTGAGATTGCCACTGGTCATCACCAGGGCCGCGGGCGCCCGGTTCAGGAGCAGCAGGTGCAAAGGGGTGTAGGGCAGCATCAGGCCCAGGTACCGGTGGCCCGGAGCCACCTGGGGGGAAAGCGGACAGTCCCGGCGCTTCCTGGCCAGGACGACGGGCCGTTCCCGGGACAGCAGCAGCCGGCGCTCCGGCTCGCCCAGGTGGCAGAGTTGCTCGGCTGCGGCCAGGTCCCGGACCATCACGGCGAAGGGTTTGGCCACCCGGCCCTTGCGTTGGCGCAGGGTCGCCACCGCCTCATCCTGGCGGGCGTCCGCCGCCAGATGGAAGCCCCCCAGGCCCTTGACCGCCACGATCTTGCCGTCTCTAAGCAGCCTGGCCGCGGCCTCCAGGGCGCCTGCGGTCAGGGGCTCCCGACCCGGTTCCTCCAGCCAGAGGTGGGGGCCGCAGACCGGGCAGGCGATGGGCTCGGCGTGGAAGCGCCGGTCTTCCGGGTTCTCATACTCGGCCCGGCAGGCGTCGCACATGGCAAAGACCGACATGGTGGTGTGGCTGCGGTCGTAAGGGACCGTCTCGATAATGCTGAAGCGGGGGCCGCAATCGGTGCAATTGGTAAAAGGATAGAGATAGCGGCGGTTGCCGGGGTCCAGGACTTCAGCGCAGCAGGCGTCGCAGGTGGAGACGTCGGCGGGGATCAGGGCCTCGGTGGCCGCCAGGTGGCGGCTCTCCAAAATGACAAAGCCGGATTGTCCGTGGGGTTCGGCCTCCAGGGCCACCACGCTATCCACCCGGGCCAGGTCCGGGGCCTGGTTGGCCAGCATCTGGACAAATTGCTCCAGGGAGTGGCGCGGCCCTTCCACTTCGATTTCCACGCAGGTGGAGGTGTTACAGACCCAGCCGGCCAGGTGGTGGGCCTTGGCCAGCCGATAGATGAAAGGTCGGAAGCCGACGCCTTGCACCACACCGGTGACCTGCAGCTTTTTTCTGGAGATGGTTTCCGGGCCAGACATGCGCCTGTCGATAATCAAGGGAGACTCGTTTGCCGTTCCTGCCGACCTGATCTGTTCCAGACGTCAAAATTATAACATATTCGGGGTCAAAGTCCTTCAAGTTATTGAAAGTTAAATCGAGGCGATTGCCGGCGCCGGTCCTAGCCGTTTTTTTTTCGGGATCATCAGGCTCGTGGCCTGGAAATTTGGGAGAAGCAATTTTTTAAGAAAATTCATCTTAAGTTGATCGGAAGATCAGCCGATTAGGTAAGTAGATTGAAGCGGAACAGAACAAACTCTTGGAGGTCGATACATGTGGCGACGGATTTCTTCCCGGGGGGCTCAGACCGGCGGGAGTCTCCTCCAGCCGCGATGATCGAGAGGATTCGTCAACTTCATTGGCAAAACCTGTGGCAGCGGATCCTGGTGCACTTCCCCCTGCCAAAGCGGCCGGGGAAGCTCGAAATGGATAATCAGCCGGACCTGGCTGACCCGAAGACTTAAATCTGCCAGCTGGCGGCCGGCGCCACTCGGTCCCAAACCAGATCGGACCACCCGGCCACCTTTGCCTGGCCGCCGGCTTCCTACCTGCCTTACCTTCCCCGAAGCTTTACGTAAGGATTGAATTACATAGCATTTTAGCACCTTTGTTTGGTAATAAATACCGAAAATTCCGGCGCCGCGACTTTTATGGGCCAGAACTCCTTGGTATTACTGGAATTCACTGAGATGACCGCTCAATGCCCCAAGACAAATTAGGGCTCGCAGCCGGATTACTGTAAAAAGACACTTTGAAGTGAGAAAATTGTGTATTATGTTTATTGGGCACTGATCCGGTCAAGAGAGGGTGACCGCCGCGCGGTTGCGCTCCTTTCCCGGTTATTCTGATCCAGACGACCAGTGCCGGCCAGCGAATTTTTGTTCAGCATCGTTGGTCAGGCCCAGATGGACATCGGCACAGGCGGAGGAGAAGGCTTTTGGAGACCCCCATTGAGATTGAACTTATCCTGATCGAAGACAATCCCTTTGATGCAGAGTTGACTCTCAGGGCTTTGCAAAGCAAGGGACTGGCCGACAGGGTCAAGGTTTTCCCCGATGGGGTGGAGGCTTTGGAATTTCTCTTCAAAATTGCCGACCATCAGCACTCCGAGGGGAACGGCTATACCAGTCTGCCCAAAGTGGTCTTTCTGGATCTGAAGCTTCCCAAGATGAGCGGCCTGGAGGTCCTCAACCAGATCAAGCGGGATGAGCGGACCCACCTGATTCCGGTGGTGGTGCTGACCTCCTCCCAGGAAGAGTCGGACATCCTGGAGAGCTATGCGCTGGGGGTCAATAGCTATATGGTCAAACCGGTGGATTACGACGATTTTTCCCAGGCGGTGGGAGATTTGGGACTCTATTGGCTGCGACGGAATAAGACGGTTCACTGAAGCAAACCCCCGCCCTTTAAAGAAAAACCTCCACCCTGGCTGCGGAGAACGGAATTAGATTCATGACTCAAGGGTTGCGCATACTGATAGTGGAAGATCTGGCCAGCGATGCCGAGTTGATGGCCTATGAACTCCGCCAGGCAAACCTACCCTTCAGCACCAGGCGGGTAGAAAACGACGTAGATTTTCTGCGGGAAGCGGCACAGTTCCGCCCCGACTTGATCCTATCGGACTATCATCTCCCCCACTTTAATGGTCTGGCGGCCCTGGCCCTGGCCCAGGAACATTGCCCCGATGTGCCGTTCATCTTTGTGTCCGGGGCCATCGGCGAAGAGGTGGCCATCGACACCTTAAAGCGCGGGGCCACGGACTATGTGTTGAAAGACCGGCTCTCGCGCCTGGTGCCCGCCGTCAAAAGGGCCTTGCGGGAGGCGGCGGACCGCCGGGAGCGTCGCCAGGCGGAAGCAGCCCTGCGGGAGAGCGAACAGCGTTACCGGCTCCTGGTGGGCACTATCCCCGCCGTGGTTTACACGGGCTATACCGACTGGTCGGTGGACTTCATTGACAACAAAATCGAGCTGCTGACCGGTTATGCCAAAGAGGAGTTCGATTCCCGCCGGCTGAAGTGGAATGACCTGGTGCTTCCGGAAGATATCCCTCCGATCAAAAAGGCTTTTTTGCTTTGCATGGAAGACGACCAGACCTACTACCGGGAATTCCGCATCCGGACCAGGGACGGCCGCATCCTCTGGATTCAGGACCGGGGGCAGGTAATCTGTGATCCTCAGGGGAAGGTCGACTACGTCAGCGGCGTCTTTTTCGACGCCACCGAAGCCCAGTTGGCCAAGAAGGCCTTGCAGGAGTCCGAGCAGCGCCTGCGCTTCCTGACTACCCAACTCCTCTCGGCCCAGGAGCAGGAACGGAAACGCATCTCCATGGAACTGCACGATGAGCTGGGCCAGAACCTGACGGTGATGAAGCTCCAGGTCAGGGCCATCGAGGGGGCCCTGCGGGACGATCAGCCGAAATTGAAGCAGGCCTGTCTGGAATTGCGCCAATATGTGGACGGGGTCATCGACAATGTCAGACGGTTGTCCCGGGACCTGAGTCCGGCCATCCTGGAGGACCTGGGCCTGCTGTCGGCCTTGAAATATCTGCTAGAAGGGGTGGGCAAACATCTCACCGTCAAGCCCTCCCTGGATATAGAGGATTTGAACAGCCTGTTTCCGGCGGAAGCCCAGATCATCATCTACCGCATCTTTCAGGAATGCCTGAATAACATCGCCAAACACGCCGGGGCCTGTCAAGTTGCGGTGCAGGTGCGGCGGGACGGCGAGGCCGTCTATTTTGTCCTGGAAGATGACGGCTGCGGTTTTGAGGTGGCTCAGGTCATGGGCCGGCCTGCCACCGAGCGGGGTCTGGGTCTGGCGGCCCTCAATGAGCGGGCCCGGATTTTGGGCGGCACCTGCGAGATTTCCAGCCGGCGGGGTGCGGGCACCAAGGTGGTCTGCATCTTCCCGGTGCCCAAACCAGCAAAAAAATCAGCGTCCGCTTGAAAGTTCTGGATAATCATTATTAATTGTCGTATATAAAAATTGAAAAATAATTATTAACCAATACTAACCCCGGCTTAATGGAGGGATAACATGGCTGCGCCGTTCAGCATTCTTCTGGCCGATGATCACACCATGTTTCGCCGCGGGGTTAGAAGAATTATTCAGAGTATCAGCGATACCGAGGTGGTGGGGGAAGCCAGCGACGGCTTCGAACTCCTGGAGCTTTTGAAAAAGACCACGCCCCATCTGGTCATTATGGACATCTCCATGCCCAATCTCCGGGGCTTGGAAGCCACCCGCGAGATCAAGATCATCAACCCCGTGGTCAAGGTGCTGATCCTGACCATGCACAAAGACAAGGAATATCTCTACCACGCCTTCTCGGCCGGGGCGGAGGGTTATCTGCTCAAGGAAGACGCCGACAGCGAGCTGATCTCCGCCATCGACACCCTGCGCCGCGGCGGCACCTATATTTCGCCGCTGCTTTCCAGCCAATTGGCGGACCTGTTCATGCAGAAGTCCAGGCCCGGCGCCGACCAACTGGCCACTCCCGGCGAGCTGCTCACCACCCGGGAGCGGGAGATTATCAAGCTCATTGCCGAAGGCAAGTCCAGCAAAGATGTGGCCGACCTGCTCTTCATCAGCAGCCGGACCGTCCAGCACCACCGCGCCAATATCATGAAGAAGCTGAATATCAAGAAGACCGCGGACCTGGTGAAGTACGCCATTCAAAAGGGTTACACCTCTCCGGCGGAATAAACCTGCCGCGGCGCCTCCCCCCCATCCCGAAAGCCCCAGCCCTTTATCCCCCCTTGCGCTTCTCAAGCTTGAGGAAATTTTAGCAAATTCTGTTCCCAGCCGATAAGTACGGCGAGCCTATTCGTCAAACCGGGTTGCTAATCGGAACGATCACTGAACTAGGCGGAATGATTTATAAAAAGGTCATTAGCTGACGCTGGCCGGATTTTTGAGTGCCGGGCCCGCCTCCGGAACGGGTCTGATATAGGTATCTTTACCTAGGCCCAATTAGGTAGTTTTGCCAATTTATTAATATTTCCCGATCCATTAATCTCTATCCAGGTTCAAGCAGACAAGGCGAACGGCAGGCAAGCCGTAGTCAGGCGGCGCCGGAACTGCCCGGGGTAGGCAGAGATTGGGAGAAAGCATTATGGAACCAGCTTATCAAGTCATTTTGGCCGAAGATCATGTGCGGTTCCGCAGCGAGATTAAGAAGATCATCAATGGCATCTCCGGCGTAGAAGTAATGGCTGAAGTGGGTGAGGGACATGCATTATTTGAACTCCTGGAAAAATCCCAGCCGGATTTGGTCATCATGGATATTTCCATGCCCAACCTGCGCGCCATGAAAGCAACCCGGGAGATTAAATCGAAATATCCCGCCGTCAAAGTCATCATTATGGCGATGGACAAGGAAAACGAATACCTCTCCCACGCCGTTGCCGCCGGAGCCGAAGGGATCGTACTTAAACAAGACATTGCCATGAATCTGAAATTGGCCGTTCAAAGGATTCGCCGGGGAAAACGCTATTTTCCCAACCTCTCGGAAGCCAAAAGATTTGGCGTCGATACGTTCGCGCCCGGTCTCTTTGATCATCTTACTATCCTGTGCCTTTGCTAGGTATTTTTGCCTATATGGGAATGGGTATTTGTGCCGATTGACCGGTTTTCGAAATTCGGTTTAAATGAGACTGGATTCCAAACTCAACCTTTCAGCTAACCTACATCCTTTGGACCGGATACGAGAAGAGGAGATCCAAGATGGCTAAGTACGAAATCCTGCTATTAGGCGATGGCTCGCACCTGTTTCGGACCATGGCTTGGGTCTTGGAATATAAAGGCTTTGCGGTCAGGACGGCCATCGGCCCGGAGACGGCCCTGGAAGCCCTGGTAAAAAAGAATTACGACCTGGTGATCGCCAAGCTCAGCATGGCTGAGGCGGATGGCGTTGATCTCTTAAAGCGGGCCAGACGGCTGAACCCGGAGGTTAAAATCATGGTGGTCAGCGGCAACCATGAGGTGACCTTCCCCCAGGAAGCCTATGAGATCGAGGTGGATGATTACATCCTGATGCCCATAAGCCCCACGGAATTGTGGCGGCGAGTCAATCAGTGCCTGGAGAGTCTGGAGATCGTGGATCTGGTCCCCGCCCGGCTCAACCCGATGAAAACCGCCGCCGAAGTCAACGAACGGGTCTTGGACCGCCTGATGATGATGTTCCACGATTTGCGGGGTTCCATGGTTTCCACCTCCGCCTCCTTGAAGCTCCTGGTCCGGGGCCGCTACGGCGGGATGGGGGGAAATGCCCAGGGCAAACTCCACGAGGTCTCGGACAACGTCGATAAATTGATCCTCCTCACCGAAGAATTCATGGGCAAGGCCTTCTCCGGCGTCGGCGACGGCTACATGGAAAAGGAGACGCTGGACCTGCGCCATGACGTGGTCGCCCCGGTCCTGGAGGAACTGGCGGTGGAACTGCGCAACCACCGGATAACCCTGGACAATCGCCTCAGTCACCAGGCCGCCGAAGCCATTCCGGTGAAGGGCAGTAAGGTGTGGCTTCGAAGCGTCTTCCGCAATCTGGTCAATAACGGCATCCGGCACGGGGGCGACGGCTGTACCATTGTGGTCGACTGGCAAAGACAAGGGAAGAACTGCCGCCTGAATGTCTACAACACTGGCAAACCGGTGCCCGAAGAGCGCCGCGCCATGCTGTTTTCCAATTTCCGGAAGATGCGTCAGGCCAAAGGGTTCGGCGCCGGCATGGGCCTGGGCCTGTATCTCAGCCGGGACATCGTCGCTAGGCACGGCGGCGACATCCTTTACGAGCCCATGCAGAACGGCTCCAATTTCGTGGTGACCCTGCCGCAGGCGTAAATCGGGCAGTCTCGGACGCCTTGGCGGGGCCGACGCCGGAAGTGGATTAACCGGGCGAACCTGGCCTGGATGAGCAGCGGGGGCCGGGTTTAAGGGATGCAGGCAAAGTGTCAGGTCAGCTTGACCGTAACCCGGTCAAGGCCTATATAAGTTTGGCCGGCAGGTCAGTCCGTGGGAAACGGTTTTGGAAACGGTGCGGAAAGAGCCGCGCCGTTTTTATTTGCCACGCGGCTACCCAGCCGCGCCGCAGGTTGCAGCGTGAAAAGATCAGGGAGGCAACTGCATGCGAGTGACGGGGAAGGTAAAGTGGTCTAATGACACCAAGGGGTACGGATTCATCTCCCAGGAAGACGGCACCGACGTCTTCGTACACCATACCGCCATCCAGAGCGAAGGTTTCCGCTCGCTCCACGAGGAGCAATTGGTGGAGTTTGAAGTGATCCGGGGCACCAAGGGCCTCCAGGCCCAGAACGTGGTGAAGCTCGGCCATTAGGACCGGAGCCCGGGGACTGGAGGCCGAAGCAGGAGCCAGTGCCTCCGCCTGCGGGTTCCAGTCCCTAATTAACCCCGTCACCCGCGGCCTTTGCCCGGTCTTCCGTCCCCCGTCCCCGTTCCTACACTCAAGGGATTATGTCGTAAAACCCTGGATTTGGGCCCTTGCCGTTCCAGAAAAGGATTGACCGGGGAGCCTTGAGTTGTTATCTTTTAGGGACTTATGAACAGCCTCAGGGGACGATAGTATGTCCAAGATTGCCAGCTATTTCACCAAAGCAGACCGCAAGAAACTCTTCTTCGACTACCTTAAGCTCATCGGGATCCTGGAGATCGTTATTTTTATCGTGGTGGTCCTGTGGGCTTCGGACGATAAATATCACCGGGTGCAGACGGTCTTTCCCTGGCGGGAGTACGTCTTTGTGGCCTTTGCCTTTCCCATTGTGGTCACCTTTCTCATGGGGGTCATCATCACCGGTTTCAACTACTTCCTGGGCGATCAAGGGGAGCAGAGTGAAGAGGCGGGTCCCTCCCCCGAGACCCAGATGGAAGCGGTAATCGGCCAGCTGAAGCGCCTGCCCTTTCTGAGCCTGCTGTTTCTACTGCTGGTCACGGTCCTGGCCCTCTATAACATGGATTATATCATGGCCTGGCTCAGTTCCCTGGGCTATAACACCTTCCTGTTCTTGAGTTATGTCCTGGCCGGGTTGGGGGCCATCGTGGTCATCTATCTGGTATTCTTTTTGTTCTTTAAATACCGCCTCAACCAGAGGCACATGAAGTACCAGTATTACACCAATATTTCCGAGCGCCACGGCCTGATCATCCTGGATGACCGCACCGTGCTGCACAAGAACGGCAGCCTGCTGGTGCAGGGCCGGCGCTGGCGGAAGCCCAAGCAGGTGGCCACCGTGGAGCCGCAGGCGGAGTTGCTGCCCCCGGAACCCGAGGATGGCAGCCACCTGCCGGTGCCCAAGCCCTGATGTCGGATGGTTCAGCGGCCCCGGGTGCTGCGGTTGGCGCCGCCGGGCCTAGACAAAAAAGCCGGATCCTATTGTTGGCTGCACTTCCCCTGGA
>JBIOJX010000035.1:0-16102 GCA_044451265.1 Desulfobaccales bacterium
CCCCCAACCCTTGGGAACGGGACCAAAATCCCCCCTGCCCCCCTTTTTCAAAGAGGGGTTTTAAAGTCCCCCTTTCTTAAAGGGGGATTTAGGGGGATTTTAGTTTTCACGGGAGCGCCTGCGCCTGCCTCTGACCACCAAAAATCAAAGCCGGGAAGGGTTAAACCCTTCCCGGCCTGACTGTTACCGGCCTTCAGGCCGGGTTATTTTAAATCCGGGGGTTACTTCTTTTCCGGCTGGGACTTTTCCACCGGGGCGCCGCACTTCTCAGTCTTGTCCTTCTTGGCTGCCTGCTTCGCCACTTTCTTGGCTTCCTTGGTGGTTTCCTTCTTGGCTTCGCCGGGCTTTACCATTTCTTTGGCGCCGGCCTTTTCACCGGGTTTGGTGACTTCGGGTTTGGCCGCCGGGGTCTGGACCGCGGTGCTCTCCTGCTTCACTTCGGGCTTGGCCGGGGTCTGGGCGGTCTGCGCCAGACCGGCAGAGGTCAGGCCCAGGACGAAAATGGCGGCGCTTATGGTGGTAACAACTTTCTTCATTGTTGCGGTTCTCCTGTTTGGTTGATCTCGCCCACGGCGATTTCCTATATAGAATGCATAAGGCTTGCCAATTTTACTAAGCCGGGTAGTTTTTATATGTCACTTATTTTAATGGATTTTTTTCTCTCGGGCCCTGGCCGCCGGCCAATAATCTTTGCTAAAAAAAACCGCGGTCTTAATTTGAGAGTCCGGCAGGCTGCGAGGATTTTTCCTTCTCAAACTGATAAACGCCGCTCTTAAAGGCGGCTTTTATCCCCTGATAATTACCAGATTGAGATTGGCAGCCAGGCCGTTTAACTGAAGATATCATTGAATATTGACGATTTAAGGCTTAGTGGTGGGGTAACTGCCTTTTGAAAAAAATTTATTTCCTGCCGACCAGCAGAAACACGCTAAATTCCCTTTTACCGGCGCCGGTGACCTCCTTGATGATGGTGGCCGCAGTCGAAGCCCGAACCTGGCGAAAGCCGGTTTGCTCCAGCAGCGCCTGCAGGCGCTCGCGCCCAAAACCGAAATGATAAACTCCGCGATGGTCGCTGTGGAACGAGCCGTCTTCCGTATCCAGGTCGGCGACGGCCAGCCGGCCTCCCGGCAGCAGGAGCTCGAACCACCCCCGGAGCAGCGCCGCGGTATCTTCGACATGGTGCATGGTCATGCTGCTGACCAACAGCTGGAACCGGCCGGCCACCCGGCCGCCCTGCTCCAGGTCAACCAGCTGGGGGCGAACATTCGTCAGCCCCTGTTTCTGCACCTTGTCCCGAAAAACCGCCAGCATGCCCGGCGAGCTGTCCACCCCGGTAATGCTGCGCACCAGCGGTTGCAGACGCAGCGTCACCAGGCCGGTGCCGCAGCCGACCTCCAGGACGTCCAGGTCTTGGGTCGGTTTAATTTCCCGGATGATGGCCGCGGCCACGTCATTGGCCAGTTTTACCCGGCGGGGTTCCGCGTCCCAGGAGGCAGCTTCTTTCTCAAAATCCATGCGATTTGCCCCATTTCCCGTAGGGGCGGTTCTCGAACCGCCTTATTTCTCCAGCCCTTTGAAATCGCTCAGATAAACCTCCAACCGCCGCAGCGCCTCCGCCAGGTTTTCCATGGAGTTGGCGTAAGAGAAGCGCAGAAAGCCCTCGCCGCCGGGGCCGAAGTCGATGCCGGGAGCCACGCCCACTCCGGCCTTCTCCAGGATGTCGAAGGCCAGGGCGTAAGAGTCCTGGGACAGGTGCCGGGCGTTGACGAAGACATAAAAGGCCCCGGTGGGCGGCACCGGCAGGCGGAAGCCCAGACGCTGCAACCCATCGATCAGGAAGCAGCGCCGGACGTCGTAGGTGGCCCGCATTGCTTCGATCTCCGGCCCGGCCTGGGTCAGGGCCGCAATCCCGGCCCGCTGCACGAAGCCGTTGGCGGAGATGAAGAAATTCTGCATCAACTTCTGCAGGGGCCGGATGAACTCCTCCGGCGCGATGAGATAGCCCAGGCGCCAGCCGGTCATGGCGTAAAGCTTGGAGAAGCCGTTGATCACGAAGGCCCGGTCGGTGAATTCCAGGATGGAGTGCTCCTGGCCTTCGTAAACCAGGCCGTGGTAGATTTCGTCGGAGACCACGTACGGCCCCAGTTCCGCCAGGCGGGCCAGGCGGCCGGCGGCGATGAGGGTGCCGGTGGGGTTGCCGGGGGAATTGATGATGATCGCCTTGGTGCGGGGCGTGAGCCTGGGCCCCAGTTCCTCCGGCCTCAGCTGAAAGCCGTCGTCCTCGCTCACCGGCACGTAGCAGGGCACCGCGTCCACCAGCCGCAGAAAATTGGGATAGCAGGCGTAATGCGGGTCGGTGAGGAGCACCTCGTCCCCCGGGTCCAACAGCCCCGCGAAGATCAGGATCATGGCGGGCGAGGTGCCCGAGGTGACGATGAACTGCTCCGGCTTGACCCAGACCTTATACTTTTCCAGGTAGTGCTGGCTCAAGGCCTCCCTAAGCTCTATGAGCCCCTGGGAGTGGGTGTACTGGGTCTCGCCCGCGGCCAGGGCCCGATTGGCCGCGTCCTT
This sequence comes from Desulfobaccales bacterium, assembly GCA_044451265.1. Taxonomy (GTDB): domain Bacteria; phylum Desulfobacterota; class Desulfobaccia; order Desulfobaccales; family 0-14-0-80-60-11; genus JAPLJC01. The sequence goes on from JBIOJX010000035.1 coordinate 2,572, forward strand.
GACCACCTGGGGGGTGTCGTGGTCCGGCTCGCCGATCTCCAGATGGATAATGTTCTCCCCCTGGCGCTCCAGCTCCTTGGCCCGCTCCAGGATATCCATCACCAGAAACGGCGTGATCTCCATAGCCCGCCGGGACGGGCCGCTCCGCTCGCGTTTCTCTTCCATGGTTCCCCAGGATAACAGCAGCCCGGCGGGAAGGCAAGGTAGTAGCTGTCAACTTTAAGCATTCAGCTATCAGCTTTAAGGCAAAGAATATTTGGTAGGGCGGGCCTCCGGGCCCGTCTCCTTCTGCCTTGGCCGGCTCCGGCATTTTTTTCTATCCCAACACAACTATTCTCTTGACAAGTATACATCTGTATACTATTTTTTTGACTATGAAACCCATGACCGAAAGACAGCAGGTGGTATTGGAGTTCGTGGAGGCGTTTGTCGCCCGCCAGGGCTATGCTCCCACGGTGCGGGAGGTGGCGGCCCATTTCGGTATCCAGCCCCGGGCCGCGGCCGACCACCTGGAGGCCCTGAAGCGCAAGGGCCAGCTCCACCGGGAGCCGGGGTGCTCTCGCGGCCTGGTCCTGTCGTCCCGCCTCCAGGCGGTGGTCGAGGTGCCGGTGCTGGGCCGGATCGCCGCCGGTCAACCCTTGCTGGCCGCCGAAAACGTCGAGGACACCCTGCCCCTGCCCCGCGCCTGGGTCCGGGACCAGGAGGTCTTTCTCCTGAAGGTGTCTGGGGAGTCCATGGCCCCTCTGCTTCTGCCCGGCGACCTGGTGATGGTGCGGGTCCAGTCCCGGGTGGCCCGGGGCGAGATCGCCGTGGTGCTCATCGACGACGAGGCCACCATGAAGCGGGTCTACGAGGAGGCCGGCGGCCTGGTCCTCCGGGGCGACAACCCCGATTTCACCCCGTTGCGTTTCGCTCCGGAGGAGACCGCCGACGTCCAGATCCTGGGCAAGGTGGTAGGCGTGTACCGCAGCCTGGAGGGCCGGAGGAACTAAAGCGGTGGCACAGGCAGGCGTCTTGCCTGTGCATTATCTGGCGCCCAAGGCGCACTCAACAGGCCGTTTTCTGCGGAAAGCTGAGGCCTGGTTTTCTTCCCCCTCTCCCCCCGCTTTTGGGGGGAGAGGGCTGGGGTGAGGGGGGCTTTAAAATGCTTTTGGTTGGAAGGAACTGCCTGAATGCAGCACCGCCGCCCCTGTCCTGGACTTGATCATCAAACGTAGCCGCAGGCCTCAGCCGGCGCCGTAGGGGCGGACCTATGTGTCCGCCCTTCCCGTAGGGGCGAACCTTGTGTTCGCCCTTTGGCGGCAGCCTCCAAAGCCCAGGCGACTTGCCTGCGTTCCAAAACCATGCGACGGGACTCCTTCTCCCTCCCCGTATTAGAGAGAGCCATTCAGACATATTTTCATTTTCAATACTTGCCAGTTTGCCATATTGTGTATTTTGTGCATTGATTTCTATGGCGATATACCCTGAAATAGCTCTTTGTGCCCCTACCTAAATTGCTATCAACGAAGAAGCCTGGTTGATGAGCATGCTTTTCCCAGTTGACAAATATTAAATTTTTGTGCTAATAGGATTCTTGAAAAAAAGTTTAAATCTTTTTCCTTGAAAATGATGCCTGTGCCTAATACCCTTGGACGATCTACGCTCGAAAAACTGAGAAACCTTTTATTTAAATTTGGGCAGAGGTTCCCAAGACCATTTTGGAAAATTTTCAGATCAAGGCTTCGCCACAATTTCATATAGGAAAGATACCAATCATGAGATCATTTTTTATTGCAATATTTACACTCCTTTTCATGCTTGTCATCGGGTGCACTTCAGTTGTTACGTCGGTTAAGCCAATCAGTCTATATAAGGTAGGGAATAAAGACAATGTAAAGTCTGATTATTTGGTCTTGGACGGCATTCCATATTTTCTCCCTAAATCCATGATTCATGTTGATATTACGTGGAATGCAAATGATTTAAATTGGACAGTTCTCTTAACCCCGGTAATCCAACCGGATTCTGATAATAGGTTCATGTTGAGGCCCAATTCAAATGCGTTATTTGATGACAATATTAATCTCTCCGTTGACTCAAATGGTCTTCTTCAGACGGTGAATACGACGACAACAGACAAAACCGTTTCTTCGCTGGCTGATCTCGTTGCCGCTGCTGGCAGTGCCTTAACATTTGGCGCCGCACTGGCCCCAGAGGGAGCACTCATGATAGCGCCGAAAATAGCACCACCGGAAGGAGGTCCACCACCTCCGCCGACTTTGTCCCCCCTGCCAGTTTATTCTTTTCATGGAGATTTCGAACCTGATCCCACAGGAATTAGGTTTTTTAGGAAAGATAGTAATGATAAAAAAGATAGAATACCAACGTTATATAGTCCACCGGTTAAAGCAGCAGATGCCACTACTGCGGTATCGGTGAAAGCGGATTTCACTTTAACAATTACTCCTCTGATTAAAAAAGAGGATATCCAATCGGTTGATGCTCCCAGGGACACTCCTATCGATAGAATCATAGAAATTGATTCTAAGATCGAAAATGTTCATGGGATTGTTGTAAGACTTCCTGTCCCTTATCAAATCGACGTTACTGTGCAATTATCCGAAAATCCTAAATCTAACGAAAAACCAAAATATGAACCATCACCTCTTATGACCCAAAGTAAAATTATTATGCTACCTGATAAGGCAAATAACTATGTTTTGCCGATCAGCCGCCGGTATCTTGTTTCAGATCAAACGAATGTTACGTTAAAGGATGGCATGATCCAAGGCATCCAACAAAGCAGACCAAGCATGGTGGCTGGAGTGGTTGGAATTCCAAAGACAATTTTGGGGGCATTGCTTCCAATTCCTACCGGAATCAGGAGTACACAATCAACAAACCTTCAATATATCGATAATTCAATCAAGACTAAGGCTGAAATAAAGAAGTTACAATCACAATAGGTATTTTGTGATGAAGCCTGGAAATGCAGGCGGATTTTCAAGGAAACCTCGGCGCTCAAATGACTGATCTCACTTACTGAGCCCCTGCCGGCTGTAAACCCCCATAAAATCCAGAAGCGCCCGCAGGGGCGTCACCCCCTTTCGCCTGCAAGCCTAACCAAATTCCCGCGCAGGTCCGGGACACCGGCAGCAGCCCAACAGTTCGCAGATTACTTGACATCTGCCTCGCCTGCGCTGGCCTCTATCCTCCCCGCCCTGATAACCTGTCCCCCGATGCTTTACCGAAACCTGAAAACCAAAAACCGCAAACCCCTATTTTTGTACCGCATCAGGCGCGGCCCTTTGGCGAAATCTTCTGAAAATGTAGCGGCTTATCCCCAAGACGCTACCGGGACCAAGCGGCACAAAAGCGAGGCAATTTGCGGATTTCTCCAAAGGCAGTGGCACAATTTGCTTCCCCTCGGCCTAATTTGCTGCACCAAGGTGCCCCAAAAGGGACCCTGAAAATATAAAAATATAATTATTATAAATGGTTAGCTTCTGTCACCAAAAGCTAAAACAGAAGGTGCTTAAATAACTGGAAAAATTGAAACGCCCCACGCTAAACCGTATTCTCTGGCAACTAATGGCTAAATTTGATATGAGTTTCGGCAAGAAACACTATTTGGAAGGACAATTTTGCGCCGTCTCAACCTGATTCTCCTGGCTGTTGCCGTCGTCTTTTTCGTGTGGATCCTCAACGAGGTGGGCTGGGCCAAGCTTTGGGACCACCTGCGCCAGGTGGGCTGGTACTGGCCGGTGTTGCTGCTGCCTTATGGGCTGGTGAACTTGCTGGAGGCCGTCTCCTGGAAGTACATCCTCATCGACCTGCCCGAGAAGACTTCCCTGAGCCGCCTCTTCTGGCTGCGCCTGGGGGGCGAGGCCCTGAACCAGCTCACCCCCACCGCCTCCCTGGGGGGCGAGCCCTTCAAGGCCGCCCGGCTGCGGGCTGACGGCGTCCCCGTGGACCAGGCCGCCGCCTCGGTGGTGATCCATAAAGGCATCCTGGTCCTGAGCCTGGTGCTCTACATCATCCTGGGGATGGCCCTGGCCCCGCTCTATCTGCCCGCGGCCTTAGCACACCTGGGTTATTTGAGCCTGGGCGCCCTGGGGCTGGCCGCGGCGGGCGGCGCCTTCGTCTTTCTGCAGCGCCGGGGCTCCTCCTGCAGCCAAGGGGTGGCTTTCCTGAACCGCCGGGGCTGGTGCCCCCAGTTTTTGCAGGAAAAGGAAGGCTTTTTCGCCAATCTCGATTCCAGCCTATCCAGCTTCTACCGGGAATACCCCGGCCGGGCCGCCCTGGCCTTCGTGCTGTTCTTCCTCAGTTGGGTGCTCCACGCCGTGGAGGTCTACCTGATGTTCTGGCTGGTGGGCCACCCCATCAGTTGGGGCCTGGCCCTCTGCCTGGACTCCCTGGCCATGCTCTTTTCCGCCCTGGGCTTCTTCATCCCTGCCGCGGCCGGGGTCCAGGAAGGCGGCAATCTGCTCCTCTCCCTGGGCTTCAACCTGGGCCTCACCCTGGGCGCCACCTTCAGCATCCTGCGGCGCCTCCGGGAGGCCTTCTGGCTCAGTCTGGGTCTGCTGGTGGTCTGGAAAGAAAAGTAGGGGCGACCCGCTGGGTCGCCCAAATTTGGTAGCACAGGCGTCTCGCCAATGCTGGCGCAGGCTAAAGCCTGCGGCTACAATTTTCCCTATCCGAACAACCGCACCGCTACCGGCTCCCCCTTGAACAGCCCCTCCACCCCCAGGGGGATCATCACCAGGCCGTCGCTTTGCACCAGGGGGGAGATGAGGCCCGAGGGCCCCAGGACCGGGTCGGCCCACAAGTTATCAGCCTCGCGGCGCAGGCGCACCCGGACGTAATCCTCCCGGCCGCTGGCCCCGGCCAGGTTGCGGGACAGGGCCGCGGTGACGGTGCGGCCCCAGGACGCCCGGACCTTAAGGCCGGAGAGCTGTTCCAATAAAGGCCGCCCCAAAACCTCCATAACCACCGCGGCGGAGGCCGGGTGCCCCGGCAGTCCCAGGAGGGGCTTTGTTCCCGTCTCCCCCACTGCCGCCAGGATGGTGGGCTTGCCGGGCCGGATGGCCACGCCGTGCACCAGGACTTCGGCCCCGGGCAGGTCCTGGATGGCCGCCAGGGTCAGGTCCCGCACCCCCACCGAGGAGCCGCCGGAGATGAGGATCAGGTCGGCATCATTCAGGGCCGCGGCCAGGGCGGCTCGCAAGGCGTTGAACTCATCCGGCAGGATTCCCCTGATCAAGGGCAGGCCGCCCCATGCCTGCACCTGGGCCGCGGCCAGATAGGCGTTGGCGTCCCGCACCTGGCCGGGGCCGGGCCGGCCGTCGATGGGGACGATTTCGTCGCCGGAAGAGAGGATCGCCACCCGGGGTTTTTGGTAAGCCGTCAGGCGAGCCAGGCCGAGAGCCGCCAGTAACCCGACGTCCTGGGGACGCAACCGCGTGCCGGCCTCGAAGAGTAATTCCCCGGCTTGCACGTCCTCGCCGGGCTGTAAGACGTTTCCCCCCGGGGCCACGGCCCGGCGCACCTCCAGGGTCTGGTCCGGATGTTCGGCAGTATACTCGATCATGACCACGGCGTCGGCGCCGTCCGGCAACATGGCGCCGGTGGGCACCCGCAGGACCTCGCCGGGACCGATGCCGCGCGTAGGTTCGACGCCCATGGCCACCTCGCCCTTGATCTCCAGGTATTGGGGCGCCCCGACGCTGGCCCCGAAGGTATCCCTGGCGGCCACGGCGTAGCCGTCCATGGTGGCCCGGAGAAACCCCGGCACCGCCTCCGACGCGGCCACCGGCCCGGCCAGCACCCGCCCCACCGCCCCGGCCAACTCCACTTCCTCGGTGCCCACCGGAGAAAAGCGGGCATACAGGGCCAGGACTTCTTGCCGGGTCTGGAGGCGGAAAAATTCTAATTTTTCCATAATTAATACAGAAAGTAGCACAGGCGGGACACCTGTGCTTATGTGGCTATCTCATAATTAGTGGGAAGATAAAAATTTCTTAATAATGTCATATAGGCCATGTGCCACCAAGCCTCCGGGAATATGGTCGATGATCTTCTTCAGGGACTCATTTTCCAGCCAAGCCAAGGCCTTCTGATACCCTCCTTTTTTGACCGCCTCTTCCGCCTGCCTGGCCGCCTCAATGGCCTGGGCTTTCCCTTGGGCCTCCACCGTAGTTCTCAAGGTCTCCGCCAAGATACGGGTGGTCTCCAAGAAATTCACCAGGAGGTCCCGGTCACTGACTCCTGCTGCTGCGGTTCCCGGATTCAGCGTCTTTTCCAGCTCCTCTGCCGGATCAAAGCCCTGCAGCAAGGGAGGTATCTCATAAGGCTGCTCCTCCAGCCCCTCCGCTACGTATTCCGGTTGGCCTTTTTGGGCCAGTTTCAACAGGTGGTTATAATTTGCCGCCACCCTGGGGTGGCCCGGCAGGGGAATCATTTCCTTAATCACCAGTCCCTTGACGCTGTTGTTGAGCTCTCCAAAGTGACTGCGGATGACGCTCAGAAGAAACGGCCGGGTGGGTTGGGGGCCTCTGATCCTGATGATGATCTTTTTCTCCCGGGCCTCGACCTTGACCAGGGCTTCGTTGCCCTCCCAATGGAGCAGCGCCCCGGTGCGCCAGTAAGTCTGGCGAATGATATAGGCGTGCATCCGCACGATGAACCGGGAGATCAGGCTGTCCGGCAGGACGTCGTAGCCATATTGGAACTCCAGGCAGTCACCCCACTCGCCGGTATAAGGCTCTTCTTTGGGCAAGAGAGCCGGGACCAGGAATTTCTGTCGGTGGGAGCCGGGGAATTCAAACAGCAGTTCAAACCGGCTCATCAGGTCGAGGATGAAAAGATGTTTGTCCTGGGGATAGCGGCGCTTCGGGAGGATGGTCCCCAGGTCGCCCAGGTTGAGCACCCCCTTCTGATCGCTCAGGAGGCGGGCATGGATGATCTTGTAAACCCCGTTGGTCACCCATTCCGGGTTTAGTACGAAGTCCGGGTGCTCCTGCTGGTAATGGAGGGCGATGCCCAGGTCGTGGAGGTAGCCCATCAGGGTGCGGCGGCTTTCCACCTCGCTGATCTGCCGCTCCCGGCAAATCTTTTCATATCTTTTAAAGGGCAGGTAATCGGTCTTCCTTTTATGGCGGTTGGCCATGCCGGCCAGTTCATCCTTGACGGCAAACCAGGAATCGGGGAGGGGATCTCTGACGTGTCCCATTTGCGACACTTCCCGGGCGATCTTGTCTCTCAGTTCCGGCAAGCCCTCCCCGGTCTTGGCCGAGACCCGTTTCACAAAACCCCGGATCATGGGATAGGCTGCCTGCAGGCCACGCCAATCCAGTTCCATGGGGTGCTCATCGCCTTGGGTGGCGGCCACTAGGACCGGCGACCCGGCGCCGAAGGACTCGATGAGCTTCAACCAGTATTCCAGCCGGTTGCTTTCTTCGTCCTGGCGGGAATCCAGCACCAGGAGATAGAGGCTGCGTTGGGTGAGGAAGAACTGGTGGGTGGCGTGGAGAATCTCCTGGCCCCCGAAGTCCCAGACATTGAGCCGAATCCGCTCCTCCCCTTCCCCTGTCTGCCAGCGGTGGATGTCGATGCCCTCGGTCTTGCCTTCCCGCGGATTATAGGTGCCCAAGAGCAAGCGCTTGATGAGGCAGGTCTTGCCTACCTTCCCCTGGCCCACCACCAGGACCTTGGCTTCGTTCAAGGGGCGGGCTGCGGCCCGCTCCTGGGCCTGGGCCAGGCTGAAATAGTAGCTGAGGATGGCCTGGGGATCATCGATTTTTTCTACGATCTCGGGAGGCAATGGGACGGCCAGGGGATTTCCCCTGATTTGCAATATTTTCAATTTCTTGAGGTTTCTGATCTCCGGTGGCAGGGCGGTCAATTGATTGTCGCGAACATCCATCTGTCCCAGTTGGCTGAGCCGCCCCATTTCCGGTGGCAGGGCGGTCAATTGATTGTTGTGAACATCCAGATAGTCCAATTGCCTGAGCTGTCCCAATTCCGGTGGCAGAATGGTCAGCAGATTGTCCCATGCAAACAACAATGTCAATTTGGTGAGCCGCCCCAATTCAGGTGGTAGAGTGGTCAGTTGATTACGGCGAACAATCAGAATAAGCAGTTTGGTGAGCTGCCCCAGTTCGGGTGGCAGGGAGATCAGTTGATTATTGTCAGCATCCAGATTTTTCAGTTGGGTGAGCTGCCCCAGTTCCATAGGCAGGGTAGTCAGTTGATTGTTGGAAATTCTCAGATATTCCAGTTTGGTGAGTTGCCCCAGTTCGCGTGGCAGGGAGGTCAGTTGATTATTGTCAACATCCAGATATTCCAGTTGGGTGAGCCGCCCCAGTTCCGGTGGCAGGGTAGCCAGTTGATTTTTGGAAATATTCAGATCTTCCAGTTTGGTGAGCCGCCCCAGTTCCGGTGGCAGGGTGGTCAGGCCTTTACCTGAAAGGTCTAATTTTTTGGCGTCCTGATGGGCCAGGATATAGTCGGTCAATTTCCGTCTGGTCATCTTGGCCATGGCCTTTTCTCTCCTGGTCCGGCATAAAAAGGCATAGGCTGAAAACCTGTGCCACTGAGAATTTATATCCTCGAAAAAATCCGCACATCCACCGCGAACAGGCCCTTGTCGTAGAGCAGCAGCGGGTTGAGTTCGATCTGGTCCAGTTCCGGGTGTTTGCCGGCAAAGATGGCCAGGGCCTTCATGGCGCTCAAAAGCGCCGCGGTGTCCCGGCGGGGTTGGCCCCGGTAGCCGGTGAGCAGCGGGTAGCCCTTGATTCTCTGGATCAGGTCTTCCAGTTCGTGGTCGTCGGCGGGCAGGAGGCAGAAGGCCACGTCCTGATAGATCTCGGTATTGACGCCCCCCAGGCCGAACATCAGGGTGGGGCCGTACTGCGGGTCGGTGATGGTTCCCAGGATGACTTCCAGGCCGCCGGGTTTGGCCAGGGGGGAGACGGTGGCGCCGTAAATGTCGGCCACCCGCGCGAAGAGTTTGCTGGCCTCCATCATCTCGGCAAAGCCCTGGCGCACCTCTTCGTCGTTTTCCAGGCCCACCAGGACGCCGCCCACCTCGCTCTTGTGGGCGATATCCGGCGAGGCGATCTTCAGAACCACCGGGTAGCCGAACTGCGCGGCCAGGGCCACGGCCTCGTCGGCGTCCCGGGCCAGGGGCGCGGCCGCCGCCGGGATGCCGGCCTTGGTGAGCAGGGCCGCGGCTTCGCCGGCCGGCAGCAGGCTGAAGGCCTCGGGCACCGCGACCTTGGGAGGTCCGGGGGCCGCGGTCGGGGCCGCCTCGAACCGGAAGAACTGGGCCAGGGCCTTAATGCCGCGCTCCGGGGTCGGGAATACCGGGATGCCCGCCTCATACAGTTTAAGCCGCTCCTCCCGCTCCACTTCGGCGCCCCCCAGGAAGATAACCAGCTCCGAGGCGCCGGGCGTCACCTGCGCCGCGGCCCCGGGGATGGGATCGCCGAAGATCACCACCTGGGTGTCGTAATCGTCCCGGGTCTTGTCCATCACCTGCCGATATAATTCCGGGGCGCTGATGGCGTCGCCGGTGAGGTCCACGGGGTTGCCCACGTTGCAGTGGGCCGGCAGCATTTCCCGCAGACGCTCCTGCAGGATGGGATTGGGCTCCGGCGCCACCAGGCCGTGCTTCTCCGCCTCGTCGATGGCCAGGATCGCCGCCCCGCCGGAGGAGGTGCTGATCATCAGCCGCCGGCCGCGGGGCCTGGGCAGATAGGCCAGGGCCTTGGCAAAATCGAAGAGTTCTTCCAGGGTGTCGGCCCGGTAAACCTGATACTTACGGAACAGGGCGTCATAGATGGCGTCGGCCCCGGCCATGGATTTGGTGTGGGACTCAGCGGCCCGGCTGCCCTGCACGGTGCGGCCGGCCTTGAGGATGATCACGGGTTTGCTGGTTTCCCGCAGGGCGTCGAGAAAGTAAGAGGCCCGTTTCACCCCCTCCAGATAGAGGGCGATGACCGCGGTGTGCGGGTCCTGGTTGAAATAGCTGAGAACCTCGGCCTCGTCCACGTCCACCCGGTTGCCCAGTGACACGAAGCCGCTCACCCCCAGGCGCTCGGCCGCGGCCAGGTCCAGGAAGGCGGCGCCCACCGTGCCGCTTTGCGAGGCGAAGGCAATCTTACCTTTGGTGGTGATGAGTGGCCAGGAGGCGCACATCCGCTCGTGGGGCATATTGACCCCCTGGCAATTGGGCCCCACCACCCGGATGCCGGTCTTCCGGACCACCTGGGCCAGTTCGTCCTGCAACCTTTCACCAATGGGGCCGGCCTCGGCGAAACCGCCGGTGATGACGATGGCGGCCTTGATCCCTTTGGCGGCGCACTGCTCCAGGGTGGCCGCCACGAGCTTCGCCGGGATCACCACCACCGCCAGGTCAGGGGCGGAGGGCGTGTCGGCGATGGACTTATAGACCTTGAGGCCCAGGATCTCCTCGGCCTTGGGATTGACGGGATAGAGGGGGCCTGGGAAGCCGCCGTTTTTCAGGTTGGCCAGGATATCGTGGCCCAGCTTGCCCGGCGCCGTCGAGGCGCCGATGACCGCCACGCTTTTAGGACGAAAGACGGCTTGCAGGCCGGCTTGGGATTCCATAAGGTCTCCTTGGGTAGAATTATGGCCCGTTCCGGCCTCGATCATAGCATAAGCAGGGGTTCCTGGCCAGCCGCCGATTACTTGAGAATCGCCGCCTGCCTGGCGGCCCCGATCTTCTCCCTCTCGTCTTGGACCACGGGAGCTGAATTGACTTACTCGGTAGGTGCCGGGGAAATGGTAGCGCGGCGCCAAGGGGGCCGGATGAGTTTTCCAAGAGTCGCCGCGGCCGCATAAAGAAAGCCGGGGACCCGGATGAGTCATCCAGGGTTCCCCGGCTTCCCGAGACCACGAAACTACTTCAGTTGTCTTTGAAACAGCCGCTTGACGTCCAACCGCTTCGTGATCACCAATTAACCGGTCAGGCAACGGAGCAGGCATTCGCCGCCACATCTGGCTGGCAACGCCCAGCCTGCACTTCTGAATCTCCAACCATCAGAAGGTGGGCTTTTGCCCAGGGCCAATCGCAGTTACCATAGAGGGTTATGACTTGGGGCGGCTCTCTGGCCGGGACGTCTCCCCTTCCCCTCAGGGTGTACAGTCTCAACCTCTTGGCAATTATCTTAATAGTCATCGTCCAGGAGAGAGTCAAGGGCGGCCCTAAATTTTTTTTCGAGGCCGCGGTTTTTAGGTTAAAGGCGGAGGCCGCACCCTCCGGAGACTGCGGCAGCCAGCGTTTTCTCTCTCCCCATAAAAAAGGCAGCGTCGCTATGGAAGCTGCCTTTTTGGTTGCCAAATTTATCTCAAGCTCTATTTTCCAGGCAGCTTGGGCAGATTGGCCAGGGCCTGCCGGATCATCTCCCCCGGGTCGGTCTCGACGTCTTCGAGCTTGCCTTCCAGGAAGGCGTCATAGGCCGCCAGGTCGAAGTGGCCGTGGCCGGAGAAATTGAAGACGATGCATTTGGCCTGCCCGGTCTCCTTACAGATCCGGGCTTCATCCACCGCGGCCTTGACGGCATGGGCCGTCTCAGGGGCCGGGATGATGCCCTCGGTTTCGGCGAAGAGCCGGGCCGCTGCAAAGACCGGGTTCTGGAGATAGGCCCGGGCCTCGATGACTTTCTCGTGCACCAGCAGGCAGAGGAGCGGGGCGTCGCCGTGATAACGCAGGCCGCCGGCGTGAATCCCCGGGGGCACGAAGGTATGGCCCAGGGTGTACATAGGGTCAGTGGAGTGAGGCCGGCGGTGTCGCCGAAGTCGTAGGTGTAGGTCCCCCGGGTGAGAGTGGGGCAGGCCGCGGGCTCCACCGCCACGAAGCGGATATCCTTGCCCTTGAGCTTATCCGGGACAAAGGGGAAGCAGAAGCCGGCGAAGTTGCTGCCGCCGCCGACACAGCCGATGAGTAAGTCCGGTGCTTCCCCGGCCAGGGCGAGTTGCTTCTTCACCTCCAGGCCGACCACGGTCTGGTGGAGCATGACGTGGTTGAGGACGCTCCCCAGGGAATAGTTGGTGTCGGGGTGGCTGGCGGCGTCTTCCACCGCCTCGGAGATGGCCATGCCCAGGCTCCCGGAGGTCTCCGGGTCCTGCGCCAGGATGGCGCGGCCCGCCTGGGTGCGGTCGCCGGGCGAAGGAGAAACCTCGGCCCCCCAGATGTGCATCAGGGAGCGGCGATACGGCTTCTGGTAATAACTCACCTTCACCATGTAAACGGTGCATTCCAGGTCGAAGAAATTGCAGGCCAGAGCCAGGGCGCAGCCCCACTGGCCGGCCCCGGTCTCGGTGGCCAGGCGCTTCATACCCGCCGCCTTGTTGTAATAAGCCTGGGCCACCGCGGTGTTGGGCTTGTGGCTGCCGGCGGGGCTCACCGACTCGTTTTTATAATAGATGCGGGCCGGGGTGCCCAAGGCTTTTTCCAAATTTCGGGCCCGGTGCAGAGGGCTGGGCCGCCAGAGCTTGTAGATGCGCTGCACTTCGTCGGGAATGGGGATCCAGCGCTCCTGACTCACCTCCTGCCTGATGAGTTCCATGGGAAAGATGGGCGCCAGGTCCTGAGGCGTGATGGGTTGGCCCGTGGCCGGGTGGAGATACGGCGGCAGGGGCGACGGCAGGTCCGGGATCAGGTTGTACCACTCCTGGGGCATCTCGGCTTCGCTGAGATGTATCTTGTATGCATCCATAGGCAAGGGCTCCATTTCGGCTAGGGTGGAAACTTTATAGAACGCTCGAGGCCGGGCTGTCAAGTAGGGGAGACGCCCGACGCCGGCACCGGCTGGCAAGCCTGTGCTACCCAGAGCTATTTGAGGTTTGCCAGGAAGTCCAGGAGGGCCTGGCGTTCGGCGGCGGGAAGATAGGCGTAGCTGGGCATCCTGGCGCCGGCATGCAGCCGACGGGGTTGGGTCAGGGCCACTTGCAACTGTTCCCGGGAGAGGCGGGAGCCGACGCCGTCCAGGGAGGCGGCCGAAGGTCCCGGGCCGGCGGCATGGCAGGCAAAGCAGCCCAAACGTTGGGCCAGGTCCAACGCTGGGGCTCCCTGGGCAAAAAGCGCGCCAAGCGGTGCCGTCCCCAACCAAACGACCAGACCAAACGCTAACCCGCCAAGCCGAGCCACCGAAAATTTCACTCCTTGCCTTCCCCTAACATGATCATCTTGCCGGGTTCAGCCAGCAAATTCCGCCACGCCTTCCGAGATCTCATTGTCCATGGGACTTTTTTGGGGCCGCGGCGGCGCCCCCGGCGATCAGCTTGTCGATCTGCGCCTTTTCCTGGGGGTTCGGGTTCAGGGCCAGGGCCTTTTTGAACCAGACGGCGGCCTGGGCCTGGTCGCCCCGGGAATGATAAGTGGCGGCCAAATTAATCACGGCCGGGAGGTATTTGGGGTCGAGTTCCACCGCCTTCTGAAAGGAGATTAGCTCACTCTCTTGCAGGGCCGGATCATGGGTCTGCTGAGATTTGAAGCGGTAGGCCATCCCCAGCATGTTATAGG
>JBIOJX010000036.1:0-15893 GCA_044451265.1 Desulfobaccales bacterium
CCCCAGGGCCCAGAAGGCCGGGTAGAGGCTGAGGTAGGCGGCCAGCAACAACAGGATGCCGATGGACAGGGGCAGGGGCAGGAAACCGTGGACGTGGGTGACGTAGACGATCCAATAGAGCAGAACTACATAACGAACCAGGCCCCAGAGGAAGCCAAGTACGAAGGCGGCCTTGAGGGACTTCCCAGGCAGGGCCCAAAACAGGGGAATCAGGGCGACGAACAGGAGCCAGGTCAGGTCCCACTTGGGGAAGGCCGCGGCCAGTAAGAGACCGGAGAACAGGGCGGCGAGGAGATGTTCGAGGCGGAGGCGCTTGTTCATCTTGGGGGGATTATAGCGGGTTTAGGGAACAGGGGCAAATAAAAGGGGCCAGGGATTAGGGGTTAGGGGTCAGGAAAGGCATTTTTCTGTTAGGAAAAGATGAATCTCACGCAAAGACGCAAAGCCGCAAAGCAAAGGCGCAAATATGTAGGTTCGGAGCGTGGAAACCAATATTAGCCGGCAACTGGTCCTCCCGCCCGGAGCATTTCCTTCACCACCAGTCCCAGGAGGCCCAGGACCGCGTCCAGTTGCCAGAAGCGATCCAGATTAGAGGGCACGGTGAAGGAGACCTGGGCCAGAAATTCCTCATCAGCCTCCCAGAGGATCACCTCCACGGGCAGTCCCGGGAAGACCTGGAAGGCCAGGGCGCCGTCACCGCTGGTCAGTTTTTCCGCCCCCAGGCGGGCGCCAGCCTGGAAGAAGCCGGTCAGATCCCGGCCGAAGCGCTCTTCCAGGGGGGCGCTGGGAATGGCATGTGGCCCCCGACTTTGGAAAAAGGTGGTGGCGCCGGGCAGCTCCAGGGGACTTAGGGGCGGCCCCAGCGCCGCGGTATCGACATAAAGCAGGTAAAGCAAGGAAATCAGGCAGAGGCGGAAGCCCGGTTCCTCTGCCAATGCTGCCGCCCGGAACACCCGTTGCTGGTCCAAATCCACCACGGCATCCTGATTAAAAAAAGGAAAGCGGAAGACATTCCGGTGGCGGCGGATGCCGGTGCGCCGGGCAACGTCCTCCGGGTCGGCGGCACGCAGGTCCCGCCAGAATTCCTCGTTGACCGCAGCGCATTCGTTATAGAGCATGGTTAGGGGCCAGTGGTCAGCGATTAGTGGTCAGTGGAAATGGCGGGAGGCGCGGCGCTTTCCCGCCCTACAAATGCTATTTTCGATCCCAAGTGTAACTTGGGATCGAGAAAAAAACATCATTGATAGTTGTTCAATGGTTGCACCTGGGAGCAAAAATGGGGGCCAGGCTGGGGTCGGCGGCGAAAAAGGCAATCCCAGGTGCAACTTAGGGTAAGAGAAATTATGCATCAGCTAACTATCCAATATTCCAGGTTTTTCTGGGTGTGCGTCCTGTTTTGCCGGGGCTTTAGGTCGGAAAAAGCAGCCCATAGGGGCCATATTGTGCCGGTACCTGAAAAAAGTGCGCAAGTGGGTGCGCATAAGTACCTTATTATTCTGCTTTTAGTCCGCTGAGCGGCCGCTGACTGAGCGGTCCGGGACCGCTGAGCGACCGCAGTTGTACCGCATTGGTGCCGCTGGGCGGGCGGACGGTGTGGGTATAGAGCGGTTAAGTTGCACATGGAGACAGGGTAAACCCAGGGAGGAGAAATGGCCAGAACAGCGGAGACGGTTGACCTGGTTAAAAGGGTTGAGGTCAAAGTTCCTTCCAAGTGAAGGCTAAAGGCGGGAGGCGTGGCGCTTTTTCGCCCTGATCACTTCTTCATGGAATAAGGTGAGAAATAGAATATCTTCCGTTTAATATCAGATGCCCCAGGAGACACGAGCGGGGTGAGGTTTCCCACTCCTTTCCGGGCGGCATACAATCCACCAATATGAGTTTCGTCACCTCACAAGTCTGGAGCAATGACAGTAAACTTGTTCGCAAAAGCTGGCATAACCTTACGCCACTCATGACCTGCTATTTGTTTCATTCGCGTGTAAACATTTCTTCCCTAATACCTGCCAGATAGCCTTTAGTTTTCCGGTTTATAAGACTACCCCCTATGATGGTCGCTTCGTAGGTGTCGCCATCGAGGGGCCATTGGTAATTAAGAATTATTTTATTCCCTTCTTGGCGCTTCGCCAATACAGGGAATGTTAATCGCACAGGGGAACTACCTTGAGTTTCAATTATCAGGGTTAACTCATTTATCTCACTTAACTTATCTCCCCGAATAAATATCACTTCTGCCAAGTTGCAGCCTCTATAGACATATTTCCCCCCCGGGGTTGGATCATTATAGACGGGGTCTTCGGTGACCTGGGCCTGTCCGGTGGACGTGGCCGCCAACACCAGCATGAAGGCCGCCATCAATGCAATACTTAGAGTTTTCATGTGTTGCTCCTCCTTAAACGTGCAGCAGGTGCCTGGCCTTACTGTTGGCTGTTATGCTCCAGAACGCTCCTGCTCCAAATCCACCACGGCTTCCTGATTAAAAAAAGGGAAGCGGAAGACATTCCGGTCCCGCGGGATGCCGGTGCGCCGGGCAATGTCGGAGGGATCGGCCTGACGCAGGTCCCGCCAAAATTCCTCATTGACGGCGGCGCAGTGGTTATAGAGCACGGTTAAACCTTTTTAGCCAGGGGTGGCATGGGAAGGTTTTAAGTCCCCCTTTAAAAAAGGGGGATTTAGAGGGATTTCGGTTGGTTAAATAAATCCCCCCTGCCCCCCTTTTTCAAAGGGGGGGTTGGGGTTCCCTGTCTCTAAAGTAAATTTCCCGTAATGCCATGGTTTCCATGAGGCTCTCTTTTGACCCGAACAATGACAAAGCATTTATGTTATTTTTGTCCAATTGTTTCAACACATTCAATCTTTCGGAAAAAGGAATATTGAACTTCCATAAGACATCCTGATTTGGATCATTGCGAGCGAATACTTTTGAGTGCGGTGCATACTTCCATTCGCCATCTGGCTTTTGGTCCAGAATGACGCAGACTGTGTAATGACTATACTGATTATAATGCCGCTTAGCTATCTTTGCATATGGTTCAGGTCGATAAATCCATGGTTTATCGCCTCCTATCCATTTTTCCCCATATTCTGTTATTGACTCGCAATATACAAAAATCGACACGGCTTCTTCACGCTGCAAAACATCGTTAAAAGCAAGGTAGGCTGCGACATAGTGGGAGCTACTCCAGTCAAGAAGGGGTGATGGAAAGCCATGATGACGAAGATCCACCATGTAACTAATTAAATCATCGGACCTATTTAATATATTTCCTAATAATATAGATCCCTTATTCTCTTTAAGCAATTTATCGAATCCATCTGGCCATGACGGTATATTCCAATTCGATCCGGTAAAAGATTCGATCTGAGGTTTTGCTATTGAAATTAATCGGAAATAGTCCCTAAACGATAGGTTCTTTTTGCCATGCCGTTCGAGGGTTGTCAAAAGCTCCCAGCTTTTTCTTCCTTGTCCGCGATAAAGGAATTCAGATGATGGCTCTTGGTTGCGGCGTTCGTTTTCAAGTCCTTTGATTCTCTCCTCGAATTCCTCCCAACTATTTAAATCGATTTCTTGCATATTCTGCCTAATCCCTAACCCCTGCTATTCCGCGGCGGGTTCTTCCTCGGGGGGCACGATTCGGGCCCGGACCTGTTTGGCGCGGCGTTCGTCGGCGGAGACTACGGTGAGTTGGAGGGGGCCGATTTGGACCTGGTCGTTGACCTGGGGGACGCGGCCCAGTTCGTGGATCAGCAGGCCGCCGACGGATTCGAATTTGCCTTCCGGGCGGGGCAGATCGAAGTGGTCGAGGAGGAGCTCGATGTCGAGGCGGGCGTCGACCAGGACGGAGCCGTCCTCCTGAGGGGCCAGGCGGGGCTCGGCGCGGTCGTATTCGTCGTAGATCTCGCCGACGATTTCTTCGAGGATGTCTTCCAGGGTGATGAGGCCGGCGGTGCCGCCGTATTCGTCGATGACGATGGCGATGGCGGTCTTGCGCTCCACCAGGTCGCGGAGGAGATCGCTGATCTTTTTGCTTTCGGGGACGAAGAAGGTCGGGCGCAGGACCCGGGCCAGGTCCCAGGTGTCTTCCGGCGTCTGCCAGAAGACCAGCAGGTCCTTGCCCAGGAGGATGCCCTTGATGTGGTCGATGTCGCCTTCGAAGACCGGCAGGCGGGAATGGCCGCTGGACAGGAGCAGGCTGACGATCTGATTCAGGGGGGTGCTGCGCTCCACCCCCACCATCTCCAGACGGGGCACCATGATTTCCCGGACCAGGGTGTCTTTGAACTCAAAGATGGCCTCGATGAGTTCGCCTTCCTGGCGAGTGATGAGGCCCCGTTCTTCGCCCTCGACAATAATGTCCTGGATTTCGCGTTCGAAATCTTCCGGCTGCTCCATGGCCGCCCGGCGGCTGAGCCGTTGCCGGAGACGCGTGAAGAAGCCGGGGGTGCTACTCTCGGCCTCGTCCATGTCTAACCTCGGAGCTGCCCCCGTTCCTGACGCATGTGGTGTTCCACGGCTTGCACGTCCCGGGGGAATTCCAGGCCGCGGTCCAAAAGATTCTTCTCATGGCGGGTGATGCCGAAAAGTTCGGTGGCGTAGGCCACCGCCTGATCGTGGTCGAATTCCTTGCAGGAAAAGATGTCCAGGCTGAGGTAGCCCCGGTCGGGGAAGGTGTGAATGCTGATGTGACTTTCAGCGATGAGCACAAAGCCCGAAAGCCCCCAGTCTTCCGGCACTTTGCCGTGATACTTAAAGACATAGGGTGGCATGATCTTGGTCATATGGATCATGTCGGGGCACTTATCCAGGAACTGATAGATGAGGTCCAGGTTCGTCAGTTGCTCATAACTGCATCCATAGCCATCCAACGTGAGATGCAGTCCGAAGCCAGGCACCGGATTGTTCAATAGTTCGTCCTCCTCGCACAGGGATAAGCGTTACCGGGTTAGGCCCGGCAGGCATACCAGTTGCGCCGCTGGTCGCGGCGCGCCCCGGAAATAATCTTCTCTTCCGGGAGAGTAAGGTAAGGGCCCCGGCAACGGTCCGGAGAGCACGAGGAAGGAGGCCTACTGCCCCATTTGTTTTTGCCCCGTAACCTTATAACCCCTCCGAAATTGCGGAGGGGTCAAGCGCATACGCCCATCCCTTAATCAAGATTATTCGAATGTGTATAACCTGAGATTGGGCAGGGGTCAAGATTTTTTTGTAGCTGCGGGGGTTGGCGGCGGCGGGAAAGGCCAGATTTCTGCCGCGGGCCTATTGACGCCAAATGCCAGGGTGATAAATTTAATGGTTCGGAAGTTTTTCGTAGTAAGCAAACAGGAGGACCATGCAGTGGCTTTAGTCGCCCCCTTCCGGGGTCTGCATTATAATCCCGCCAAGGTGTCGAATCTGACCGAGGTGGTGACGCCGCCCTATGATGTGATCAAGCCGGCCGAGCGCGAGATCTTTGCGGCCCGGAATCCCTATAATATGGTCAACTTGATTTTGCCCCAGCCCCTGCCGGGGGACGATCGGTTGCAGAACCGCTACACCCGGGCCGCCGCCCTGTTCCGGCAGTGGCAGCGGGAAGAGGTGTTGGTGCGGGACCCGGAGCCGGCCTTTTATTATTGGGAGACCGACTTCGAGATCCAGGGGCAGAAGCACACCCGCAAGGGTCTGGCGGCCCTGGTGCGCCTAGAGCCCCTGAGCGGCGGGGCCATCAAGCCCCACGAGCAGACCTTTTCGGCGGCCAAGGCCGATCGCCTGGAGCTGTTTAAACAGGCCCGGGCGCATTTCTCCCCCATCTTTTCGCTCTATCCCGATCCGGAACATCGGGTCTTGCAGGCCCTGCAGGGCGCCCTGCCGCCGGCGCCGCTGGAGGATTTTGACGACACCCTGGGATATCATCAGCGCCTCTACCGAGTGACGGACCCCGGCGCCTTGCAGGCGGCGCACCAGGCCCTGGCCGACCGGACCCTGTTCATTGCCGACGGCCACCACCGCTACGAGACCTCGCTGAACTACCAGAAGTTCTTGAAACAGCAGTATCCCCAGGCGCCGCCTACGGCTGCCTTCAACTACACCCTGATGTACCTGTCCAACATCTTCGACCCGGATCTGGTCATCCTCATGGCCCACCGCCTCCTGGGCGGCCCCCGGGTGAAGCACCTGGACGAAGCCAAGGTCCTAGGGCGCCTGAAGGAATACTTCGAAATCATCTCGCTGCCCACGGCCGACGAGTTCGGCGAGGCCTACGAAGACTTTCTGCAGCAGACCCTGGCGGAAACCCCGCCCGGCGAGTCCGCCTTTATCCTCCTGGGCTTCGGCCGCAAGGCCTGGCTCCTGAAGATGCGGCCCGGAGTGCGGCAAAATCAGTTGGCCCGGCAGATGCACCCGGCCCTGGCCCAACTGGACGTCGCAGTGCTCAATTACTTGATTTTCGAGAAGATCTTGGGACTGGACTCCAAGGCCCTGGATGACCAGGACACCTTTAAATACTCCAGCCAGCTCAGCGAGGTGGTGAGCGCCATTACCCACCGGGAGGCCCGCCTGGCCTTTATCCTGAACCCCACCCGCATCGAACAGGTGCAGGAAGTGGCCTCCGCCGGCCTCACCATGCCCCGGAAATCCACCTACTTCTACCCCAAGGTGATGACCGGGCTGGTGATGAACCCCATCAACCCGGAAGAGGAGATCCTAATTCCCCACCAGCATTAACCTGGCAGTGGCACCGGCCTCTGGCCTGTGTTTTTGGTGTTGTTGGCGTTTTTTGCGTAGGAAGGCGGTCGGATCACAGGCTGGAAGCCTGTGCCACTAGAAACCTCGGACGGCCGGGGACGGCCGCCCCATCCAGGCGCAAAAATCCTGCCACCCCCTTGCCAGCCGGTCAAATTATGAGTAAATTGTTAGCATGATTCCTGCAAGGAGGCCCCAATGATGGCCGAGGACACCATTTGCCGGTCACGCATCCTGGTGGTGGATGCGGAGGTTTGGGTCCGGGAATTTCTCGCCTCCGTCATCAAACTCTGCGGTTACGAAGACTACACCATGGTCAATACCGTAACCGAGGCCCTGGAGGCCATCGCGCAGTGCCCCTACGATTTGATCATCACTGACCTCAAGCAGCCGCAACACCAGCACCTCATGGAGGTTGTCCATGTCCACCATCCCGGCACCCGCTTCATCATCATGGTGCAGCAGCGGGCCCAGGTCCAACACATGATCTACTATGAGCAGGTGGACATTGTCTTCAAACCCTTGAGCCTGGATGAAACGGTGCGCAAGATCAGGCACGCCCTGCGTCAGCGGCAGCTGCGCCAGGCGGAGGATGAATTCCGGCGTCTGAAGCAGGAGCCCTGAGGATGTTTTTGAGCTAATAAAAAGCAGGGGTTAGGGATTAGGGGTTAGGGGTCAGGAAAACATTTCGATTCCTGGTCCCTTTTTTTTATCTAACCCCTAATCCCTGGCCCCTAACCCCTGTTTTTTAAAACTGCGACAAGGTTCCCAGGCGCTTGGCCTGGCGCACCGCCCAGGCAAAGACCGCCAGACTCAGAGGCAGCAGCACCGCGGCAAAGGCCGCCAGGACGAGGATCTGGTGACCCAATTGGGAAATGCCCTGGCCGTTGAGCACCGCCTGGCGCAGGCCCTCCAGGGCATAGGTAAAGGGCAGAAAGCGGGCCATGATCTGGACCCAGCCCGGCAGGATCGCCACGGGAAAATAGACCCCACCCAGGAGCCCGGAAACACTGGCCAGGATGGAGGTGACGGGATCGCCCTGCTTGAAGATGAGGATGAAGGCCGCGGCCAGGATGCCGAGGGGCAGATGCGCCAGGAGGGTCAGGATCAGAACCAGCGCGGTGGCCGCGAGGTTGGCCTGGCCCAGGGCCAACCCGAAGAACCAGAACCCGAAGCCCAGGTAGATGACGATTTCCACCAGGGCCGAACAGAACTGGTAGAACATGGAGGCAAAGACGATGGTGGAGAGCGACGTCGGGGTTACCAGCATGGCCTCCAGGGTGCCGGTGTACATGCCGTACTGGATGTTGTTGGAAATGGCATTAAGGGCCACCCCCTGAAAGCTGGCCAGGGCCAGACCCAGCATGACGAAGGGAAAATAATGGCCGCCGTAGGGCGCCAGTTGCGGCAAGGCCGCCCCCTCCACCAGGCGGGCCAGAAAATAGAAGGTCACCAGGCGAAACAGGATGGCGCCCACCCGCCAGAGGAAGGCCATGGGGTAGCTGATCTCTTGCAGAAAATCCCGGAGCAGGAAGGCCGAAAATTTAGGCAGCACCGCCGCCTCCCAAAACTACCCGCCGGTAAAGTTCCTCCAGGTTTTCCTCCGGGGCCAGACTGACTTCCTGAAAAATTCCCTCCCGCATAATGGCCAGGCGCCGGCCTAACTTCCGGACCTCGTCCAGGTTGTGGGTCACGGTGATCAAGGTCTTGCTCCGGGCCCGGAGCTGCACCAATAACTCCCGCACCTCCGCGGCGGTGATGGGGTCCAGGTTGGTGGTGGGTTCATCCAGCAGCAGGATATCGGGCTGGTGCAGCAGGCCCCGGGCGATGTCGAAGCGGCGCTTGATGCCGGTGGAATAGGAAAAGAAGCGACGATCCAGGTAGGGCTCCAGCCGGAGGCTTTTGGCCACCGGCGGAATAGCCGCCTCCGGGTCCAGGTTCTGGAGCCGGGCAAAGAAGGCCAGGTTCTGCCAGCCGCTGAGGCGGCCGTAAAAACTCTCTTCGTTGCAGGTGATAAAGCCCAGATGGCGCTTGGCCTCCAGCGGCCGGGCCTGGGCGTCGTGGCCCTGGATGAAGATGCGGCCTTGGGTGGGCTCCAAAAGGGTGGCGATCAGCTTCATCAGGGTGGTCTTGCCGGAGCCGTTGGGACCGACCAGGCAGAGGCCTTCCCCGGCCTCAAGTTCAAAGGCCGCGTCCTTTAAGGCCCAAACGCCCGGCGCCCGGCGCCCGGTCAGGAGATGCCGCAGTTCAATCTGGGGAAAATATTTGCTGAGGCCGCTGACGGCCACTGCCGGGGTGGACATAGAGGAGGTTTTCCGTTTGCCGTTTTCCGTTGCGATTATCCGCCTGCGGTTTCGGAAAAATGCTCTTTGTAGGGGCGACCCGCTGGGTCGGCCCTTTTTTGCGCCAAGGATACTTTGCCTGATTTTACCGTAGAAAGCCGCCGCCAGGGTATAAAAATAGCGCCCGCCTCCGGCCTTGCATAAATTTCCCGGCTATAGTAGTTTGAGGATTCCTGATGAAACCCTACAGGGAAGGAGGCAGCCTATGAAAACCATTACCCGAGCCCTGATCAGCGTCACCGATAAGAGCGGCATCGTCGAGTTGGGCAAATTTCTGGCCGAGCATAACGTGGAAATACTCTCGACCGGCGGCACCGCCAAGGCCTTGCGCGAGGGCGGGGTTAAGGTGATCGAGGTCTCGGACTTCACCGGCTTCCCCGAGATGCTGGATGGCCGGGTCAAGACCCTGCATCCCAAGATTCACGGCGGTATCCTGGGCCGCCGGGACCTGGCCAGCCACCAGGAGCAGATGGCCCGGCACGGCATCAAACCCATCGATATGGTGGTGGTGAACCTCTATCAGTTTGAACAGGTGGTGGCCAAACCGGGCTGCACCCTCGAGGACGCCATCGAAAATATCGACATCGGCGGCCCCGCCATGCTGCGGTCCTCGGCCAAAAACTATCAGGACGTGGCGGTGGTGACTGATCCGGCAGATTATGCCCACATCATGCACGAAATGAAATTGGGCAAAGGGGCCCTGAACCTGGCCACCCGCTTCGCCCTGGCCAAGAAGGTCTTCAAGCTCACCCACGAATACGACGGCGCCATCTATCACTTTCTGGTGGACAAGGCGCCGGCCTGCTGATGGGAAGCCCCGCCGCCGTCACCCTGAGCCGGGGCCGCCGCATCGACCTGGGCCGCCCCGATTACTACCAGGACCTGCTCACCGGCATCGTCGAGGAGATCCTGGCTGAGTTGGCGGAGTTGGAAAAGATCAACCTGGAATCCCTGGGACAGGAGGATTTCGACCAGGTGGCGGGCATTACCCAGATTCGCCTGCTCAACGAACTCTACTACTGCCTGGGGCAATTGCGGGCCGAGGGGATCAACATCGAAGTGAAACAGGCCATCCAGGACCTGCGGGATTACTGGAACCGCTATATCGACAACAGCAAGCGCCCCGCGGCCCTGAAATTCCAGGTGGACCCCACGGAGAATCAAGTGCAATAAAGAATTGGGGTAAAAGGGTAAAAGGGTAAAAGGGGAAGAGGGGAAAAGACTGGTTCTTAAACGGGTAGTTTTTTAAGCGACTTCATTTGATTTGACAGGTAACGGCTTAATTCCAAAATCATTTCCTGCAATTCGCAATATTGTGGCTCCTGAAGGTAGCCGATTTCCACGGCCACGCGCAACAAGCTCCTTACTTCCCCGGCGGAACCCTTGGCGATGTTCAAAAAATTCAGATATTCCTTGCGTGAGGCCCGTTCAAATCCTTCGGCGATATTACTGGGAATGGATAATGCCGCGCCCCGCAATTGATCCCGCATACCAAAATCCTTGCTCAACTTACCATCTCTGGTAATCAGATAGACCTGCCTGACAATCTTCATGCCTTTCTGCCAAACCAGGAGGTCTTCAAAGGATTCAATCTTTTTGGTCATGGCTAAATTCCCCGGTTTTAACCCTTTTCCCCTCTTCCCCTTTTCGCCTTTTCCCCCCAGCCTTTAAGCCCCCAACAACTCGGCCGTCTGGTAATGCAGGCCAATATCTCGCCGTAACGCCAACCTATTGCCCTGGTCGTTTTCCCGGGGAATGGCCCGGATTTTGCCGTTATCGAACGCCGCGAGCAGTCGCTGGCGCAGGATCTCCACCACCTGGCCCCGTTTTTGGCCGGCCTTGACGGTGGCGTTGGCCACCAGGTAGGCCACCCGGGAGCCGTCGGATTTGAACACCCCCTCCACGCAGTCCATGGCCGAAGGAATCACGGTGATCTTTTTCTTGTCGAGGTAGTCGAAGTCGATCTCCAGGACTTCCCCTTTGGTCAGGGACCAGGGGTAGCCCTTCTGCTGCTTGGGGCCGCCGGGACCGGTGACCAGGGCCATACACAGGGAAATCTGGTCGGCCCGCACCTCCGGCGCCACCTCAGCCAGATTGCCCGCCGTCATGGCCTGCATCAGGGGGCCCAGGTTGCGCAGCCTTTTGACGATGGGCTGGAATTCCGGCTCCCCGGGGCGGATGTTGATTTCGCAGACCCGGATAGCCTTGGGCTGAAAGTCCTGATCAAAGGAGACGAAACAGCCGGGGTAGAGGACGCATTGCCGCAGGATACCCTGCTCCCGCAGGGTGTGGATGAGGGGGCGGGCGATGGTCGCTTCGGCCAGCTCCATCAGGGCCGGCGACTCCAGGGGGTGCGGCGAGATGGCCCCCATGCCGCCGGTGATGGGGTTGTCGAGCCCCGGCGGGCCGGCGAAGCGCTCCGGGTAGTCCATGGCCGTGGGCAGGATTTGATGGTGGCCGTGGTTATCCACCAGGAGGGTGAAGCTGATTTCCACCCCGGCCATGCGGGCCTCGATGAGCAGCGGCCAGGGGGCCTTTTTGCCGCAGAGCAGGGTGTAGGATTCCTGGTAGTCGCGGCGCAGCAGGTCGTAGACCTCGCGAATTTCCCAGGTATTCAGGATGATCCGGGCGCCTTTGCCGCCGGCGCTGTAAGGATACTTCAGGACCGCGCCGCCGAAGTCGTGCAGGTATTCGAGACAGGTCCCCAAAACGGCCCGGTAATCCCGGGCGTCCACCTCGGCCCAGGCCGGGGCCACCGGAATGCCCGCCTGCCGGCAGAGGCGCTTGCAGGCGAGCTTATCGGCCTCCAGAAAGGCGCCCTGGCGGTTCAGGCCGATGAGCTTGCCGCCATGCCCGGCCTCGGCCACCAGGTCCACCAGGCCGTCGAAGATCAGGGCTTCGGGCATGATCAGGGCCAGGTCCAAGGCCCCTTCCTGAAAGGCCTGGATCAGGGATTCGGCGAAGGCCAAAACGGAGTTGTTGGCGGTGGCCAGGAAATCCACCGGCCACTTCATCTTATTGGCCCAGGCCGGCATGGCCGGCGTGCCCCGCACCACCACCCCGCGGTAGGAGCCGGGATAGAGCTCGCTGGTGGCCCGGCTGGTCTCCAAGGCGGCCAACATGGTCCGGCCGTCGGTGCCCACAAAACCGATTTTCACTGGATTCATGCAGTTCCCTTTCAGGATGGTTTGGCGAGAACTAACTATAGCATCTGGCGGGCGGTTGAAAAAGTCCTAAATCGAGGCAATGGTCATTCTGAGCGCAGCGAAGAATTTCGTAGTTTTCAGGAGTTGCGAAGGCGGCGAAATAAGATGAAAGATCACCACAGAGACACAGAGAGCACAGAGTGGCACAGAGAAAAATTATTCTGAACCCGCCGGGAGGCCATTTACTCAATTGGTGGGGCGGGCCTCCGGGCCCGCCAGATCTTCCAGTGGTGCAGGTCCCTGGCCGGTGTTTTTGGTGTTTTTTGTGTAGGAAGGCAAGGCGGATCACAGGCTGGAAGCCGGTGCCACTAAAAGACCCGGGCGGCCAGGGACGGCCGCCCCACCGGAGGGGGTCCAAAAATGCCGGGGCGGCTCGAGAACCGCCCCGGCAGAGCTTGCCCGGTCTATTGCTTCGAAAAGTTTTTTAGGCTCGGTAGCATGGGCGTCTCGTCAGGGCACATTATCGGTACGCAATGCGCACCCCACATGGCGGGCGGGACGCCCGCCCCACGAACTTTGCATAATCTTCGGCTGGGCCGCAGGCCCATGAATGACTGCCCTGTTAAGCCGCGCCCGATAAGGGCACAGCAAGCTGCGCCCCTACCCCAGGCCCGCCTGGGCCTTGGCCTGCACCTTGGCGTTGAATTTCGGGGCGTCGATGACAAACCTGACGTGGTGGCCCTGGGAAATGGTGTCCACCCCGTCGTCGGCCGTCAGGGAAAAAGTGAGCTTGCGGCCTTCCACCTTCTCCAGCATGCCCTTGACCGTCACCGTCAGCCCCGGCGGGGTGGCGGCTAGGTGGCTCAGGTCCACGTGGATGCCCACCGTCTGCTCCCGGGGCCAGTCCAGATGGGGATTGAGGGCCTGGATGCAGGCCCATTCGAAGAGCCCCACCATGTAGCCGGTGGCCAATACCTTCGGCATCTCCTGAAACTCCGGGGATTCGGGGTAAAGGTAAGGCACGGTCTTGTCTTCCGGCACCAGGAAGCGGAAGTCAAAGGTCAGGCCGGGTTGCAAGGTTTCTTTCATAAGGCACCTCCAAGCGGATAACCGGCATTAAGCCGGCAGTTGAAACTGTCCGAGATATTCTCGTAGTTTCCGGCAGTTTTCTTTTTCAAGGTTTGAACAATTAGTGAGATTTTGCGCCCCTTGGGACACCTGCACCGCGAAAACCAGGCAGGTAGGCTGGCCGCAGGCCCGACAGTTGGTTCGAGGCAAGAGTTTAAAGATTTCAAAGATGCGAGGTTGGGCGGCAACCTCGAAACTGGGGACAATCTCTTCCCGCCGTTCCCAGGTGGCGTTAATTTCCTGCTTTAGCCACTCCAGAATCCCCTCCGCCTCACTCTGATCTTGGACGATGTTGATGGCAATCTCATGGGCGGTTAAGGTTATCATTTTAGCCCGATATTTTAAGGTCAGAGACGGCGGGTCAGGACAAAATTCATGGCCTCGCAGCCGGGTATTGAGATACGGGAGCACCTCGCTGAGGTCGCCCTCAAGCCGGGCAAAACAGCGCAGGTGCTGCGCCGACGGGTTGGGCGGCCGCACAAATCTGGGATGATATCGGCTGAGGAGCATGGCATCCGGCCTTAGTGAATTTTAGGCTTGATTTTCTTTAATATTCCGCTAATTTTAAAGATAAGTAAAATTCATAATTTTAATTTTTTATATAAGTTGTTCTTATGGAATGGCAACAGCTCCTGGGCTTTTATCACGTGGCCAAGACCGGCAGCTTCACCCGGGCCGCGGAAGCCACCTTCCGGACCCAATCGGCCCTGAGCCAGCAGGTCCGGGCCCTGGAGGAGGAGTTGGGATGCCAACTCCTGGAGCGCCTGGGCAAACGACGGCTGCGCCTCACCCCGGCGGGCACCAAGCTGCTGGAATTCTCCCAAACGGTGCTGGCCAGATTCGCCGAACTAAAAGAAGATCTCCTCGAACTGAAGGGGCAAAACCAGGGAGCCCTGCGCCTGGCGGCGCCCTTCACCACCCTGTATCATCTGCTCCCCGAATTCCTCAAGCTCTATCGCCGGGAGTTTCCCAACGTCGACCTCACCCTGCTGGACCGCTCCCAGGCCGTGGTCATCGCCCTGGTGAAGGAAGGCGAGGTCGATTTCGGCCTGGCCCTGGAATCCCAGGCTCCCAAGGACCTGGCCGCCCGGCGCTGGCAGCCGGTGCACACCGTCCTCCTGACCCCCCGGGACCATCCCCTGACGGGGTTGAAACGCCTCACCCTGCGGCAGATCGCCCGCCAGCCCCTGATCCTGCCGCCCCGGGGGCCGGATTACCCCGGGCGCCGGGTCCTGGACGAGCACTTCCGCCGGCTGGGCCTTAGCCCCCACATCGTCATGGAGTCGGCCAACGTGGAGTTGAGCGCGCTTTATGTGGAGATGGGCCTGGGCGTCGCCTTTGCCACCCTGGCCCGGGATCTGCCCGCCCCGGCCTGGCGCCATCTGGCCTTTCTGCCCCTGCCGCGCTACTTCCAGCCCGATTACCTGGCGGTGGTCCGGCGCCGCGACCAGGTCCTCACCCTTTACAAGAAAGCCTTTATAAATCTGCTGTTCGGGGATACAATCTTGTAGCTGTCAGCTATCAGCGGTCAGCTTTCAGCCAAGAAAAGCTCAATGTTTTAGTCGAGTACGAAGCTGATTGTTGGCTTCTCTATCTTTTGCACCAAACTGACCACTGTTTTTGCTGACTGCTGATAGCTTTATTAAAGTGAACCTTGGCGTCTTGGTAATTCATCTTTTTTAAACAGAGGGCCAATTAATGAAGCGGCGCATATATCTCAGCATGAAGTCGTTGGAAGAGGCCCGGGCGCTCTGGTTGGCCCGGTTTGACCCGAAAACTATGCTGGCCGCTAAAGAAATCCCCACCGTGGCAGCGCGAGGCCGGGTGACCGCGGCCCCGGTCATGGCGCGGCGGTCCTCGCCGGCGGCCCACCAGGCGGCCATGGACGGCTTTGCGGTGGTGGCCGCGGCTACCTTCGGGGCCACCCCGGACACCCCCAAGCTTTTGCCCCTGGGCCGGGAGGCCTTCCCGATCAACACCGGCCACCTGATGCCGCCGGGGGCCGACGCGGTGATCATGGTGGAGCAGATCCCCGACCCGGAGGCCGACCCCATCGCGGTTGAGGCCCCCATCTTCCCCTGGCAGCACGTGCGCCGGGTGGGGGAAGATCTGGTCAAGGGAGAAATGGTGCTCCCCGAAGGGACCACAATTACCCCGTGGTCCCAGGGGGCCTTGCTGGCTGCCGGGGTAACCAAAGTCCTGGTGCGGCGCCGCCCCCGGGTGGCCATTATCCCCACGGGCAGCGAGCTGGTGCCCGCCAACGAGTTGGACCAGGAGCCGGAGTCCGGGCGCCTGCCGGAATTCAACTCCGTCATCCTCGCGGGCCTGGTGGAGGAGGCCGGGGGCCTGCCCATCGTCAGGCCCATCGTCCCGGATGATCCTGCGGCCCTCGTTAAAGTCTTAGAAGAAACCCTGGCCGCCGCGGATGTGGTGCTGATCAACGCCGGCTCCTCGGCCGGCACCGAGGATTACACCTTCGAGGCGGTGTCCACCCTGGGCGAGGTGCTGGTGCACGGGGTGGCCATGATGCCGGGTAAACCCACCCTGCTGGGGGCAGTGCAGGGC
>JBIOJX010000037.1:0-15739 GCA_044451265.1 Desulfobaccales bacterium
CCATCGAATTCGGCCCCTGACCCCGAGCAGTTAGCAGCTTGCCATTAGAACAATAGCCAGATCATCTATGGTTCTTTTCCCGCTCAACCGATAATTGCCGATCCTGGCAAGATAGCCGCTATTACCGAATACCGATTTTTCCAAGTTTTTTTACAGATGGCCAGTTGCCACTCCATAGGGGGTATGTACCATGTGGCCTCTGCCTTTCCACTGGCGCATAATTACCGGACGGTGCTGGCTTGAGCTTCTTAGACCGTCACCCCGTAAGAATCTGCGAACCAAGGGAATGGTATCTTCAAAATCTACCAAAAGGATTCAGTTTGAGGAAAAGTTGTGCTATCTTGCGCTCAATAAGACGATTGGGCCACAAAGAGGGGAACTTCTTCGGGATATCCTCCCCGGACGGCAGGTTCCAAAACCAATTTTTGACCGCCGTGGCCAAGACTGCGGCATAATCTCGGTTTAATTTTTTGGGAAAAAAGTATTGTCTTTTACTATCTTATTTGTATATATAAATTAACTTCCCAAACCCCAAGAGGACAGGAGTACCAGACACAGCGATCCCCGTGATCCTGTCCCTTGGCCAAATTCAATATCCACGCACCCCCGGGAGGGCGGCATGAACGGTTACGGTCTGGCGAGAATTTTCCTGGCGGGGCTGGTGCTTCTGGCCCTGGCGGCCTGCGGCGAGAGGCCCATCGACGTGGAGTCTCTGAAAAAAGAGCCCAAGAAATACGTGGGTTCGGATACCTGCAAGCTATGCCACCTGGAGCACTACGACTCCTGGAAGATGACCCTCCATTCCCGTGGGCTCCAAAACGCCCAAAAGAACCGGGACGTCATCGTCGCCCCCCTCGATGAAAAAGTAATTCGCGCCGATTTGGCTAAGGCAACGCTCAAAATACCGGTAGAAAAAGTCTATATCCCCAAAGAGGAAGATATCAAGTATACCATGGGCGGCCAGTGGAAACAGCACTTCCTGGTGGAAAAGGCTGGGAAACTATACATTGCGCCCATCCAGTACAATGTTGATTCCCACCGCTGGGTCCCTTATGAGGAAGGGGGCCCCGATTGGGATAAAAAGCCCTGGAATATCAGTTGCGGCGGCTGCCACGCCACCGGGGTCAATATCGAGAAAAACACCTTTGTCGAGCCGGGCGTCGGCTGCGAAGCCTGTCATGGCCCGGGTTCCTGGCACGCGGCCCTACCCAAGACCGCGGTCTTCGAGAAACGCCAGACCATCATCAACCCGACCAAGCTTACCATGGGAGTGGCGATGCAGATCTGCGGCTCCTGCCACACCCGGGGCGAATCCACCAAGGTGGAGGGAGCTGCCTGGCCGGTGGGCTATGAGCCCGGCAAGGCCATCGGACCTTTTTTTAAAGAGACCACCTTTGCCGCCGGCGACGTGAAGATGGTCTATGCCAACGAGTTTGCCAAAGGCCACCATCAGCAATATCTGGATTGGAAGCAATCTTCGCATTATAAAGAAGGGGTGACCTGTACCTCCTGCCACTTTGTGCACCAGATCGGCATGCCCCCCACCCGGTCCCAAACTGTCCAGGCCGGCTCCAAGCAGTGCCTTACCTGTCATGACATCATCAACAGGAACCTGGCCCATTCCATTCACTCCTTCGGCAACTGCATAGGTTGCCACATGCCCAGGATTGCCAAAAGCGCCGAATCCGGGGATATCCACAGCCATGTCTTCGTCTGTCTACTGCCCAAGGATAGCCTGGCCAACCCGGCCATCCCCAATTCCTGCGATGGGTGTCATGTTTTCAGAGGAGAGGGCCTCGAGTACCTGCAAGCTGCCTGGGATGCCCTGGTTAAGCTGCCGGTGCCGGTGGGGGCGCCCGTGAAGATGGCGATCCCCGAGACTGCGGCTCCGAAAGAGGAGCCTAAGAAAGCGGAACCCGCCAAAAAGTCACCGAAAAAATAGGGGAAGCTCAATGAGGTCGCGGCGGGTTCTCAGGCGAAGCATCCTTTGGATGGCACTGGGAGGGCTGGGACTCCTGCTGGTATTACCCGCGGTGGCCCCGGCCCAGGAAGAAGTGGGTTCCTCTCTCAGGCGATATAAAGACCGTGAGAGCTCGACCGGGTATTACGAAGAATACGAAGCTAAGCCCCGGCGTTCGCGCCCTTTTGTGGGCGTCCCCGAGGTGTTCCGGCCCTCCTTCCCTTACAGTTCCAAGGGAGCGGAAATCCGGATACGCACCTATCTGGTTGATTCCCATAGGGGGGTCAAATTCTACGAATTGCGGACCTGTGTGGAATGCCACGCGGAGGAGGCCAGAGACGTCCACACTACCCGGGGCAACCTCACCTGCCGCCAGTGCCACGGGGGTGAGCCCATTGCCTCCATCGCCCATTACTACTCCTCTCTGAACCCCGTCCGCCGCCACGCTTACGTATGCTCCAAGTGCCACGAGGGCTCCAGCGTCTCCTTTGCCACCTACGTGGTCCATGAACCCAAAGCCGGGGCTTTGGAAACCCGAAAGACTTTCTCCTCCCTGTTTTACGCCGACTGGTTCATGTATCTCCTGGTTGTCGGCACCATGGGCTTCTTTGTCGTGCACACCGCAGTATGGGTGAGCAAGGAGCTTTACCATGTCTTCACCGAGAAAGAAAGAAAGTCCGAAGATGAATGACCAGGTACGGATAATCCGGTTCAATGTCATCCAGCGGCTGTTTCACCTGTTCATCATGGTCACTTTTCTCATCCAGGGCGTTACCGGTCTCTGCCGGCTGCTTTACACCACTTCCTGGGGCAAAGCTCTTACCAATTTTTTCGGCGGTTACGAGTCCGTCACCACCATCCACATCCGGGTGGGCGTGGCTATGCTCCTGGGCTTTACGGGACACCTCGTCTATATCCTGCTGAAAGTGGAGTGGAAAGCCCTGCCGCAAAGCCTCTTTCACCCGGACTCCCTGGTGCCGCGGCTCCAGGATGTCATTCACCTGGGCCAGCGCATCCGCTGGTTTTTCGGGCTGGGCCCGCCCCCGGCCTTTGACCGCTGGACTTACTGGGAGAAATTTGACTATTTGGCGGTCTTCTGGGGGGTGCCCCTTTTGGGGGTTACCGGCCTCCTGCTCATGGACCCCCTGGTCACCAGCTATTTCATGCCGGGCTGGGTGCTCAATGTGACCCTCTTAATGCACCGGGCCGAAGCGCTGCTGGCCATGCTCTATATCTTCATCATCCACTTTACCGTGGGCCATTTGCGCCACGGCACGTTCCCCATGAATGAATGCATGTTTGCCGGCAGTGTGGAGTTGGAGGAGATACGGCGGGAAAAGCCGCTGTGGATCGGGCGCCTGGAAGCAGAAGGAAAACTGGCGGAAGCCATGGTCCCGGCACCGGCCCCCTGGTTCCGGGTGGCTTATTTCATCTTTGGCTACCTGGCCTTGTCCGTGGGCCTATACCTGTTGTTGATTCTCTTAATTTACCGCAATTACGTGTAGTGGCACTAGAAGCCACGGTGGGGGCTGCCCCGAGGTCGCGTTGATCACTGCTATATCTGCGCGGTCTAAACCAAAATAATATATATTCAATATGGTTATCATAACTGCATTTCAGATTGTGCCGTCTTTTAAATTTTGCCCCATATCGAATCTGATCTCGGTTTGATGGTCGTCAACTTAAATCTTGGTCATTACAATTTTTGTCCGTTTCTACTTTAGGCCTCTTCTGCTTTATCTTGGCAGGCCCTGCCATTAGCGATTTTCTGTATGAGATCCCCGGCAAGGTCCGAAGCCTTCCGCAACACCTCGTCCCGCAAGTGGGCATAACGCTGAGTCATCTGGGGACTTTTGTGGGTGAGCAATTTCTGCAAGGTGTATAAATCCACCTGGCCGGAAGAGACCAGCATAGAGGCATAAACCTGGCGCAGGCCATGGAGCGCTCTAAAATCAGGCGGCAAGCCTGCCCGTTTTTTGATTCGGGTTACTTGTTTATTGATATCCACCCGGCGGTTGCCACCCCTGCGGGGAAAATATAAGAGCTATCTGTTCTCGGGTGATTCATTAATAAATCTCTGACCGCAGGGTTGAGAGGGATTTTCTGGTCCTGGCCGCCCTTGGGATCCCGAATATGGATAGAGGCCCGGTCAAAGTCAACGTCTTCCCATTGCAATTTGAAAAGTTCCCCCCTCCTCATCCCGGTAGCCACGCTGGGGCTCACCTCAACCGCGGCGATTACTTAGTAAATTATTTTCGACCTCCTCGCGGCGGAGATACTTTGGGCGGTGGGGTGAACTGTAAAAGTTGCCGGATCGCCCAGTTTTGGCGCTCTGCTTCTTTCACCGTCAAGAAACCCTCTTGATTTTTCTCACACATATCAAAAATCTTCTCGGCCTGTTCTTTGTCCCTGGCCGCGGCCAGCAATTCTGCTTTGCTGATCTTGCCGTCAGTTTTCCCTAAGGCCCGGCACAGCTCTGCAAAATCGCTCCTGGCAGCCGGTTGGGGGGACGCCGCACAACCGTTGATTAAGATGGCGGCGAGCAAGCTAACTAAAGCAACCCGCTTCAACATGGCCTCTCCTCAGGCAAGGCAGTGAGAGGGGACCGGATGCTTCCCGGGTAGTGGGTCGTACAGGGTTCTTCCTGAGCCGTCATTATTGGGACGACCAAGGTTCTTCCTACCTGCCACGAATTACGGCTCGGGCGGCAATCAGGCCGCTGGCCGAGGCCTGAATCAAACCCCGGGTTATCCCGGCGCCGTCCCCGATGATGAACAGGTGGCGGATAGGGGATTCCAGGTCCGGGCTCAGTTGCAGGCGGTGAGAATAAAACTTCACTTCCACGCCGTAGAGCAAGGTGTGCAGGCTGTTGATCCCTGGCGCCAGGGCGTCCAGAGCCTCTAACATTTCCAGAATGTCTTTCAGGTAACGGTAAGGGAGGACGAAGCTTAAATCACCGGGGGTGGCGCTTTTGAGGGTGGGCCGGGTAAGACAACGCTCCAGGCGGGCGGAGGAGGTGCGCCGGCCGGCCTGCAGGTCTCCCAGGCGTTGCACCAAGGCCCCCTTTCCCAACAGATTGGCCAGGCGGGCAATATACTGGCCATAGCTGATGGGATCATCAAAGGGCTCGGTAAAGGTAGAGCTCACCAGAATCGCGAAATTGCTGTTTGCCGTTTTCCGAGAGGCATAGCTGTGGCCATTGACCGTGACCAGGCCGTCCAGGTTTTCCAGAACCACCTCGCCGTAAGGGTTCATGCAGAAGGTGCGCACCTTGTCATCGAAGGTGCGGGAGTAGTAAATCAACTTGGCTTCGTAAGCCGCCTCAGTAAGAGAGGAGAGAACCGGGGCCGGGACTTCGACGCGTACACCTATATCCACCGGACTGGGGATGGAGGGAATGGCCAGGCGGCGGGCCTCTTCCCGCATCCAGGCGGCCCCGGCCCGACCGGGAGCCGCGATCACATAGCGGGTCGCCACCTGCTCGCCATTATCTAAGGCCACCCCATTGGCGGCGCCGTTCTTTGCCAGGATACGCTGGGCCCGGCAGTTCGTGCGGATTTCCAGACGGCCGGCCAAGCGCTCTCTCAGGCGCCTGAGAACTTTTTGGCAATTTTCCGTGCCGATATGGCGCAGATGAGTGGGGACGAAAATCATCCCGGCATGTCGGGCCTTGGTCTGAAGAAGGTCCAGGGTCTCGGGGTCGCCCCCATAGAGTTCGGCCGGCGCCCCTAATTGCTGATAGAGGTCGTCGACCTCCTGGATCAGGGCGGTTAAGTCTTCCAGGGGTCGAAGCTCGCCTAAAAACCCGCCCACTTCGGGGGAGAGGATGAGCTTACCGTCGCTAAAGGCCCCCGCCCCGCCCCAGCCACACAATAGACCACCAGGCTGGTCCCGCCGGCGCTCTTCCAGGGCTGGCCCCTGTTCAACCAGCAACACCCGCCTCGCCCCTGCATCCGCCAGTTCTAGGGCGGCAAACAGGCCGGCTGGCCCGGCTCCAACGATGACTACCTCATAGGAAGACATGCTGCACCATTTGCTTTTAGCCTCGAAAAGCTATCCGACTGGCACTATCCTTATATTTGTAAACATCCCTGCCTTGACTGTCAAAGGCAGGAAAAGCTTTTAAGGATTATGAATAAAATTAAACTAATATGTGCTAAAATATAGATAGATTTATAAGCTTGGGGATGTGATGAAATTATATAACTAAAGGATATTATTGTTAAATCATATCATGCTGAGACAGGCGCATAATAATTGCAATTTTCGGGCTGGCCAGATTGCCGCGAGATACGATACTATGGCCGCCAGGTGCATGAAAAACGCAAGGAACGGTCCCAGGCAGCCTCTGCCTAAACCGGGCAGCAAGAATGACAAAGAAGGAGACCGAGATGTCCCGGCGCTCGTGCGGTGAGGAAAATT
Organism: Desulfobaccales bacterium; assembly: GCA_044451265.1. Classification (GTDB taxonomy): domain Bacteria; phylum Desulfobacterota; class Desulfobaccia; order Desulfobaccales; family 0-14-0-80-60-11; genus JAPLJC01. Next base: position 6,383 of record JBIOJX010000037.1, read on the forward strand.
TTTTATGAAACCCGGAGCCAGGGCCTTGGTGGTTTTTTGTTTGGTGGGGTTAGTCCTTCAGACTATGCCGGTTAGGGCCCAAAACACTACGGAAGAACTGCATAAAGAAACCTTGGCAGCCTGTGCGGCTGGCGCCAAAACCAGGCCCAGCCTCGAAATGATTAAGGAAAAAGTCGATAAGGCCTGTGACCTCCTGACCAAGGAAGGGAAGGCGGCTTTTCAGAAGTTTAAAGGGAAAAACAGTGAGTTTATCTTTTGCGGCACTTATATCTGGGTGCATGACTTGAAAGGGGTCATGCGCCTGGAGCCCGCCATCCCCATGATGGAGGGTGTGGGGCTGATTGATGTGAAGGATGGGCATAACAAAAGACCTTTCTTTGAAATGAACCAAGTAGCCAGAGAAAAAGGAGCCGGCTGGGTGGATTATTGGTGGCCCAAGCCAGGAGAGCAAAATCCGTCTCATAAGGTTTCCTACGTTAAATTGTGCAAGGTTGATGAAGAGGACATGGTGGTGGGTGCGGGGGTTTACGATCTGCCGGACACACAGAATGATGAGCCCTTGCTAGCTCAGAAGGGCTCGAATGAACCGGCGAAAGCGACCGAGACGGCCACCGGCAAACCCGAACCTGCTGTCACCAATCCCAAGACCGCGAGCCAGCTGAGGGACAAGCCGGCAGCAGCATCGGTAAAGTATGTGGGCTCTATCAGTTCCAATAAGTATCATTATCCAGACTGCAAATGGGCCAAGAGGATTTTGCCCGCGAAAGTGCTCGGTTTCAGATCTGTCGAGGAAGCAAAAGGTAAAGGCTATATTCCATGCCCAACCTGCCATCCTCCACTTAAGGATAATCCCAGTTCGGAATGAAGCGAGGGGCGGCGATAAGAAATCATATGTATTATTTATAACTTAACTTGGGAGGCTATGCCGTGTCTGATGGAACTCAGTTGGATCTTATTTATTTGATTGGCGTTCTATCACTTTTCTTGATAGGGGCGCTGACCCCGATTCTGAATCGTCGGACGAACCGCCTGCTCCCTTGGAACTGGCTGGGGATGTTTGCCTTCTTCAGGGGGATTCACGACTGCCTGAATTTACCAGCGCTCAACCAATTGATCCCGGGCTACTTTGAGTTGTTGAACTTCGTTCTGCTTTTCTTATCCTTAATATTTCTAATGGAATTTGGGCGGGCCGGCAGCAAATTTGCTGATCGCTCGGTGCCTTGGGTTTGGGTCTACATTCCCTTGGCGGGGCTTATCCTTTTGGGCAAACTGTTGGGCCTGGCCAACTTTTCCGGCGTGGTGAGCTTCAGTGTAAGTACTGTGGCAGGAGCCTGGGCTGCCTGGGCCCTATTTCAGGCCAAGCCAAGGTTACCCAAAGGGGAAGAAACCTTGACTGCGGCCGCGATAATCATGTTTTTATACGGTATAGCCTCCTGCTTTATTGTTAGTTCAGAGTCTTTTCTGGCCTCAGTGGGAGTTTCCATCCACCTAGTGCAAGGCTTACTGGCCATCGGTCTAGCTGCCTGCCTTTTCCGAGTCTGCCAAATTGCCACGGACACAGTGAAGGACCTCCGTGCTCAAAGAATTTACCAGTATTTAACCCACGGTGCCTTCATCAGCTTAATGTTCATTGCGGCCGTAGGAGTGGTGGGCAGCTTGGAGGTCAACTATTTATCCAACAATGCCGTGCGCGAAGCCTTGACGAAAAACCAAAATACCACCCTACGTCTCCAAGAGGTAATCAACAATGAAATGGAAAAAGCCGATCGCCTGGTTCAGTTATTGGCAGGATCAAGCCGAATTTTAAATGCCCTGGCTATGAGCAATGACGAGGGGCAGGTCGCCCGGGCCAATGAAGTACTTGACCGTTACAGTCAGACGGAAGAGAGTTACGGCGTTTGCTATATAATGAATCTGAGCGGCGTAACTATTGCCTCCTCCAACCGGAACCAATCAGATAGTTTTGTCGGGAAAGACTACAGCTTCCGACCCTATTTTAAACAAGCGGCTTTGGGTCTGCAGGGTCGTTATTTCGCCCTGGGGGTGACCTCTAAGGATTTAGGGTATTATGCCAGTGCCCCCATCCGGAATGCCCAGGGTGCGATTGTCGGGGTCGCGGTAATAAAAAGGGTAATTCGGACCTCGGGTGAGTTGAAAAATGCCTTTGACCCAGGATCTGCCTTTTTTCTGGTAGATCCTCATGGAATCGTGGTTTTGTCTAATCCGCCAAAGTATGTCCTTTCCTCCTTGTGGCCATTGGAAGAAGAAACCAGGAAGGAATTGGTCACTTCCGGACAATTTGGCGGCGGCCCTTTCACTTCTTTGCTGGGCCAGAAACCGGTTGAAGGCAAAGAATATCAACTTGAGGGGCAGCGCATCACGCCCCTGACTCGGCCTATATTGATGGAAGGATGGACTATATTCCATTTCGGCTCCGCTCAGGACATTCCTTTTTATAGACTGATGGGCGCGGCCGCTATTTTCGCTCTCGGTTTCGCCCTAATCGGCTTTTATGTCTCCTGGGATTTAGCCTCTTACAAAACAGCCGGTATTGCTGCTTCAGATCCATCCCAAACCGGTGACCTCATATCTTATAGGCAGATCGAAGAGAAACTGCAGCAGAATGAGCTGAAATACCAGGAGTTGGCGCAGAATATTAGCCTGATGAGCGAAATGGGAGATCTGCTACAAAGCTGCAATAGCTCCCGAGACGCCATCTCGGTGATTACCAAATATATGCAACGATTATTTCCCGACTTGTCCGGTGGCATATATCTACCTTCAGTGGGGGACACCCTTGAGGTTGTGGGTGTATGGGGAGAATCTCCTCCGGAGGAGAAGGGGTTTGCTCTGGATGATTGTTGGGCGTTGCGTCGCGGCCGGCATTATCTGGTGGAAGATTCCGACGATAGCCTTCCATGCCAACATGTGCCGCCAAAAATTCCGGCCGGTTATCAATGCTGGCCTCTAGCGGGTCAGGGAAAGATCTTGGGCGTATTGCATCTGCGCCAGAGCCGATTTACAGGCAACGCAAATCCCATTTTGGAACAACAAAAGGAAGTTACCCGGCAGCTGATATCCTCCGTGGTCGAGCAATTTACCATGATCCTGGTGAGCTTGAAGCTGCGGGAGACCTCGCAAGCGAAAGGCCTCCAGAATTCGATCGCGCGGTGAGGAGAATTTTTTATGAAACCCGGAGCTAAGGCCTTGGTGGGCTTTTGTCTGGCGGTATTAGTCCTTCGGCCCATACTGGTTAGGGCCCAGAAAACTACGGAAGAACTGCATAAAGAAACGTTGGCAGCCTGTGCGGCTGGCGCCAAAACCAGGCCCAGCCTTGAGATGATTAAGGAAAAGGTCGATAAGGCCTGTGACCTCCTGACCAAGGAAGGAAAGGCGGCTTTCCCAAAGTTTAAAGGGAAGAACAGTGAGTTTATCTTTTGCGGCACTTATATCTGGGTGCATGACTTGAAAGGGGTCGTGCGCCTGGAGCCTGCCATCCCCATGATGGAGGGGATGAAACTGATTGATGTGAAGGATGGGCATGACAAAAGACCTTTCTTTGAAATGAACCAAGTAGCCAAAGAAAAAGGAACCGGCTGGGTGGATTATTGGTGGCCCAAGCCGGGAGAGCAAAATCCGTCTCACAAGGTTTCCTACCTTAAATTGTGCAAGGTTGATGGAGAGGACATGGTGGTGGGTGCGGGAATTTACGATCTGCCGGACACACAGATTGATAAGCTTCTCCTGGCCCAGAAAACGTCAATTGAACTGGCGAAAGAGACCGAGGCGGCCGCCGTCAAGACCGAGATCACCAGAGTCACAAGCGACATGATCATCGAAAGGGTTAATGCAGCCTGCGCTTTGCTGGAAAAAGAAGGGAAGGCGGCTTTTCAGAAGTTTAAAGGAAAAAACAGTAAATTCATTTTTGCCGGCACCTATATCTGGATCCATGACTTAAAAGGGGTGATGCGGATGCATCCCATTAAGGCTGATTTGGAAGGCAAAAACCAACTGGACTGGAAAGATAGCCATGGCAGACTGATATTCGTTGAATTCAACAAAGTAGCCAAAGAAAAAGGAGCGGGATGGGTGGACTATTGGTGGCCCAAGCCGGGAGAGCAAAATCCGTCTCACAAGGTTTCCTTTGTTAAATTGTGCAGGATAGAGGGGGAGGACATGGTGGTAGGCAGTGGCATTTATGACCTGCCGGATACAGAAATCAATAAACTGATAAAATAAACGGCTTTGTTCAGATTATCGAGCAGGCCGCCACCTATACCTAGTCAACATTTCGCCCAAGAGTTATCGGGCGCCTTCCAGAGATCTGCTTGATACCGATTACGCTTGGCGGTTTGGCGATGCCGCTGGCAAATCAGCCAACCTGTTTATCGTTCTTGCCAAAATTTTGTCCGTGGCAAGATCTTTCAAGGCCTTGTACCCCACTGGTCTGCTCCCCGAAAAATGGTCCATTCATAATGAGAGAATCAGTAAATTCGGAACCAAACAGTTTTTAGTACCTATGGGGTTATACTACTGAAATTACTAATATTTATATAGTACATTCGCTAGGTTTAAAATATTTCTCGTCATCCACCTGATCAAGTTGCAGCAGCCCTTTCTTGCCGTCCCCACCGAACTTCCTCCCATATTCCCCCAAAAATACGGGGCCATGGACGCTTCTGGCTTTCTGGCCCCGGGGCGTGGGCCGAGTTCGATCCGGGGCTGGATCATAAATTACTGAAGGGCAGCCAGTCCAGTTCAGATCAGGTGTTTTGGTGGATCTTTTTGGGAAAAAAATGGTTGTAATTTTTAGGTTACTTCGCTATTCTTCTCTAAAAATATCGCTATGAAAGGCAAGAAACCTCATCACGGCCGGGGGACCGCCCTGGCAGAAAGCCCCGAATCCCAAGGGACTCAAATCAAAGGTCGCCTCTGGATTGAAAAGCAGGGGGAGACCTTTTTGAGCTGGGGCCGGGTGGTGCTATTGGAGCGTATCCGGGAAACCGGCTCCATTGCCGCGGCGGCCCGCGCCATGAAGATGGCTTACAGCCATGCCTGGACCCTGGTAGCCAACTTAAACGAGTTGGCCGGGGAAGAACTGGTGTCTCGAACCTTTGGCGGCCGCAATGGAGGCCGGGCCTGGCTGACCCCGGCGGGAGAGGCGGCAGTGGCTCAATTCTGGGAGCTGACGGCTAACTTCCAGATGTGGCTCCAAGATCAAGATGGTGAAGTTAGCTCAGGATTTATTTCGGAGAGCGCTATCCTATCAAACGAATAGCAGCTTGAAAATTATGCTCTATGGCCCATTAGAACATCTGCTTAGAAAAATTATCGCAAGTCACCCACCTAATGTGAGATGGAGGTTAGAAAGCGCATGAGCAAGCCCACCTTAAACATCAATGGGATGACCGTAGAATTTCAAGCCGGGCAAACCATTTTAGAAGTAGCTCGGGCGGCCGGAATCTATACCATCCCCACCCTGTGTTACCTCAAAGACACTACGGCTACCGGATCATGTCGCATGTGCCTGGTGGAGGCGGCAGGGGCCCGAACCCTGTTGCCGGCCTGCGCCACGGCGGCCGCGCCCGGGATGGTGATTAAGACCGAGTCGGCCAGGGTGGACGCCTCCCGCCGGACGGTGCTCGAACTCTTGCTGGCGTCCGGCAATCATAACTGCCTGGTCTGCGAAGCCAACGGCGTCTGCGAGTTGCAGGCCCTGGCGTACCGTTATCAGGTGCCGACCCCCAGTTTCGCCAACCCCCCGGATACTCTTTATCACCTGGAAGACAACAAGAACCTGATCCGGCGGGACTTTTCCAAGTGCATTATGTGCGGCCGCTGCGTTCGGGCCTGCAATGAGAAGCAGGTGAATCAGGCCATCAGCATCGGCTACCGGGGGGCGCACAATAAGATCGTCACCCGGTCGGACAATGCCTATAGCGATTCGGACTGCGTCTTTTGCGGCGAGTGCGTGCAGGCCTGCCCGGTGGGGGCCCTGGTGGAGCAGAAGGCCATCGGCCTGGCCAGGCCCTGGGAAACCAGAAAGGTCCGCACCACCTGTCCTTACTGCGGGGTGGGCTGTCAGCAGTGGCTGCACGTCAAGGGCGGCAAGATCGTCAAAGTGACCGGGGTGGAGGGCGCCGCGCCCAACCAGGGCCGCCTCTGTGTCAAGGGCCGCTTCGGCTATGACTTCATCTACTCCCCGGAACGGCTGACGACGCCGCTGATCAAGAGTGGCGACGGTTTCCGGGAGGCCTCCTGGGATGAGGCCCTGGATCTGGTGGCTGACAAGCTTAAGGAGACCATCGCCAAACACGGGCCGGACGCCGTGGCTGGCGTCAGTTGCGCCCGCAGTATCAACGAAGATTCTTATCAGATGCAGAAATTATTCCGCGCCGTGATCGGGACGAATAATATCGATCACTGCGCCCGTACCTGACACGCTCCCACCGTCGCCGGACTGGCGGCATCCTTTGGTTCTGGAGCGATGACCAATTCCTTCGCCGATTTTGCGAAGGCCAAGATGTTTTTTGTGATCGGCTCAAATATGACCGAGGCCCATCCGGTGGCCTCGACCTTTCTGAAAAATGCGGTGCGTAACGGGGCCCAGCTCATCGTGTCGGACCCGCGCCGTACCAAGTTGACCGAGTTCGCCGATGTCCATGTGCCCATCAAGGTCGGCTCCGACGTGGCCTACCTCAATGGGCTGATGCACGTCCTCATCAACGAGGACCTCTATGCTCATAAATATGTCGAATCCTGCTGCACCGGCTTCGAGGCCCTCAAGGCCAAGGTCATGGAGTATCCGCCGGAGCGGGCCGCGGCTATCGCCGGCATCAGTGTCGAGATGTTGGTTGATGTCGCCCGGCGCCTGGCTGCAGTCCACCCCGTGATGCTGATCTATACCCTGGGGATCACCGAGCATACCTGCGGCGTCAATAACGTTATGAGCTGCGCCAATTTGCAGATGGCCTTGGGGAACGTCGGCTTTGAATGCGGCGGCGTCAACCCGCTGCGCGGCCAGAACAACGTGCAGGGCGCCTGCGACATGGGGGCGCTGCCCAACGTTTTCCCCGGTTACCAAAAGGTCGAGGACCCGGTGGCCCGGGCCAAGTTCGAGGCCGCCTGGGGCGTGAAGAAGCTGCCGGAAAAGAACGGCCTGATGATGCCGCAAATGATGGACGGTCTGGTAGACGGCAAAGTCAAGTTCTTCTATGTCTTCGGAGAAAACCTGGCCAACACCGAGCCCGATATCCGGCACGTGGAACATTGCCTGGAATCGGCGGAATTCATGGTTTGTCATGATATCTTCCCCACCGAAACCACCCGCTTCGCCGATGTCATCCTCCCGGCCGCGGCCTGGAGCGAGGACGACGGCACCTTCAGCAACTCGGAGCGCCGGGTTAGCCGAGTGCGTAAGGCTTCCCAGGCGCCGGGCCAGGCCAAACCCAACTGGTGGATTTTTAAGGAACTGGCCAAACGTTTCGGGCAAGATTGGGCCTCCAACAGCGGTCAGGACATCTGGGACAATGAAGTCTCCCATCTGGCGCCCTCACTGGTAGGCGTCAAGTACTACCGCATCGAAGGCGACGGCCTGCAATGGCCGGTGCCCAATTGTGATCATCCGGGCACCTGCACCCTGCACCAAGATGGCTGTTTCACCTGCGGTCAGGGCCGCTTCGCCGCGGTGGATTGGACCCCGCCGGCGGAAGTGCCGGATGAGGAATATCCCCTGGTGCTCAGCACCGGCCGCCGCCTCTATCAATACCACAGCCGCACCCAGACCGGCCGCTGCCTGGGGCTGAATGATATCCTGGGCGAAGAGACCGCCGATATCTCGCCCCTTGATGCCGAGAAATTGGGCATCAAGCACGGTGAGATAGTCTCCGTCAAGTCGCGGCGCGGCGAGGTGAAGGTCAAGGCCAAGGTCACCCAGGAAGTGCCCCAAGGTATGGTATGGATGGCCTTCCATTTCCGGGAAGCCTGTGCCAACTGGCTTACCAACCCGGTATTCGATCCGGTCTCCCAAACAGCCGAATACAAGGCCTGTGCGGTGCGGATTGATAAAGCCTAACCTTTGCTGATTACCTATGGAGGCCAAACCATGACAGCCAAATGCCAGTGCGCCACCCAGACGGTTGCGGAGCTTAGCCCGGAGACCTGGAATCGGGTGGATGACGTGATTGCCCGCTATCAAGATAGCCCCGGCGGCCTGATGCCGGTCTTACAAGAAGTCCAGGAGATCGTGGGGTATCTGCCCCAGGCAGTGCAGGAACGCATCGCCGCCGGCCTGAAAATCCAGGGCAGCGAAGTCTTTGGGGTGATGAGTTTCTATTCCATGTACACCTGGAAACCTAAAGGCAAATATGTCATTCGCGTCTGCGAATCCCCGCCGTGTCATGTGAACGGCGCCGAAAATATGCTGGAAGCCCTGCAGGAAGAACTGGGCGTGGCCGTGGGCGAAACCACGGCTGACGGCTGCTTTACCCTGGAAAAAACCGCCTGTCTGGGGGTCTGCGAAGTTGCCCCGGCCATGCAGATCAATGAGGTGGTGGTCGGCCACCTGACCCGGGACAGGATCAAGCAGGTGCTGGCCGACTACCGAGCCGGCAAGGCGCCAGACTATAAGACCTTACCCTTTAGCACCAATGATTTTCGCAGCTATAAAGCGAGCCCCGCCGAACTGGTGGTCCTGGATAACGTCGGGGTGATCGATCCGACCCGGATCGACGACTACCTGGCCACAGGGGGCTATAGTGCGCTGAAAAAAGCGGTAACCACCATGACCTCGCCGCAGGTGGTGGAAGAGGTGAAGACCTCGGGGATCCGGGGCCGCGGCGGGGCCGGTTTTCCGGCCGGGCTCAAGTGGTCCTTTACCCAGCCTCTGCCCAACACCCCGAAGTATGTCATCTGCAACGCCGATGAAGGGGAGCCGGGGACCATCAAGGACCGCTATATCATGGAGGGGGATCCGCACAAGGTCCTGGAGGGCATCGCCCTCGCCGGTTATGCGGTGGGGGCCAGCCGGGGCTTTATTTATTGCCGGGGCGAATATTATCTGGCCAAACACCGGTTGAACCGGGCCATCGACCAGGCCAGGGCCAAAGGATATCTGGGGGAGAAGCTCTTCGGGACCGATTTCTCCTTCGATATCGAAGTGCGATCGGGGTTCGGCTGCTATATCTGCGGGGAAGAAACTGCGCTCATCGAATCCATCGAAGGCAGGCGCGGCTATCCCCGAATGAAGCCGCCTTTCCCCGGAGTCGCCGGCCTGTGGGGGCAACCCACCATCGTCAATAATGTGGAGACGTTGGCCAGCGTTCCGGCCATCATTAATCGGGGCGGGTCCTGGTACAA
>JBIOJX010000038.1:0-15697 GCA_044451265.1 Desulfobaccales bacterium
ATGCAGCGGTATCCGTGGTCGGCCAGAAACACCGTCTGGTCTTCCCAGGCATCCGCACTCAGGGGCCAGCCATGGCTGAAGACTACCGGCTGTCCCTTGCCCCAATCCTTGTAGTAGATCTGCGTGCCGTCTTTGGTCGTGATCGTGGTCATGAGATACTCCTTTCCGGTGAACTCTCCAGGTTGCAATTGAGTTACTTGTTTGCCACTGCCAGCCCTGGGATGGTAGGCTCCAACCGGCCAGCTACGGTAATGGAGAGGCGAGATGGGGGGGCCTCAGAGGGAAAATGCCTCGAGAATCTTTATAGGCTAGATATTGCCGGTCGCCATGTCAAGAGACCTCGCCAGGGTTAGCTGAACCCTGAGAGGAAGGCCACCGGCAGATGTTGCAGAACTTTTTGGAGGGGTAGATGCTTGAGGGTGGCGGCTTCCCTGGCTTCGCAGACCCTGCCGGTAAAAATGTCCTCCCAGGCCACCGGGGCTTCCGGCGGCAAGATAACCTCAGTGTCTCCCCAGACTTCCCGACCGGTGGGTGGTTGACCGGCAGGGGTCAGGGTCGTAAAGAATCTGCCGGCCACGGCCAGAATCCAGTCATGGTCCTGCCGGCGGGCCAGGGCCAGCACCTGGTTTTGCCGCTGGCCCTGCACCGCCAGAGGCAGATAAGCCCCTTGCCGGAAGATCTCCGGGTAGGTCCGGCGCAGCTTCAGGCCCTGATAAGTAACATAAAGCTTGAGGCGGCCATCCTGCCAGTGGCTGAGCAACCCGGCAACCAGGCCGGCCCGGCCATGTTTCTCTTGTTGTTTCAAGTCATTGAGGAGCCGGGTCCGCCTGGCGAAGTCCACCGGACGCCGGTTGTCGGGGTCCACCAGGCTGAAATCCCATAATTCCGTCCCTTGATAGAAATCAGGTACTCCCGGCGAGGCGAGCTTGAGAAGCAGTTGCGACAATGAATTCAGGGTCCCGAAATAGGCCAGCCGTGACTGCAGCTGCCGGAAGTCTTTGATGAACTCCTGGTTGCCGGCCTCATCTAAAATGGCGTCCAGAAAGGCCAGCAGGCCATTTTCGTGGTCCAATTGCGGGGCGACCCAGCGGGTGTGCACCATGGCCTCCCGGGCGGTTTTGATCAGGTAAGCCTGGAGCCGTTCCTTAAAGGCCGGAACTTCCGCCGGATCGAGAGGCCAGGCCCCCAGCATGGTCTGGTAGAGAAAAACCTCCTGATTCCGGTCCGGCACCGGGTTGCCGTTAACCACAACTTTTTTGGCCAGGTTCAGGGTGCTCCAGCGCTGCAGGCAAGCCTGCCATTCTTCGGGGATTTCGGAAAGGACATTTAGGCGGGCTCGGACATCTTCGCTCTTTTTGGTGTCATGGGTGGAGGTGGCGTTCATGGAGCCGGGGCAGGTTTTTTGTCGGTTTAGATTGAAGGAATGGAAGTCATCAACCTTAACCGGCTGGAAGCTTCCACCAACTTCATTCAGTGATATAAGTGGGTTATAGATATAGCACCGTATCTTCGAAACCTTTGGCCATGATGGGGCCGCTGAACTGCTGCAGGTGCATGACGAATTTGAGCCAGTCATGCCGCTGCTCCATGGTCAGATAGAGGGGAAAATCGAGGCGGAGCACCCTGAACAGGAAATCCAGGGCCAGTTGGTCGAGATGGGGATGCTGGCGGTGCACTTCGGCAAAGGTCCACTCCAGGTAATCCACCTCCCGCGACGCCACCTTGAGACTGCGGATGTAAGTGCGGTAGATGGGCAGCGCCGCCAGCACTTCCACCAAGGCCTCGACTAGATCGCCCCGGGCCAGGTCCCGGGCCTGCCGGTCCTGGAGGGCCAGCTGGCTCAGATAGTAGACGTGGTTTTCCACCTCCCCGCCGAAGAGGGCCTTCAGGATGAGTTTCTTCTTGTCCCGGACCAGTCCGTTCAGGTCTACCGCGGTTTCCACAAACCTGGCGTAGATCTCCGTCAGTTCCTGCAGTCCCGCCGCGTGAATAAAGACGCCGTTGACCCGGTTCAAAAAATCATAGCCGGTGGTGCCGGCCACGGGCCAATCCTCCGGCAAGGTCTCCCCCGGGGCCAGGATCTTCTCCACCACGATATAAAATGGCGCGGCCACGGCTTTTCCTGGCGGCGCCAGGCCAGCCGGGAAGGAAAAAGACCGCGGGGAAAGCTGAGTGAAAACCCTGGTCCTCATAGGGCTCAACCTGGCGCTGGCGGGGGTGTTTGCCTTGCTGTTCACCCGGCGACCCGGGTCGGGACGCCGCCCAAGGTGGCACCCAACCATTTCCGTTTTCCGCTGGCCAAACTGTCCCTGTTTTACGGAATAGTCCCCCTCTTACGGCTGGTGGAAGCCGAACTGCGCGATCACCATGGGTCGTGCATATCGGCTGGCCCACTTCTTCCTGGCTGGACCGTCTGGCCACCGGGGTGATGTTCTTGAATCTGGAACGCCTGCCGCGGCTGTTTCCCAGCTTTGGATTTATCTTGCGTTATACGACTAGAGTTCCTATCCCTTCAGCTAACCGCACCAAATCCACCCAGTAAAAGCGATCTGCGCCCAGCTCTCCATAACTGGATTCCCGATCAATTTTGTCCTCAAAGTTTAAAAATTCTCCTTGCAAACCTCCGCTTCTTGTGCAAATTTCGTTTAGCAATTATAATTTTATAGAAGAGGCATCACCAGAGGGATTAATCAAGGAAATCATGGCCTACCTTATTCTAACCCTGTCGATTTTGCTGCAATTCCTCGCTGCCGGGCTGGCCTTGAGGTTGACCGCCGCCACCGATCGTTTCAGGATTTGGGCTCCCATAGCCGGGGCGATCTGCCTCATGGCCCTGCGACGCTGCCTGGTGTTATATGAATGGCTAGCCTACGGCCCCCCCCTCAAGCCTCTGGATTTACCCGCCGAGTTGACGTCCCTGATTACATCTGCCCTAATGGTGATCGGAGTGTACATGATTACTCCTATACTCCGCTCCGCCCAGCGCTCCTTTGAAACCCTCAAAATCCAACATGAATCGATCTTAAACTCGGCCGGCGAAGGGATCTTCGGGTTGGACCGGGAGGGCAAGACCATCTTTGCCAATCCGGCGGCCCTGGAGTTAACCGGGTACAGCGAGGACGAGTTGATCGGCAAAAACATCCATAATCTCATCCATCACACCAGAATGGACGGGACTACCTGTCCCTTTGAGGAATGCCCGACTTACCTGGCCCTGAACGATGGGAAGATCCATCGGGCGACTGAAGCGGTGTTCTGGAGCAAGGAAGGGAAAAGCTTCCCGGTGCGCTATGTAACTACGCCCATTAAAGAAAATAGCCAAATAAGGGGCTGCGTCGTCTTATTCCGGGATATCACCGAGCGCAAGGAGTCAGAGGTAAGGCTGCGGGAATCCGAACAAGATCTGCGCTATCTGGCAGCCCAACTCATAGATGCCCAGGAGCGGGAGCGGGAGCGCATTTCCCGGGAATTACACGACGAACTTGGGCAGGCGTTGCTGGTCTTGAAGCTTCAGGCCGGTGCTATCCAGGAAAAGATCGACAAGAATCCGACGGTTGCCGGAGCGGAATGCCGGGAAATGTCGGCCAATCTGGACCGATTGGTGGAAAATGTCCGACGCCTGTCCCGGGATTTAAGCCCCGCCGTCCTGCAAGACTTGGGGCTGACCGGGGCCTTGAGACACCTCGTCAATGAATTTGCCAAACGTCAGAACCTGCAGGCAAAACTCGATTTGCCTCTGGACCTGGATGGACTTTTCCCACAAGAGGCGCAAATCAATATCTATCGGATATTTCAGGAATCTTTGACTAATATCGGCAAATACGCCCAGGCCTCCAGCCTCACCATGGCCGTAAACCAAAATAACGGCTGGATTTCTTTCCGGTTGGCGGATGATGGCCAAGGTTTTGACGTGGAGAAGGTCCAGGCCCGGGAGTCGACCCGCCGCGGCCTGGGACTGGCGGCCATGGAAGAGCGGGGTCGGATGCTGGGTGGGAAGGTGGATATCAAAAGCCAACCAGGCGAGGGGACTGAGATAATATTGTCCGTGCCGATGCGGAATGGTGATGAGGCGGCGTCCTAGCCTGCAAGCAACGATGGTCTGTGGAACTCCTGCTACTTAAAATTTCTCGCCAGTAATCAGGCGTGCCAGGCTCAGCGCCTTACGGCAGCCAGGGGCGCCTCGTCTAAAGAACCGCTTTAAAGGGACCCGCTTCTCAGGGCCGCGGTCGTGATTCGCTACCCTTGTAGAGAGAACAAGACCATGAGAGCTCATGGACGTAGACCACACCCGGAATGACCTTTTTGAAGGGCCACGCCAGAATCGACATGATCTTGTTAAACAACTTGTTCTCTCGGGGAAACGGGCACCGGGAAAGAATTGATCGCCCGGGCCATTCACAGCTCCAGCCCTCGCCGGCACCGCCCGCTGATCAAAGTGGACTGCGCCAGCCTTGCGCCTACCTTCATTGAAAGTGAGCTCTTTGGCCATGAAAAAGGCGCCTTTACCGGGGCTCAATCCAGGAAAATCGGCCGGTTTGAACTCGCCCACGGCTCTACTATTTTCCTGGCTGAAATCGGGGAATTGCCCTTGGAGCTTCAGACCAAGCTGCTGCGGGTAGTCCAGGAGGGAGAGTTCGAGCGCCTGGGCAGTTCCCAAACTCAGAAGGTCGATGGGCGCATTATCATTCGAAAGTAATAAACGAATCCCCCCGTCTCTTCTCTCGTGATATGCAACGAATCCTAGCTGACGGCTTCATTCAGAACCCAGTCCCTCCCCAATTTCAAATAACTTTTTTAAAAATAGCCCCTTAATCCTTTGCTTCCATCTGGCATGGAAGGGTGGATAAACAATTCATCCAGATGGTGCGCCCTACTGGCTATTGAAAGGGGGAAAGTTCATGTCTATGTTAGCCCTAGTGAAAGCGCCATGCTGGCAAATGGCGGTTTGGTGAGGTCCCAGGAACCATCTCGGGGAGGGAAAATTTTTGAGTGAAGGCTTCAGCAACCATGCACGTTGAGATGAAGAAACCACAGAATGAGGCCTCTTAAAACAAACCAAAAGAGGAGATGGAACAATGAGCACTTACCGCAAGGCATTGGTTTTGGCAGTGATAGCCCTCTGTTTAGTCACCGTCGTGAGCGTGGGCGCGCAGCAACCGCTTACCCGCGTGGGCTATGTGAACTTTGAGGCCACCTCCGTCGGCCTGGGCATCGGCTTCAGTTGGGGCAGCGGCTGGCTGGCTTTCAACGGGCAGAATTACCCCATCAAGGTGGACGGCCTGAGCATCGCGGCGGTGGGGATCTCCACGGCAAACGCCATTGGCACGGTCTATAACCTCAACAATCCTGCTGATATCGCCGGAACTTATGTGGCGGTGAGCAGCGGGCTGGCCATCGTCGGGGGGGTGCAGGGCACCCTGGCCCAGAATAGCAAGGGGGTGGTCATCGATATGGTTGCCCCGCAGCAGGGGGTAAGCATTAACCTGGGGCCCAACGGCTTCACCATCAGCATGAAATAGCTGGGAGATCGGACCTACAGGGCGCCCTGTGCGGGGCGCCCCCCTTATTTCCATAGAAGGACACGATGAAAAAGACCAAGATTTATTTCGCCATGGTGATGTTGCTGGCTATCAGCGCCGCGGCCTTGGCCGCCGACAAACCGGAGGGAAAAGCCGAGTCCGGTTTTTCGTTTGCGGCGTACGGTGACTCGCGAACCATGATGTACCTCCCGCGCCAGTCGGATCAGCAGGAGGAGGCTACCAAGCTGATGGTCGAGATGTTCAACCTGGTGCTTCCAGAGAAAATCGCGGCAGAGGTCGTCAGGAAGGAGGTCAAGCTCACCTATGACCCGGCCACCGGTGAACTGGTGCAGATCGTCATGCCATTCATGACCCGGAGCCAAATCATGACGTTGACGTTGGACCAGGGCTGGGTCACCGAGGCCTCCGTCGAGGACGTGAAACTGCTTCCCGGAGTGCGCCGGACGATTTTCCGGCTCCATGGCGGCGACTGGGTCGCCCGCGAGGTCGTGAAAGCGGTCCAGAGCGGCCGGGCCGAGCTCGTGCTCAACAGCGGGGACATCGTCTGGTGGGGAAACCAGGGCCGCACGGTTTTCGACAGCCCCTACTGGAAGCGGGTGGACCAGGCCCTGTTGAGTCAGTTGCCCGCCCCTGACGCCGCGCTGCGCGCCGCCGGTCTGAACGGCCGTTGGTTCCCCACCGTCGGCAATCATGAGGTGTGGGGGGATCCCAAGATCGAAGGTGTGCTTAGCGCCGTTCCCTACTTGAAGAAGCTCGGACTTTCGGCTGACCGGCTCGTTTACAAGTTTGATTTCAACGGGGTTCGCTTCATCTTCCTGTGGACCGGCCCATATGACTATCGCTCGCCCTCGGCGTGGGATGCCACCCGGCCCGCGTACGAAGCACAGATGAAGCAGTTGCGGCAGTGGCTGGATGAGGCCAAGGCGGCAGGCACCCGCAAGGTCTTTGTCACCTTCCACGACCCGGCTTTCTGCCGCTCCGGCCTGGGCCCCATCCCTGAAGCTCAGAATCCCCACAAGATTCTTGCGGCGTACGCCAAGGACCTGGAGATCGTCGTGTTCAACGGGCACGTGCACACGACCGAGCTTTACGAGGTGGACGGCGTGAAGTATCTGCTGCTCGGCGGCGGGGGCGCTGAACAAGATCCGATCCTTCCTGGCCGCACGAGTATCAAGGTGCCAGCGAATTACCCGCCGGATCTCTATTGGAAGGGACAACCTCCCAAGGAGGAGTATAACTACGTCCTGGTGGACGTCAAACCCGGGCAGAAGACGAAGTTCACGCTGAACCGCTTCCGACCCTGGGCGTATAAGCCATTTGAGAGCCTGGAACTGTTTGGCTCTTCAACTGAACGAGCCCCGGCTGGGTAAAATCGTCTTCTACGCCGATCATCAAAGGAGAAAGAAATGCGTAATGATATGATAAGGCGGCTGGTTTCATGCTGGTTAACCATTCTGTGTTTCGTTCTGATAGGCTGCGCCGGAGGCAGCGCCCCATTGAGCCCGCAGGTGCCGGCGCCGCAAACCGCCGAGCAGTTGCTGTCCGCCGCAGGTTTCAAGCAGAAATACCCCACCACCCCGGCCCAACAGGATAGGCTGAGGAACATGCCCCAGAAGCAAATCTTCTTGATCAGCAAGGGCCCCAAGGTCTATTATGTCTATGCCGACGCCACCGGCTGCGGCTGCCTGTATGCCGGGAACCAGCAGAATTATCAGAACTTTCAGGGTCTGCTGACCCAATCCCAGATTGCCGCCGAGCAATACCGGGCCGCCCAAATGGCCGAGTGGGACTGGGATACCTGGGGTCCCGGCTGGTGGGGGGAAACGGGCGTCATGGAGTGATCCGGAAGGGTCTCTGAGCAGATTTTCGTGGAGTACTGGTCTAGGGTTTCTCTTCCTTTGATGATGAGTCCGGGTGAAAAACTAGTTGGGGAGGAGTGTCGTGAGGGGACAGAAAACCACGATTATCATCATCCTGTCGCTTTTTCTGAGCACTGCCGACCAAGGAAGAGCCGGACGCAGCCCAGGTGAAGGCAACCGCCAACGAAGCTGACCGCCTCCCCCTCTATTAGGAGGGCTGGCAATTTTTGCTGGCCCCGTATTTATGGTTTGCGAGGGCGCATGTTGACCTCAGCCACCAGGGCAGATTTAGCGGCACCACTGTGGCCGATGCACCTGTCGATTTTTGAACCCTACGTGGGAAGGCGGATCGGCCTCTGGTTTAGTCGGAAGTCCAATCTTATATTAAACAAATTGCGGCGGCTTTGGTTCTGTCGCATAATCTGAATAGTGTGCTTGAGGCCTTGGTGGGGTACCAGGTGCATAAGAACAATCGTATCTACGGGGCTAGCGCGGCCGCTATTTTTCCGGAAGTAGCAGTACCAAAGACATCGCGGCTCATGGTTGGTTTCATGGCCCCCATGTTGGGGTCGGTCTTCAGTTTTTAGGGATGGGCAGTTTCCGGGAGTACCGCAGGCATGATAAAGAAGGTGTACTTAAAAACCACACCACCAGTTTGGCACTATGGAGAAAAACGAGCATGAAGGCCCTTGGTGAAATGATCATGGAGCAACCATCAGGAGACACGCTGAAGGTGATTCTTTCCGGGCACTGGAAGCTGGGGGGTGAACTGCCTGGGGCCGATAAGGTTCAGCAAACGCTCGAAGATAGGCCGGGGGTTCGTAATCTGGTCTTCGACACCCGGGAACTGGCCCATTGGGACAGCGGGCTCTTGACCTTCCTGATAAACTTGCGCAAATTCTGCTCCCAGCAAAAAATCAATCTGAATAGTGACGGACTGCCCCCGGGGGCGCAGAGACTGTTGGAATTGGCCTCGGCGGTACCGGAAAAGAAAGATGCCCGCCAGGCGGAGGGGCGGGTGTCGTTTCTCGCCAGTTTGGGCAACCAAACCGTCGATTTGTTCCGATCGGCAGGTGAAATGCTGGAATTCCTCGGCGATACGGTCATTGCCGTGCAGAGGCTGCTGCGCGGCAAGGCACAGTACCGCCGCACCGATCTGGGCTTAATCATGCAGGCCGTTAGCGCCCAGGCGTTGCCGATCGTCTCCCTCATCTGTTTTTTGGTGGGGTTGATCCTGGCGTTTATCGGCGCCATCCAGTTGAAGCTCTTCGGGGCTCAAATTTATGTGGCCGATCTGGTGGGCATTGCCATGGTTCGCCTGATGGCGGCGATTATGACCGGCATCGTCATGGCCGGCCGCACGGGTGGGGCCTTTGCCGCGCAGCTGGGGACCATGCAGGTGAACCAGGAGATCGATGCCCTGAAAACTTTGGGTATAGCGCCCATGGAGTTTCTGGTGCTGCCGCGTATGCTGGCCCTGGCGCTGATGATGCCCCTGCTGTGCCTTTACGCCAATATCATGGGCATACTGGGTGGCATGGTGGTGGGCGTGGGGATGCTCAATATCGGTTTTATGGAATATTATAACGAGACCGCGAAGGCGGTAGGTCTCTGGAATCTGGGCATCGGCCTTTTCTCCGGCTGCGTGTTCGGCGTGATTGTGGCCCTGGCCGGCTGCATGCGGGGCATGCAGTGCGGCCGCAGCGCTTCGGCGGTGGGTGAGGCAGCCACGTCCGCGGTGGTCACCGCCATTGTCGGGATCATCCTCTCCACCGCCGTGATCACCATTCTGTGCAACATGCTGGGGATATGAGGGAATGCCAACAGCGCCTCAGGATAAAGTGAAGATGACGGAAAAAGAAGCCCACATAACTGTACAGGATCTCACCATGGCTTATGGCGACTTTGTCCTCATGAGGGACCTGAACTTTACCATAAACCGGGGGGATATCTTCATCGTCATGGGTGGCAGCGGGTGCGGCAAGAGCACCATGATGACCATTTTAATCGGCTTGAAGGCCCCGGCCAAGGGTAAGGTCTTTTATGGAGAGGTCGATTTCTGGGGCGCCGATCAGCAGACCCGCGACCGGATCATTCGCCGGGCCGGGGTGATGTACCAGAGCGGGGCGCTTTGGAGCTCCATGACCCTGGCCGAGAATATCGCCCTGCCCCTGGAGACCTATACGGATTTAAGCCCGGGCCAGATTCGCGAGGTGGTCAAACTGAAACTGGCGCTGGTGGGGATGGCCGGATTCGAAGAGTTTTATCCCTCGGAGATCAGCGGCGGGATGCAGAAAAGGGCCGGTATTGCCCGGGCCATGGCCCTCGATCCGGAGATCCTGTTTTTCGATGAGCCTTCCGCCGGGTTGGATCCGGTGAGCGCTCGCCGCCTGGATGATCTGATCCTGGAACTGCGTGAGAGCCTGGGCACCACCATGGTGGTGGTGACCCATGAGTTGGCCAGCATATTTGCCATTGGCAGCAATTCCGTCTTTCTGGATGTCTCCAAACGAACCATGACGGCCACGGGTAACCCGAACCAGCTTTTGGCGGAAACCCGGGATCCCAATTTACGCCTATTTTTAACCCGCGGCGAGAAATCTTAACCGATAGGATGAACACAGATGGCTAAGCAAGCAAACAGAATGATGATCGGCGGTTTCGTGGTCCTCGCAGTGATCATTATGGCCGCCAGCCTGGTCGTATTCGGTTCGGGCAAGTTCTTCAAGAAAACCAACAAATACATTTTGTACTTCGATGAATCCATCAAGGGGTTGAGTGTGGGCGCCCCGGTGCTGTTCCAGGGCGTTCCGGTCGGGTCTGTGACCAGCATTATTCTCGAAGCCGACATTGTGAAGATGAAGACACAAATCCCCATCCTCATCGAAATCGAGCCGGACCGCTGGAAGGTGCGTGCCGGAGAAAGAGATCCCCGGAAAGTTGCAGCGAAGCTCATCGAAATGGGCCTTCGGGCCCAGCTGGTCATGCAGAGTTTTATTACCGGCCAGTTAATGATCCAGCTTGATTTTTATCCCAAGTCAAAGATCTGCTATGCTCCAGCCCAAATCGACAAAGACTATGAGGACTATATCGTGATTCCAACCTGCCCGTCCACCAGCGAACGGCTGGCCCAGGCCCTTGGGGATCTGGATCTCAAGGGGATAGAACAGCATTTGTTATCGGTCCTGGCCAGTGTCGATCGGCTCGTTAACAACCCGGACCTGACCGCCGGCATCCGGGCCCTGAAAGATACTCTGCAGGACGCCGGCAAGCTCGTCACCAAAGTGGACCGCCAGGTGGATCCGCTGGCGGACGACGTGAAAAAAACCGTCAAAGATTTCGGCAAGCTGGCCAATAATGTTGACGGCCGGGTGGGAGGGGTGGCGACCGGTTTGGATACAACCATGTCCGCGGCTAAAGGTGTCCTGTCCCCAGACTCACCGCTGCTTGTAGCATTGGAGAACACGCTGCAGGAGATTTCCGCCATGAGCAGGTCAATTCGGCAGTTGACCAATTATCTTGATCAGCATCCCGAGGCCCTGATTCGCGGCAAGGGGAAGGATGGAGGGAAATAACATGAGAGTAGCGCCATTTTCTCGCGCCTTACCGGTCATCCTGGCGATCGCGGCCATCTTTTTAGGTGGCTGCAGGAGTCAATCGCCGCGTTTTTACACCCTGAGCCCGATACAGGAAGACCAGGCGATCTCCAAGAGGAAAAGTCCGGCCCAGAACGCGGTGATCGGCATCGGCCCCGTCAAGCTGGCCGATTACCTTGACCAGTCTATGCTGGTCACCCGCACGAGCGACAATCAGGCGGTAAAAGCCCAGTTCGATCGCTGGGTGGGCTCCTTCAAGGATAATTTCATTAATGTTCTGGCCGACAATATTGGTCTTCTCCTGTCGACCGAACGGATTTATCTCTATCCCTGGCGCCTGTCCGTGCCGATCGACTACCATGTGGTATTGGATGTCGTGCGTTGCGATGGCCGGTTGGGCGACGCCGCCTGGCTGGAGGCGCGCTGGAGCATCTTCGGGGGCCCGGGAAAAAAGCTGCTCAAAATTAGTCGGTCCAGTATTCGCGAGCCGGTGAGGGGGGCGGATTATGACGCCTTGGTTGCGGCCCAGAGCCGGGCGCTGGCCCAGCTCAGCCAGGAGATTGCCGAGGCGATTCAAGGAGCTGGGAAGAACTGAAGCGGATCAGGGCGCCGGCCAGGGTTCACCACCGCATTGGCGAGCCTGCACCCCTCCGTCAGGTCCAAGTTGTTAGGGATTGTATCGAGGGTGGCCTGCCCCCTGAAAACTGATCCACGAGTTTTGTTAGAGTAGTGGGTCGAAGGGGGCAAGACGATGAGCAGGAAGCGGTTTAACCCGGGGCAGATCATCGTGGCCTTGCACCAGGCGTAGGCTGCTGCGGCGGGGGCCGAAAGCTTAGAAAAACTGTGGATAGCTGCGATGTTCCGCCACTTATCAACTTTCTGAAAATTCTACCTATCTGGATCATAACTTCAATTTTTAGTCTGAAAAATGCCTTCGTTCCCGCCAGATGTTAGAGCTTTTTTTTCTCGCCGGCACCTGAAATCATCCTCCCCACAAATGCCCTTGGAAGATATGGAGATCATATATGCAGTTTTTGCTGACTCGGGAATAAGCGAAGAGTTTGGCAAGTGATCAACTATTCCTGCTAACGCCCTTTGGCGGGATCTCTGAGTTGAGCTTCAACCAGTCCTAACTTAATTCATGGATGGAGGCAGGTTAGTGGGTAATGTTCTCCAAAAATGGGGGCGAGGCACATTTTACAGCACAAGCGGACGCCTGGGCCATTAAGCGCCAAAAGCCTTTAATATTCCATGAATAACCTGGGGGCATAAGGCCCCCGGCGTTGAAAAAAGGATTAACGGTTTTATACCAAGGGGCCGATAATAGTGAAAATTTGAGGGAACCAAACCGATAAACCCACCCTCAGATCCCGCAAAATTCCACTGGGGCAGAAAACGCCAGGTAGAGAGGACCGGATGGCAAGGAAAACATATTCCCTGGGTCTTGCCGGGAAAGCTGAGAGAACACTTTTCCTGGCCATATTTATCTTTCTCCTTCTCATCTCTCTAGCCTTTAGTCCGGCAAGCGCAACGACCATAGACTGGCAGGCCGAGGGACCTAGCCCCATCAACCAAGGGCAGGCGACGATTGTCCCCGACAATCCCGTAGTAGGGGCGCTCCAGTCCCTGCTCGTCGACCCCACCGATTCCAACACCTTGTACGTCGGCGCGGTCAACGGGGGCATTTGGAAGACCACGAATGGCGGCGGCGTCTGGACGCCCCTCACCGACGGACAGAACTCCCTGTCCATGGGGGGCATGGCCCTGGACCCGGGCAATTCCAGCCGAATCCTGGCAGGCTTCGGGGTCTTTTCCAATTTCCGGGGCTCCGGCGGTCCCCCGGATGGGGTGATTTTTTCCAGCGACGCCGGCGCCACCTGGACCTCCGTAGGCGGCGTCATCACCGCCAATACCAATGTCTCCGCGGTGCTCCTGAAAGACCAGCTCATGTTCGTCGCCTCCCGGGATAACATCCTCAATGCCGGTCCCCCGACCCCGGTCACCGGCCTCTTCCGCAGCACCGACGGCGGGGCGAGCTTCATCGAGATCTCCGGCAGCGGCGGCCTCCCCACCGGCAGCGTCACCAGCCTGGCCTTTGACCCCGGCGACTACAAGCGCATCTATGCCGCCGTACAAAAACAGGGCCTTTTCCGCAGCGACGACCAAGGCAAAACCTGGACCAATATCACTCCTGCCAGTAGCGGCATCGGAACCACCACGCAGAACGTCCAGCTCACCGTGGGGGCCGGAGGCCAATCGCTTTTTATGGGGGTAGCTAACAACCTTGGCAAAGGCAATGTCCAACTCCAAACGGTATGGCGCTCCTTGGACCAGGGCGCGACCTGGCAAAACATGGGGGGCCAGGGCTCCGGCGCCGGCCAAGGATTGCCTGGTACTATTGAAGACGGCAAATTCGTCGGGATTCAGCCCGGGGGGCAGGGTGACATTAATTTTGCACTGCTGGCTGACACCAAAAACCCTAATTACGTCTATATAAGTGGTGACCGACAGGCAGCCTGGAATGAGCTCACCAACAGTGGGAGACAATTTCCCAACCAAATCAGGGCCAATGACTTCTATGGTCAGCTCTTTCGGGGGGACGCCAGCAAGGCTCTCAGTAGTCCTCCTGAGGTCGATCCCTGGAATACTACAACCCCCTATGATGGGCAATGGCTGCCCCTAACCAGTAACTTTGCCGCCGACAGCACTGCGCCTCATGCCGACAGCCGTAGCATGGCCTTCGACGCCAACGGCAATCTTCTGGAAACCGATGACGGCGGCGTATACCGCCGCAGCGACCCCCAATCCAGTACCGGCCGATGGACCTCCCTCAACGGCAATCTGCAGGTCACCGAGATTTATGGCCTGTCTTACGACAGCAACACACACACCGTTATTTCCGGTAACCAGGACACCGGCGCTGCCGAGCAAAACAAGGTCGGCGGGAGCCCCAGTCTCACCTGGCGCGAGATTGTTTTGGGTGATGGTGCCAAGACCGCAGTCAACGACGGCGATCCCACCTTTTCAGTGCACTATATGAGCTACACCAACTTGGCAGATTTCGCCCGCCTCAAGGTGGATACCGACAATAAGATCTTGGATGAGGTGCTGAATACCGACTTAAGGGTCGTGACCGGGCCGGATACAACAGAGTCACTCACGAAGTATGAAAAAGAAGTTGGGAGTTCCATCCCCCCATATGCCCCTATCCGGGTGAACCAGGCGGACAAGACCAATCTGGCCATCGGCACCCAACGCCTTTATCTGGCCACGGATGACGCCAGCAGCGGCTTGACGCAGGACCTGAAGCTCACGGATATCTGCAGTGATACTTTCGCCTCGTCTGTGGCGGACATTGCCTACGGCCGGCCTGGAAACGCCAATCTCCTGCTCGCCGCCGAGGGTAATCGTCTGTGGTTGTCCACTACCCTTCAGGTCGGATCTCTGACCCAACTTAGCGGCTATAATGGCGCCAACAATATTACGAGTGTGTGCATCAATGCCAATTCCGACCGGAAATTTTACGCCGCCGACGGCACAGCCGTGCGCGATACCGGGGATCAGGGCACGACTTGGACCAAACGGCTCTCTTTGTCCCAACTCAATGCCTTACAGTTCATCTCCAACGGCCTCAATGCCGTGGTGGCAGGGGGATACGGGGCCCTGTATGCCGCCCGGGACACGGATCTGGATAATTGGTATTCCCTGAAAGGCACTCTGCCCAACACCTTCATCTGGGAGATGGATTACAGCATCCGGGACGATACCCTGGCAGTGGGCACCCTGGGCCGCGGGGCCTTTACTTTGGCCAACGCCAGCACCCTGATGCCGGCCACCCCGTCATCCGTGGACCGCGACTGGATCCGGCTGCTCCGAGCGGGTTCGGACAACCAGACCCTCAACGGCGGCACGGTGCAGACCCCCGACCCTATTACTTATGCCAAAGACCTCACCCTCACCGCTCTGGGGGGCACCTTTGATACGGCCGGATCCGATGTCACCGTGAACGGGGTCATCAAGGGAGCAGGGAGTTTCACCAAGGCCGGTGACGGCATCCTCTCCCTCCGAGGGACCAATACGTATGCCGGCGGCACCCTGTTTAATGCCGGCACGGTCAACATCTTGAGCGACGCCAATCTGGGCGCGGCCTCCGGGGGCCTGACCTTTAACGGCGGCACCCTCCAGGCCGCCGCCGATTTTACCTCCGCCAGGGCCATCACTTTGCTGCCTTACGGCGGCACTTTGGACACCAACACCTTCAACTCCACCCTGTCAGGAGTTATTTCTGGTGCGGGTACCCTCAGCAAAATCAGCAACGGTACCCTCAACCTGAGTAGCACCAACACTTACAGCGGGGGCACCCTCCTGAACGGCGGTACCCTAAACGTGGTGAGCGACGCCAACCTGGGCGCCGCGACCGGTCCTCTCACCTTCAACGGTGGCACCCTCCAGGTCGGCGCGGCCCTAACCACGTCCAGGACCATGGTGGTGCTGGATAACGGCGGTGCCTTCGACACCGGTACTTTTGCGTCCAGCTTTAACGGGCCTCTGTTCGGCTACGGGATCTTTAATCAGCAGGGCGCCGGGAGCCTGACTTTGGGGGGAGACGGGTCGCCTTTTGCGGGAACCTATACCCTCAATGCCGGTACCTTCACCCTGAACAACAACCTGGGCAGTACTCTTTCCCCGTGCAGTATGGTAG
>JBIOJX010000039.1:0-15483 GCA_044451265.1 Desulfobaccales bacterium
CCATATAGGTCCAGGTCAGCCCCGGCTTGAGGGGATAATATTTGCTTGCCGGTTCGCTGCCGTACAGATTATTTACGGGCAGCAACGGCAATAATACCAAAATGGCGGCGATCAGTCTGGCTTTCATGACCTTTCCTTTTCTTTCAGAGCCTCAGGGCTCCGGCGGACTCTTGGGGAGCCGGCCCCCCAGGGTGGATAAAGTGCGCCGGAGGTATTGGCAAAACACCACGATGGGATGACGCCCATGTTCCCGGCGGCGGCACAACTGCCCGCAGGCCTCGCAGCTGGCCCCGGGCGCCTCGCTTTCGTCCCGCAGCTTTTGAAAATGGCCGCAGTGGGCGCAGCGCACCACCGGCCGGTAGTCGATCCAGCCGATCTCCTTCCAGAACCGCCAGGTGCCGTATTTCCAGCGGTACAAGATCACGGTATAGAGGCAGCTTAAACCGATGAGATGGGCCGTGGAAATCCAAAAGGCTCGCCAGGAGATGAGCACCGTGACGCCCATGACCATGAGGAGCCGGGAGGCCAGTCGCCAGGATTTCTTCCAAATGGCGGCGTCCGCCAGGGTCCAGGGCAGGCGCACCCCGAACCAGAGGTTGCGGCCGGGCTGCCAGAAAACCATCAGCAGCCCCAGGCCCCAGCAGAGTCCCGAGACCAGATAACGCGAGTATGGCAGGAATCACCGCCTCCCTTAGCAGTGGTCAGTTAATCCTTAGTAGGGGCGAACCTTGTGTTCGCCCTGAAGCGATGGGCGAATACAAGATTCGCCCCTACTTCCCCTCCAGCTTCGCCCGGATCTTCAGGCGCAGGGCGTTCAGGCGGATGAAGCCGGTGGCGTCCGCCTGCTGGTAGTCGCCGCCGGCCTCGAAGGTCACCAGGTCGGGGCGGTAAAGGGAATGGGGGCTCTTCCGCCCCACCACCGTGACGTTGCCCTTATAGAGCTTCAGCCGGGCGGTGCCGGTCACCGGTTTTTGGGCCTCGTCGATGAGCTTTTGCAGGGCCTCGCGCTCCGGGGCGAACCAGTAGCCGTTGTAGACCAGTTCGGCGTAGCGGGGGCTGAGGCTGTCCCTGAGGTGCATCACCTCCCGGTCCAGGGTGATGGACTCCACCGCCATGTGCGCCGCCCGCAGGATGGCGCCGCCCGGGGTTTCGTACACCCCCCGGGATTTCAGGCCCACGTAGCGGTTTTCCACCAGGTCCACCCGGCCGACGCCGTGTTCGCCGCCGATTTCGTTCAGCACGGCCAAAAGATTAGCCGGGCTGAGGCGCTGGCCGTCCACCTCCACCGGGTCGCCTTGCTCATAGTGGATCTCCAGGTAGCGCGGCTTGTCCGGGGCCTCCTGGGGCGATTTGGTCAGGATGAACATCTCCGCCGGCGGCTCGGCCCAGGGGTCCTCCAGGATGCCGCCCTCGAAGCTGATGTGCAGCAGATTGGCGTCGCTGGAGTAGGGCTTCTCCTTGGTCACCGGCACCGGGATGCCGTGCTTTTTGGCGTAGGCGACGCAGTCGGCCCGGCCCTGCAGGTCCCATTCCCGCCAGGGCACGATGATTTTCAGATCCGGGGCCAGGGCCTGGTAGGTGAGTTCGAAGCGCACCTGGTCGTTGCCCTTGCCGGTGGCGCCGTGGCTGACGGCGTCGGCCCCGGTCTTTTTGGCCACCTCCACCTGGGCCTTGGCGATCAGGGGCCGGGCGATGGAGGTGCCCAACATATAGGCCCCTTCATAAAGGGCGTTGGCCCGGAACATAGGCCAGACGAAGTTCCAGACGAACTCCTGCTTCAGGTCCTCGACGAAGACCTCGTCGGCGCCGGTGGCCCTGGCCTTGGCGGCTACTTCGGCGAGATCGTCGCCCTGCCCCAAATCGGCGGCAAAGGCCACCACCTTACACTTATAAGTTTCCTTCAGCCACTTGAGGATTACCGAGGTGTCCAGCCCACCGGAGTAGGCCAGGACGATTTTTTTGATGTTGGTCATTTTTTTATCCGATCAAGTTTTATAGCGAGCGTGACCGCCCTTCCTTAAGCACAGCCGAGGCGGCTGTGCCTTGTTACTATGGGGTTGTGGGGTGCGTCCTATGCACCACCAGCCTTTTTTATTGGTGCGTAGGAGCACCCTACAGGCACAGGCTGGAAGCCTGCGCTACCGAATTTTTCATTTACTAACCCCTAATCCCTAACCCCTGCCTTTATCCCAACAGCCACTCCAGCAGGGCCTTCTGGAAGTGGAGGCGGTTTTCCGCCTGGTCCCAGACCGCGGATTGCGGCCCTTCCAGCACCTCGGCGGTGATCTCCTCCTCCCGGTGGGCCGGCAGGCAGTGGAGCACGATGGCCTCGGGCAGGGCCAGCTTCAGGAGAGCGGCGTTGACCTGGTAGGGTTGGAAGGCCTCCCGCCGGGCCGCGGCTTCGTCTTCCTGGCCCATGGAGGCCCAGACGTCGGTGTTGATCACGTGGACATCCTGCACGGCCCATTCCGGGTCATGGTCCAGGTTGATGCACCGGCCCATCTTTTTGGCCTGAGCCATTAAGGCGGCGTCGGGCTCATAGCCTGGCGGGCAGGCCAGATACAGGCACAGATCCAGGTGCATGGCCGCGGTGATCCAGGAGTTGGCCATGTTGTTGCCGTCCCCCACCCAGGCCACCTTGAGGCCGGCCAGCCGGCCGAAGCGCTCCTCCATGGTCATCAGGTCGCTGAGCACCTGGCAGGGATGGTGGGCGTCGGTGAGGCCGTTAATGATGGGTATGCTGGCATGCCGGGCCAGATCTGCCACCGTCTCCTGGGCGAAGGTGCGCACCACCACCCCGTCCACGTAACGGGACAGGACCCGGGCGGTGTCGGGGATGGGCTCGTTCCTGGCCATCTGCGTCTGCCCCGGGGCCAGGTAGATGCTGCTGCCGCCCAACTGGGCCATGCCCGCCTCGAAGGAAACCCGGGTGCGGGTGGAGGGCTTGTCGAAGATCATGCCCAGAATTTTGCCCGTGAGCGGGGTGTGCTCTACCCCACGGGCGTGCAGGGCCTTCAATTCCCGGGCCCGGGCCAGCAGGGTGACGATCTCTTCCCGGCTCAGGTCCAATATGGTCAACAGGTCACGTTTCATGGAAATATTTCTCTGTAGGGGCGAACCTGGTGTTCGCCCTGAAATTGGGCGAATACCAGATTCGCCCCTACGTCTTTCATAACAATCCCAAAGCCTCCTCCAGGATGCGCAAGCCCTGGTCGATTTCGTCCATCCCGACGATCAACGGCGGCAGCAGCCGGATGACATTGCCCTGGGTGCAGTTGAGCAACAGGCCCCGCTCCAGGCAGGCGGTCACCACCGGCGCGCCCTCCTGGGCCAACTCCAGGCCCCACATGAGGCCCAGGCCGCGCACTTCTTTGATTACGGGGAACTTGGCTTGCAACAGGGACAGCGCCTGGTGCACATATTCGCCTTTGGCCCGGACCTCGGCCAGCAACTTGGCGTCGCTCAAGAGGCCCACCGCGGTCTTGGCCGCGGCGGCGATGACCGGCCCGGCGCCGAAGGTGCTGGCGTGGGCGCCGGGGATGAAGGCGGAGGCCACTGCTTCGGTGGCCAGCAGCGCCCCCATGGGCAGGCCGCCCGCCAACGCCTTGGCCAGGGTCATGACGTCGGGCTTGATGCCGTAATGCTCATGGGCGAACAGCCGGCCGGTGCGGCCCAGACCGGACTGGACCTCATCCAGCACCAGCAGCAGGTTTTTCTCATCGCACAAGCGCCGCACGCCCTTGAAATAATCGGCATCCGGCAGGCAGACGCCGCCCTCACCCTGAACGGGCTCCAGCAGCACGGCGCAGACGCTCTCGTCCACCGCCGCGGTCAGCGCCTTCAGGTCATTAAAAGGCACATACGAAAACCCTTCCAGCAAAGGCTCGAAGCCCTTATGAAACTTCTCCTGGCCGGTGGCGGATAGTCCCCCCATGGTCCGGCCATGGAAGGAGTTCAGGGCACTGATGATGCGGTGGCGGCCGGGGCCGAACTTCTCCCGGGAGTAGCGCCGGCAGAGCTTGATGGCCCCTTCGTTGACTTCGGCGCCGCTGTTGGCGAAAAAGACCCGGTCCGCAAAGGACAGGCGCACCAGCAGTTCCGCCAGTTCCACCATGGGGGTGGTGTAGTAGATGTTGGAGACGTGCACCAACTGCGTCAACTGCGCCGCCGCGGCGGCAGCCACCTCCGGGTGGGCGTGGCCCAGGTTGCACACCGCCAGCCCGGCGACGAAATCGAGGTATTCTTTGCCGGTATCATCCCACACCCGGCAGCCGGCGCCTTTGACCAAGACCAGGGGCAGCCGGCCGTAGGTGTTCATCACAACTTTATTAGCGCGTTCAATCCAGTTATTACTCACTCGCTTTCTCCTGCGAAGTCTATCTTCAAGTTCCCAGTTCTCAGTTCCCAGTTCTCAGAAAAGACTAATGGCCAGGGTCGCAGCTTACTGGCAACTGGGAACTGGCTACTGACGACTACCCAACTATCTCCGTGCCGATACCCATGTCGGTGAAAATTTCCAGCAGCACCGAATGGAGCGTGCGGCCGTCCAGGATGTGGGCCTTGCCGACCCCGCCGGTCACCGCTTCCAGGCAGCAGTTGATCTTGGGGATCATGCCGCCCTTGATGGTGCCTAAGTCCATCATGACCAGGGCCCGGTCCCGGTCCAGACTGGAGACCAGGTGCTGGTTCTCATCCAGGACTCCGGCCACGTCGGTGAGCAGGATGAGTTTGGCCGCCTGCATCGCCTTGGCCACCGCCCCGGCGACCGTGTCGGCATTAATATTGTAAGTCTCCCCGGCATCACCCACGCCCACCGGGGCGATGACCGGGATAAAATGCTCATTTTGCAGGGTGCGGATCAGGGCGACGTTCACCGCGGTCACCTCCCCCACCAGACCGATGTCGATGATCTCCGGGGGCTCGTCCTCCCGGGGCTTGTAGAACTTGAGCTTCCGGGCCGTGAGCAGGCGGCCGTCCTTGCCGCTCAGTCCCACCGCGGTGCCCCCGGCGGTATTGATGAGCGCGACGATCTCTTTATTGATCTTGCCGGCCAGGACCATCTCCACCACGTCCATGGTGCGCTCGTCGGTGACCCGCTGGCCCTCCACGAAGCGCGTGGGGATGTCCATCTGGGCCAGCACCTTGCCGATCTGGGGGCCGCCGCCGTGCACCACCACCGGGTGAATGCCCAGGTATTGCAGCACGGTGACGTCCCGGGCGAAAGCGGCCTTCAGTTCCGGCTCCAACTGCGCCGCGCCGCCGTACTTGATCACCACGGTCTGCCCCTGAAAGCGGCGCATGTACGGCAGCGCCTCCAGCAGAACTTCGGCCTTTTTGATGTATTCGTTGGTCATATAATTAGGTTCCAACTTATAATTTTTTACAAGATTCAAAGATTAATGATCGAGTTTCTTATCATTCAATTAAAAATATCATTTTCAATAGATTCATGGGTTTCAAAGAAGACCTGCTCAATTTCTTCTTCTAACCTTCTCAATATATCACCAACAATAAGTCCATCTATAGTAGTCCTTGACGTTAATAAAGAAATAGTAACTTGTAAAAGGGATAGTGCAGTGCCCCGACCAGGTTCTGCTAACCCAAGATTACTTGGGCCAGCAAGAAGTATTTCTGGATCTGTAGGGTAAAGCCCAAGTTTAAAAAATACACCTTTTGGATTAGCGTGAATATTATCGCTAGCCATTTTATAAAACGGTCTAAAATGCTCTAGTCCTACATATTCTTCTATATCACGAAAGCTTGGTCGTTTTTTGTTTAATACAATTTCAGCCCATCCATATTCATTTTTATAAGCCTCGCCAAATCTCTTGATGAGATCATCTTTTTCCAAAATAAGATTATTAAATTCCTCGTCTGTAAGTGGCTCATAACCGATTTGTTTGCAATAATTTTGGTAACATTTTGCGGCTTTATAAGATTCAATTGCTTCATGAAGTATATAACGTTCCGCAACTTCACTACTATTTGAACTTATAAAATAAGCTATGACGGCAATTTCGTGAAGAGATCGCCATCGAGCATGTGCACCGTCTGCGAAACCAGATTTAAGTAATACTAATATCTCTGATGCAACCTGGCAAGCTCTAGCATGTAATCTTGCCAATACTTCAAATACATAATCAATTTCTTTAATAGCATTATCCTTAGATTCACTAATGAAACCGTTACCAGCTTCAATCGCAATATTTATGAATATTTGTAGCAGGTTAAGAGCTTTTTCCCATTGTTTGAAAATAGTTGTTTCTAATGCTTTCCTTTCTTTGAGATTCGATTTTAATATTATATTTACATCTCGCTTAAGCCTGTTTAAAATTCTAGGTGATAAGTCGTCAAGGATTTTGGGAATAGCCTTTTCAATTCTTTCTGTAATATTTTTATCAACTATCTCTACATCTTCTCCTGTTATTTTTATTTCCAAATCATTCTTGTCAATACCTTGTGGAATAAATTTATCATCTATTTCAAGCTTAAAATTCTCTATACCGATTTCTTTTATCTTAGTTTTAATTTTATCAAGTTGAGATGAATCAAGATCAATCCCAAGAAGTCGAAGGCGTCTTTGAAAAATTAATGTTACAATGTTCTCCAAACTATATGTTTCTTTTATTGTAGAAACAAAAGTATCTTGCATGATTCCCATTCTTATCGCCTTAAAAATAGTAGTCGGTAGTCAAGTCTTTTTTAACTGACCTCTGGCAACTAACCCCTGGCCCCTACAAAATGTAACGGCTCAAATCCTCATCCGCAATCAAGTTATCCAGCCGTTCCCGGACATACTCCGCCGTGATGGTGATCTCCCGGGCGCCCAGGTCCGGGGCGGTGAAGGAGATCTCCTCCAGCAGCTTCTCCATGATGGTATGGAGCCGCCGGGCCCCGATATTTTCGGTGCGCTCGTTCACCTTGGTGGCCAGGGCGGCGATCTCGCTGATGGCCTCCGGCGCAAAAATCAGGCGAATGCCCTCCGTCTCCATCAGGGCCTGGTACTGCTTGATCAAAGCGTTCTCCGGCTCAGTCAGGATGCGCCGGAACTCCTCCGCCCCCAGGGACTGCAGCTCCACCCGGATGGGGAAGCGCCCCTGCATCTCCGGGATCAGGTCCGAGGGCTTGGACAGGTGGAAGGCGCCGGAGGCGATGAACAGGATGTGGTCGGTGCGCACCATGCCGTACTTGCTGGTCACGGTGGTGCCTTCCACGATGGGCAGCAGGTCCCGCTGCACCCCTTCACGGGAGACGTCCGGCCCCCGGCCGTGGTCCCGGCCGACGATCTTGTCGATCTCATCCAGGAAGATGATGCCATGCTGCTCCACCTTGCGCCGGGCCTCCTCCACCACCCGGTCCATGTCGATGAGGCGGCTCGCCTCTTCCTGGAGCAGGAGTTCCCGGGCCTCCGAGACCTTGACTTTACGCTGCTTGGTCTTGCCGGGGAAGATGTTGCCCAGCATGTCCTTCAGATTGAAGTCCATCTCCTCCATGCCCGCGGCGGAGAAGATCTCCACCACCGGGGTGTTCCGCTGGGTGGTCTCCAGTTCCACAAAGCGGTCCTCCAGCTTGCCGTCCCGCAGCATGGCCCGGAACTTTTCCCGGGTGGTGGTGGACTCCCCTTCCCCTTCCTGGCCCGGGGCCGGGCCGGGGAGCAGCAGCTCCAGCAGGCGCTCCTCCACGGCTTCGGCGGCCTTGGCCTGGACCTTGTCCCGCGCTTCGGCCTTCACCAGGTTCACCGCCAGCTCCATCAGGTCCCGGACCATGGACTCCACGTCCCGGCCGACATAGCCCACTTCGGTGAACTTGGTGGCCTCGATCTTCAGAAAGGGCGACTGGGCCAGTTTGGCCAATCTACGGGCGATCTCGGTCTTGCCCACCCCGGTGGGGCCGATCATGATGATGTTCTTGGGGGCGATTTCGTCCCGCAGGGCCTCGGGGACCTGCTGGCGCCGCCAACGGTTACGCAGCGCCACGGCCACGGCGCGCTTAGCGTCCTTTTGACTGACGATATATTTGTCCAACTCCGCCACGATCTCCCGGGGGGTAAGCGTATCCCCGGAACCCCGCAGCGCCTTGAGCAATTCCATGGTTATAAATCCTTTTGTGAAGCTGTCAGCTATCAGCGATCAGCTGTCAGCTAAAAGCAAATAAGCTCTGGGCAATGCCCGCTTTAGGTGGTTAAGAAGGAATCTTGGTCTTCAAATATTCCGTCATTTTTATTCCGTAATTTAAATTATCTCTTTCATGTTTTAGCAAATTGAATACCTTTTCTTTTTCTACTTCAGACTTCCTCCAGCTTTCTAAGATATCCAAAATGTACTGCTCCATGCCCTGAGAATGATTGGACAACACATCATTCCATTGCTTCACGTCTTCATAATGTAAGTATTTACTCGCCAATCCTTCCCGGTAAAATTGTAACGAAAAATATGAAGCAATGAATGTATAATCCAAGTTTATATATACCTGTCTATTTCCAGAGTTAACTGCTTCTATACATTCGGTGACTCTCTCTGAGTATTTTTTAAATAAATTTAGATTATATTCCAATTCGAAATGCAGGTTAACAAGAAGGTTTTTTATTAGTCTATTCTGTTTCCATTGTTCTTTAAGCCAGAAAAGGACCAGAGAAAAAATAAAACCAGCCGTAGCGCCTATAAAAGTTGCTAATAATTGCTCCCAGAATTTCATTTTTCTATATCACTCTCTTGTGGGAACGTAAATTCTTCTTTCAAGCTGGCATTAAAGTTCCTCAATCACAATCTCGCTATTCGTATACACACACAACGACGCCGCAATAGTCATGGCCTCCCGGCAGATGGCGGCGGGGGGCAGGTCGGTATGCGCCATTAAAGCCCTCGCCGCGGCCAGGGCGTAGGCGCCGCCGGAGCCGATGGCCATTACCCCTTCGTCCGGCTCGATGACGTCGCCGGTGCCGGAGATGAGAAAGCAGCCGCTGGCGTCCACGGTGAGCAGCATGGCCTCCAGACGCCGGAGAATCCGGTCGGTGCGCCAGTCCTTGGCCAGTTCCACCACCGCCCGAGTGAGGTTGCCCTGGTGGGCCTCCAGCTTGGCTTCCAGCCGCTCGAACAGGGTGAGGGCGTCGGCCGCCGAGCCGGCAAAACCGGCGACGATCTTGCCGTGGTAAAGGCGGCGCACCTTTTTGGCCTTATGCTTCATCACCATGTCGCCCAGGCTCACCTGGCCGTCGCCGGCCACCGCCACCTTATCACCGCGGCGGACCATCAAAATTGTGGTGCCGCGGAATTTTCCAAAAGAGTCCATCAAGATAACCTCACGCAAAGACGCCAAGAAAATAATGTGGAACCGCCGCCCTCGGCGGTTCTAGCCGCAGGGCTTTAGCGCGAAAACTGCAAATCCCCCTAAATCCCCCTTTTTCAAAGGGGGACTTTGAACCCCCCTTTGAAAAAGGGGGGCAGGGGGGATTTTTCATCCCCGCAGCTAAGACAGTCGTTGTTCCTGAAGTTTTAGCCTGCGCATTGTTGTCCTATTTTGATTGTAAACTATCAAGTTTAAAGCTCGTCGGGCTCATAACCCGAAGGTCGCAGGTTCGAATCCTTTTTCGCCCGTTCGCCTTTTCCCCTTTTGGCCCGTCATTTACTCCGCGGGTGCGCCTTATCGTACTCCTCCATTAAATAGTCCAGGTTCACATGCGTATAGTGGGCCGTAGTGGAAATGGAACTATGTCCCAGCAGCTCCTGCACGGTTCGCAGATCGGCCTTCCCCTCCAGCAGATGGGTGGCGAAGCTGTGGCGCAGGGCGTGGGGCGTCAGGGCCTGGGAGAGGCCCGCCACTTGCGCCCATTTCTCCACCAGGCGGGCCACCGAGCGGCTGCCTAACCCACCGCCCTGCCGGTTGACGAACAGGGCGGTCTGCTCCGGCGCCCCGGTGCGCTCCAAATGCGCCCGGCGTCGGGGGAGATATTCCTTTAAGGCCGATTTCGCGGGCTGGCCCAGAAAGGCCAGCCTCTCTTTGGCGCCCTTGCCCCAGACCCGCAGCACGCCTTCCTTCAGGTCAAGATCGCTCAGTTTAAGCCCGGCCAGTTCCGACAACCGGAGGCCGCCGCCGTAAAAGACCTCCAAAATCGCCCGGTCCCGGCAGGCCCCGAACTCATCGCCACCGACGGTGTCCAGCAGGTGAAAGGCCTCGTCCACCGTCAGGAAATGGGGCAGGGTCTGCTCCAGCTTGGGGCTGGGGGCCAGTTTGGCCTGATTGACCTCCACCACGCCCTGGCGCTGCAAATACTTGAAGAAGGTGCGCAGGGCCGAGAGCTTCCGGGCCACCGTGGTCTTGCGCCTGCCCTTGAGGCTATGGGCCAGAAAGGCCCGCAGGTCCGGGTAGCTGACCTCCCCAAGGGCGACCTGGTCCCGGCTCCCTTGCAAAAATTGCAGAAACTGGCTGATGTCCAGGGCATAGTTCCGCAGGGTGTGGGGCGACATCTGCCGCTCCACCCGCAGGTATTGCAAAAAATCTTCGAGGTAAGCCCAGCCGTCCATCGGAGAGTTCAAAGTTCAAAGTTCGAGGTTCAAGGTTGTACGCCGCTATCAAATAATTATCTGAAACTTAATACATATCATACATTTACCATAATGCAAAAGAATTATCGGCCTGCGGGCATCTTCATCCAGGCCCGGGAATGGGCGTCTATCAAGTAAAATAATTCAGGAAAAACCTGCCAAAATATGATTTCCTTATAAGATAATTTCAGATTAGGCTATCCTGAACAATTCTATGTCGGTCAAACGCATCCTGCGCTTCCATTGGCTCAAGTTCCTCCGCCTCCAGGACGATCCCCGGAAGCTGGCCTGGGGCATGGCCCTGGGCGTCTTCGTGGGCGTCACTCCCACCATTCCCTTCCATTTTATCACCGTTCTGACCCTGGCCCCCCTGTTGCGGGTCTCCGTGATCTCCGCGGTGGTGGGGATTCAGTTGTCCAACCCGCTAACCATCCCGTTCCTTTATCTGACCGCCTTCAAGGTGGGGCATTTTTTATTGCACCGGGGGGCGCCCTTGAGACTCCCCGAGACTTATACCTGGGCCAACTCTCTGCACTTGATCTGCCGTGGGGGCCTGGCCCTGCAAGTGGGAGGGCTGATCATCGCCATCCCCCCGGCCATCGTTTCATATTTTTTGACCTTATGGATCATCACGCGCTATCGCCGTCTCAAGGCGCCAAAGGTTGCCCATGTCCTCAACCTCCCCCAAAATCCTCCTGCAGCGTCTGGGCCTGAGGCCTAAGAAGACCCTGGGCCAGAACTTTCTGGTGCACGCCCACCAGGCCCGGCGCATTGTGGCGGCCCTGGAGCTGACCGGCGCTGACACCGTAGTGGAGATCGGCGCCGGTCTGGGGGCCTTGACGGTCTTTCTGGCCCAAAAGGCCCGGCGGGTAGTGGCGGTGGAGCGGGACCCGGCCCTGGCGCAGTTTTTACAGGAGGAACTCTTGGCCGGGGTCGCAACGGTGGAGGTGCATTGCCAGGATGTGCTGCGCTTTGATTTCCTGGGGCTGAGCCGGGAGGTGGGCCGGCCCCTGGCGGTGGCGGGGAATCTCCCTTACCAGATCACTTCGCCCCTGCTCTTCAAGCTGATGGCCGAGCGGCAGGCCTTCAGCCGGGCGGTGCTGATGATGCAGCAGGAGGTGGGGGCGCGCCTCTTGGCCAGGCCGGGCACCAAGGATTACGGCATCCTCTCGGTGCTGCTGCGCCATCATTTCTCCATCCAACGCCTCTTTTCCCTGGGGCCGGCCAATTTTTTCCCACCCCCCCAGGTGGACTCGGTGGTCCTGAAGCTTACGCCTGCTATCCCCTCGCCCGCGGCCCTGGACCCCGATCTCCTGGCCCGGGTGGTAAAGGCCGCCTTCGGCCAGCGCCGTAAGACCCTGAACAACACCCTGACGGCCCGGGCCGCTGATTTTGGGCTGAGCCCGGAGCAATTGCGGGCCATCCTGGCAGAGATAGGCATCGACCCGGGACGCCGGGGCGAGACCCTGGACCTGGCGGAGTTCGTGGCTTTGAGTAATAAAATGGCGGAGTGGAAGACTGACTAACCACCAAGATCACCAAGATTCACCAAGAAAAATATCTTGGTGTCCTTGGCGCCTTGGTGGTGCATTTTTAATTTAAGGTGGCAAACGCGGGAGCAGCAGTTAGCTGTTGGCCGTTAGCAGTTAGCAGGAAGACCTCGCCCCGATCGACCTCTTTCCTAACTGCTAACGGAGCTAACTGCTAATCGCCGATTGACTTACCAAGGTCGATAAAACATGACGCCATTAACTTACGAACGCCGCACCTACCGCACCCGTAGGGCCCGGCCGGGCCTGGTGGGTTTTCAGGTGGCCGTCAAGGAGACGGACCTTTGGGTCCTGGCCGGCCGGGATCTGTCCCCAGAGGTTAGGGAGGTGGTGCTCCAGGAACGCCGCCAGTTGGAGGCCTACATCGCCGCCCACCCGGAGTTCCGCACCACTCTGGCACCCTGGCCGGAGGACCCTTTTGCCCCGCCGGTGGTGCGCCAGATGATCAAGGCCGCCCGGACCGTCGGGGTAGGCCCCATGGCCGCGGTGGCCGGGGCCCTGGCCGAGCGGGTGGGCCGGGCCCTGGCGCCCTGGAGTGACGAGATCATCGTGGAGAACGGCGGCGACCTTTATCTGCAGGTGGCCTCTCCGGCCACCGTCGCCCTCTTTGCCGGCAAATCGCCCTTGAGCCACCGGGTGGGCCTGAAAATCGACCCGGCTCTGTCCCCCCTGGGGGTCTGCACTTCCTCGGGCACGGTGGGCCCTTCCCTCAGTTTCGGTCGGGCCGACGCCGCCTGTATCCTGGCCCCCAACGCGGCCCTGGCGGACGCCGCGGCCAGCGGCCTGGGCAACCGGGTCAAGCAGGCCGGGGATATTGCCGCGGCCCTGGAGTGGGCCGCACAAGTGCCGGAAGTCCTGGGCGCCGTGGTCATCATGGGCGACAAATTGGGGGCCTGGGGCCGGGTGGAGCTGGTGCCCCTGGCTGGATGATTATCTGGAAAAAATAATTGTGCTTTTGTGATTTTTATTATATGGGTTATAGGCAAATTAATCTCAATCGAGGGCAAGCAGATGAGCAATCTGTTGAACCAAGGATGGTATGCCCTGGAGTTTGCCTGGTCTAGGGTAAGAGATGAGATCAGCGGCCATCCCGTCATGTCAGTGATGCTGGTGGCGATACTCATCCTTATCTGGAACTTCCTGTCTCCGCAGGTCAGGAACAGAGGCAGCTAACCGGTATCTGCACCCGCGTCTCAGGTAAACTTCGGCAGACGGTCGTTCTCCGCCTGTTTGCACCCGCCCAGGTCAAAGACCTATGGGGAACTATGTCCTGGAAACCATCCTGGCTTTCGCCGGTGTTTTCCTGATCTTTATTTTCCTTTCTGAAGATTTCCAGCAGTGGTTGCCGCGCCTTCAGGCTGCGTTACGTCGGCGGCCCCGGTGGAGATTGGTCGCCTATCCGGTGGTTGCCTTGTTGTTCATGGGCGCCGCGGCCCTCATCCTCCAGGCCTTGATGCTTTTCGCGGCTCTCCGCTTTTCTTATGATTAGCCAGCCGAACTGCACGCCGTATTTCTCTATTAGCTTTTTTAACTGCTCACCGTTTCCTCTCAAATCGCACTTGCGCCGCCGGCAAAAATGGGTTGAAATATTAAGACATTCTTCGAAGAGGGAAGGCCATGGCAAACGCGGCAAAGATTACCCAGATTCCCGGCGGGGAACTGCAAGTCCCCGATAACCCAATAGTCATGTTCATCGAAGGGGACGGCACCGGCGCCGATATCTGGGCCGCCACTCGACCGGTGCTGGACGCCGCGGTGGCCAAGGCCTACGGCAAGCACAGGCAGATCGTCTGGCAGGAGGTCCTGGCCGGGGAAAAGGCCTTTAAGCAGACCCGCAGTTATTTACCGGTGGAGTCACTGGCGGCCCTGCGGGAATTTCGGGTGGCCCTCAAGGGGCCGCTGACCACCCCCATCGGCGGCGGCTTCCGCTCCCTGAACGTCACCCTGCGCCAGGTCCTGGACCTCTACGCCTGCATCCGGCCGGTGCGCTATTACGCCGGGGTGCCCAGCCCCATGAAGGCGCCGGAACTCATTGACATGGTGATCTTCCGGGAGAACACCGAAGACGTCTATGCGGGCATCGAGTGGCCGGCCACCAGCCCCGAGGCCCAGAAGCTGATTCATTTTCTGAACACCGAACTGGGCTGCTCCCTGGATCCCACCGCGGCCATCGGCATCAAGCCCATGACCGAGCGCTGCAGCAAGCGCCTGATCCGCATGGCCCTGAAATACGCCGTGGAGCACAGTCGGGCCTCCGTCACCCTGATGCACAAAGGCAACATCATGAAGTACACCGAGGGGGCCTTCCAGAATTGGGGCTACGAGGTGGCGGCGGAATTCGGCGACCGGGTGACCAACGAAGGGGAACTGGCCACCCGCTACCACGGGGTCGTGCCGGAGGGCACAGTGCTCCTGAAGGACCGGCTGGCGGACAACCTCTTCCAGCAGGTGCTGCTCCGGCCGGCGGAGTATCAGGTCATCGCCACCCCGAACCTCAACGGCGACTATATCTCGGACGCCCTGGCGGCCCAGGTGGGCGGTTTGGGGATGGCCCCCGGGGCCAATATCGGTGACAACTGCGCCATCTTCGAGGCCACCCACGGCACCGCCCCCAAATACGCCGGCCTGGATAAGGTCAACCCCACCTCCCTCATCCTCTCCGGGACCATGCTGCTGGAGTACCTGGGCTGGCTGGAGGCGGCGCAGCTCATCCACCAGGCCCTGCCGCGCACCCTGCAGGCCGGGGTCGCCACCTACGACCTGGCCCGGCTGCTGCCCGGCAGCCAGGAAGTCTCCTGCTCCGCCTTCGGGCAGGGGTTGATCGAGCATATGTAAAAAGCGAAAATCACTTCACCACAGAGGCACAGAGGACACAGAGGGACACAAAGAATATCAAAGGCGGGATTGGTAAAGCCAATCCCGCCTTATTAATTTTTTCTCTGTGCTCCTCTGTGCTCTTTGTGCCTCTGTGGTGAACCTTTTCTTTTCCTACTGCGCCCCCGCCCCTTCAGGAATGACGTAAATGATTTCGAATCTTTTTTCCAGGTCCGCCTTGATCTCCGCCACCGCTTCGCCTGAGAGGTCTTTCACCCGGATATAGACGTCCCGGCGGTTTTCCTCAGGGGTGCGATAATAGGTCATGAGGCTCACCAGGCGGCCGCCGCGGTCCCGCATCAGGTCCGCCACCTCTTTGATGATGCCGGGCCGGTCTTCCAGGCGCAGGCCGAACTGCGCCCCGCCCTGGAGATGCCGCTGACGTGCATGAAGGCCCGGAAGATGTCCGACTGGGTGATAATGCCCACCAGCTTGCCGGCCGCATCCACCACCGGCAGTCCCGAGATGGTGTGCTCCAGCATAATTTGGGCCGCCCGCTCCACCGTGTCGTCCTGGGA